>JBBKWJ010000208.1:0-19980 GCA_037968895.1 Acidimicrobiales bacterium
TGCCGAAGGCGCGGATGCGCACCGGCCCGAAGTCCGGGTCGCGCATGATCACCGGGTTCGGTGTGCCCCACTTCAGATCCGTCACCTGGCGCGTGGCGACGAAGTAGACCTCGCACTTGAAAGGGCTGTCGAAGCCGTACTTCCAGCCCTGCAAGGTGCTGAGAATCGGCATGTTCTCAGAATCAAGCGTGTAGTTGCCCGGTTCAAACTGGTCGGCCATCGCGCCGCGATACACGAGCACGGCACGTTGTCCCTCTCGAACTATTAGCTGAGCGCCGTTCTTAATCTCATTTTGGTAGCGGGGGAACCGCCAGGCGAGCGTCGTCCTCGAGTCATCGATGTACTCGATGATGTCAACTAGCTCATTTCTGAGCTTGTCCATGATTCCCATTGGGGCCCTCCGTCCGTATGGCGTTCGAAACGAAGCTAGCACGAGACTCCGATCACGACCCAAGGATGCAATGGCGGTCTTACTGAGTGATAAACGGTTCTGGTGGCGAGCTAGGAGGTTTTAAATCGCGCTTCGGTCGCAATGACATCAGGAAGTCCGATCAAGTCGGTAAATGCTGCGAAGGAGGGAAGCCCGTCGACGACGCCGGCTGGAGTGCCTCGCTGTCGTATTCCTTTCAGCACCTCGACCATCGCTTGGGTTGCCGCGAGAATTGTCGCGATCGGCATGAGGATGGCCGCGAAACCGAGATCGGCAATTTCCCCGAGTTCGAGAGGCGGTGTCTTGCCACCTTCTACCCAGTTGAAGACACGCGGGATCGAAGAAAGTAGCTTGCTCACCGCTTCAATCTCAGCCATGTCTTCGAGTGCTTCAACAAACAACAGGTCAGCGCCAGCGTCGTGATACGCCTTGGCCCGGTCGATAGCAGCCTGCAACCCGAGCGGGGCTCGCGCATCGGTCCTAGCGATGATGACGAAGTCAGGGTTGGTCCGGGCAGCCACAGCGGCGCTGACCTTGGCGATCATGTCGTCTAGCGGAATGACCTCCTTGCCCTCCATGTGCCCACACCGCTTCGGCGAAACCTGGTCTTCGAGGTGAATGCCTGCAACTCCCGCTTGCTCGAAGGAACGAACGGTTCGGATGACGTTTATCGGGTTTCCGTAACCCGTATCGGCGTCGGCGACCACTGGCAAGCTGGTGGCCTGGGTGATTCGGCGAGCGTTGTCAACCATCTCACTTAGTCCGAGGAGTCCAACGTCTGGACGGCCGAGCAGCGATGCGGCCGAGCCGAAGCCGGTCATGTACGCAGCATCAAAACCAGCCAGCTCAATGAGCCGTGCGCCAAGCGCGTCGTAACAGCCCGGAAGTAGCAGCGGTTCGTCGCGATTGAGGAGCTGTCGCAAACCAGTTGGACCGGCCGACGGTTGACCGAGAAGGTCAGTCACTCTCGCCTCGTAGTTCTTTGATTCGCTGTTGCAGGAACGAGAACGCTGGCCTGCCCTCAGCGAGTATGACGTCGTCGGCTGGGTGGAGAAAGAGGGGCGCGGCCATGCGGGCCCGCTTTGCCCCTTCGCCAGTCGGGTTAGTCACCCGGTGGACCGTGGCGGGGTAGTAGCCGCCACTCGCAAGCTCGAGCATCTCTCCGGCATTGACCGCGAGTGACGACGGATCGCAGGGCACTGCGTACCAGTTGCCGTCGGTTCCGAGCAGCTCAAGACCGGCCTCGTTTGACGATGGCAAAACTGTAAGCAGATTGATGTCTTTGTGAGCCGCGGCCCTGACCGCTCCCTCTTCTTCGTTGCCCTCAAGCGGTGGGTAGCGCAAGATCCGCAGGAGGCTCCTTGTGCTCTCGTCCATCATCGACGACAGCGGTTGGGAGAATCGTTCGGCTACTTCAGGAGGGGTGTTGGCCTCGACCCAGTCGAGGAGCGTCCGAGCCACTTCGGTTGCCTGTTCGGCGTACCTCAACGCTCCATCAGTGACTTCGGTTGGATACGGAGCCCATGGGTAGATGTGGAAAAACTCTTTGAGGTCTCGAATGGTGTTTCCCTGTGCTGTCTCGGCCACCGTGGGAGGAAAGTAGCCGCCTTGTGCGCCGTCACCGGACGGGTAGTTGAACCGCCCGGGATGATCAAAGAATGCGTTCCACTCGTCGAACATCGCCTGTACTGATGCCCAGTCGAGCGGGTGATTCACAACGACCGCAAATCCGGTTTTCAACAGACTCTCGGTGAAGCGTTGTGGCGCCTCAGATGACTGATAGTCGACGACGGTGACGTCCATATTTCTCCTGTCCTTGGCTTCGCTGTAGAGATCGTATCAATTGGTCGTGCACCGAACTCCTCAGCTCCCTGACGCGCCAGAGTGCCCGCCCGGCCGGTAACCTTTCGGCTTCATCTGAAAGGACCCAATGGGTACGTTCCACGAAATCTCAATGAAGTCGATTGTCGGCGACGACGTCAACTTCGCACAGTACGAAGGCCAGGTTGTCCTCGTCGTCAACGTCGCCAGCGCTTGAGGCCTTACGCCTCAGTACGCAGGTCTGCGTACGCTTCATGAGCAGTTTGCCAACGACGGTTTTAGCGTCTTGGGTTTCCCTTGCAACCAGTTCGCAAACCAGGAACCAGGGACAAATGAAGAGATTCTTGCCTTTGCAACCGACAACTACGACGTGAACTTTCCCATGTTCGCCAAAATCGATGTCAACGGCGAACAAGAGGCGCCGCTCTTCACCTACCTGAAGGCCGCACAGCCGAATGACGATGGCTCATCTGACATCGTGTGGAACTTCAACAAATTCCTGGTCGGTCGAGACGGTGCAGTGTTGGCCCGCTTCGCTCCAACCGTTACTCCCGAGCAAATTGCAGAACAGCTACCTGGGTTCTTGAGCTAGTTGGTCATCGCCGCCGAGCGCGGCACCTTGGCGCGCTTCGCCTGGTTGTTCAATTCCCATGAGCTTCGGCAATGAGAATCCCAGGCGAAGCAGGCCGAGGCCGACGATAAGAAAGAGGCCGGCTCGCCACAGCGCATCGACCGACGCAAGGTCGATAGTAAGCAGCTTGGCGACGGTCAATGCGAGAACGCCGAGACCTGTCCCGCCGACGAGTGGGCGGCGGAAGTAGCCGCCGCCAACGAGTAGGGCAGTTCCGACGGCAGCCCACGAGAGCGAAACTGCCGCGTGTCCTTGCGGGAGATGGACCAAGACTGATCCGAGCCAGGCGAGCGCAAGTCCGAGTAGGCCGAACGCCCCGATGTAGCGCAACTCTCGCTCTTGCATGATGTAGACGGCGGCGGCCAAGGCCGCGATAGTTGCGAGGTGCAGCGCATCGTTGCCGATCGTCACGTTATCTGTCCACGCCTCGAGCATGAGGACAGCCACCCAGCCCGAGCTAATGACCAATAACACCAGGGCGTTGACAAGCACTCGCACACTGTTCCCTAGATAGCGGCGGAGCAAGAGCAGCCCGGCACCTTGCACAGCGAGGCCAAGGAAGGTGTATTCGGCGGCGACGAAGGCCCCGAGCGCCACAGAGAGGGTCACGCTCGCCCCGACGAGTGTCGACACAAAATGAGCGGGCTTCACGTATTGGCGCATTACGAATGCCAAGAACGCAACGGCCACAGTGACAACGAGTGCCAGATAGCGCCATGCCGGTTCTCCGTCGAGCTCGAGGCCCAGACCGATACAGAGCAGCAACCAGGGGGCGACAGCACCTGCACCCTGCACCTCCAGTTGTTGCCAGGCCGTTTGAAGATTCCCAATGCTCGGGAGGTACAGCACCGCCAGAGCGACGATCGCAAGGGCGATCAATAAAACCATCTGCGAGCCGGTGTCGTCCGCTAGGTGAGAGATTCCAGCGAACCATGCTGCAAGACCGATGAAGCTTGCGAGTCGTAAGCCGTGCCATCCTCGTTCTAGCGCCAATGCCAGTCCCGGTCCGAGAATGATGAGGCCCCACAAGATCGCGAGGACAACTGGACTGTCCCAAACCTGCAATGCCACGCCGCCTGCGATTCCGCCGCCGGCCGTAGCCAAACCCACCCATTCAGAGTTGATGAAGCGAGCCAACCCGTAGCCACCGAACATGACGATGACGGTAAGCACCAATCCCGCGTTGGTGCCGACAAGGTCGACGAAGAGTGACGAACCAAATGTCGTAAAGAACGTGAGCACACCGCCGCTGCAGAGAGCCGCTGTCCAGTGCGGGCGGGTTGGTTGAACTCGAACTCCGGCAGCTATAAGGGCGCCGCCAAGCAGCATGGCCCCGAGGAGTTGAAGTTCAGGACCTATCCAACCCCGTTGGATAGCCGTGCTGAGGGCGAACCCAACAGCGAGGACGACGAGCGCTATGCCGCCCCATTTAAGGACAGCCTCAGAATCGAGTTCGGGACGAGGGGCCCGCTGAGCGGGCTGGGTCTGATCGAGCTGAGTCTGATCGGGCGGGGAATACAGCAGCGGAGGAGGCCCAGGCGCGGATTGTGTGCCTGCCATGGGCGGCGGCGGCATCGCAGCCAAGTCATCGGCGGAAGTGCGAGCCGCCCAGGGCGTTTTGGCCTCGCGGAGCGACCTCACCTCGGTCTCGAGATCTCGAACCCGATTCTCCAGTTGCGCTAGTCGCTGGTTCTCTTGTTCGTACATGGTCTCGATCCTCCCACACCGTGCCGAACCCGGACGTAGGGGATTGCCCTCATTCTCGTGTCACGCCTGATCTTGGGTGTCGCCTTGATCGCTGGCAAGGTGTCCGCGCCGATGGCCGCCCTGCCAATCTTCCTGCGCGCCTGCTGCGACAGCACCAAAGACTGCGAGCTGAGGAACTTCGCGAAGGCTGCGCTTCATCTCAGCAAAGCCAGGAAAGGCTGCGAGCGTCGTTACGGCGCTCCAGAGCGGGACCGCCTCGGCATCGCTAGGCACCCGTGAGATCACTGGTCCAAAGAACGACACACCATGCGGCGGCTCAAAGGAGATTATTGGTGTGCCAACATCTCGGCCCGTCCGGGTTAGCGCGAGCTCAGTCTCTTCGTCGAGCTCCTGGTCCCACTTGGTGTCGTCAAGCGCAGCCGCATACGAAATAGGCAATCCCGCTGCTCGCAGCACATCTTCGACGTGCTCGGTCGAACTCAGGCGCTCACGCATTCCCGAACCCTTCGGCTGGTCCCAGTAGCTCTCGCCATAGGCAGTGACGAGAGCGCCAAGTGGTTCGCGCCCAAGGTCGGCCCGAACCGCAGCCGCAACCCGAAGCATTCGGAGTCCGGCGGTGTGACCTTGCTCGTATTCGGGCGGGAACTCCGTTGCATAGTCTTTGTCTTTGTTGAGAAGGCGGAGCGAGATGAAGCGCCAGTCAACGGCGTAGCCAGTTTGTTCTGCGACCTTGACAATCCAACGTGAGGTAACCCAAGCGAAAGGACAGACCGGGTCCCAGAAGAACTCGATGTCGTAGGTGGTTGGGTCGGGATCAGTACTAGTCACGGATTGCATCCTACGGGAGCCGAAGTCGAACGACGAAATGGTGGCCGCCAAGGTGAACGGGAGGTGAACAGCCGTTGAACGACCGAAGAAATTACGTGTCTTAGGGTCCTTGGTCATTCACGATGAAGCGAAAGCTCGCTAGTTTCGACAAGGCATGACGACTGATCTCGCCACTGACACTTCCCGCCGAACAATGAGTGCGTGGATTCGTGGACCGCTCGTTGTCGGTCTCATCTACCTTTTTCTCATCGGTGTTTCGTCGTTGGAATCCGGAATCAAGGTGATGGGCGAGGACACGCAGGAACGTCTCTTCTCGAGCGTGTCCAATCCGCTAGCTGGCCTTTTCGTAGGCATTCTTGGCACGGTGCTGGTCCAATCTTCCTCGGCAAGCACCTCGGTGATCGTCGGTCTCGTTGCCTCGAAGGCCCTTGGTGTCGAAGACGCAGTACCTATGGTTATGGGTGCAAACATCGGTACCACGGTGACAAACACGCTCGTCTCGATGGGTCACGTTCGGCAGTCGAACGAGTTTAAGAGAGCGCTGGCCGCGGCAACAGTACATGACTTCTTTAACGTGCTCGCCGTTGCAATTCTGCTTCCATTCGAACTGCTCACTGGCCGGCTGACCTGGGTCGCGGAATCAATCAGCGGGCGACTGGTCGGCTCAGCTGGCAGCGACTGGAAGAGCCCGGTGAAGGCGTGGGTTAAGGAACCAGTCTCGCTGATTAAGGATTTCTGGTCTGCGGTCGGCTTAGAGACAACCTGGCTCGGAATTTCATTGCTGGTCACCGGTCTTGTCGTCATTCTGCTTGCGCTCACGATGATCACCAAGAACATGCGAGTCCTTGTCGCCGACCGTGTAGAGCGTTCGTTGAATGCGGTGCTCGGACGGGGAGGCGGCCTCATAGCTATGGCACTTGGTCTCGTCATTACGGTCGCGGTCCAGTCATCGAGCATCACAACATCAATTCTCATTCCACTGACCGCCGCTGGTGTATTGTCGCTGCGCAATGCATACCCGGTTACCTTGGGCGCCAACGTCGGAACCACGATCACTGCGTTACTCGCAGCCATGGCGGCCAGCGTTCCAGAGGCGCTCACCGTTGGCCTCGTACATACAACCTTTAACGTTGCTGGCATCGTGTTGCTCTACGGATTCAAACCAGCTCGTGACATCCCGATTAGGCTCGCTGAGGGTCTCGCCGAGATGGCAGTTGATCAGAAACTGTGGGCCCTCGCATATGTAGTTGGTCTATTTGTGGTCGTGCCAGTCGTCGGTCTCGCAATTCTCCGCTGAGAGAGGAAATCAAGTGGTATTTGAATTTTTTCGCCGTGGTGGTGAACCAGGCATCGATCACATCCAGAAGCGCATGATCGAAATGCTCGCCGATTGCCGGCATTCGTTCGACCTTGCTACTGACGCGTTGCTGACTGGTATCGATCCAGAGAGTGTCGCCGATGAAATCCGAAGCACTGATCACCGGATCAACGCGGCCGAGAAGGAGCTGCGATCTGAGCTCGTCGTGCACGTCAGCGTGCAGGGCGCCGGCGACATCGGCACGGTACTCGGCTACACCTTGCTCATCAAGAAGCTCGAGCGAATCGGTGACCAGGCGAAGAACATCCTCGACTTGGCCGAAGAGGGTGTTTCATTTTCGAATGCCGCCGATCTCAACGAACTAATGAAGATCAGGCGGCAGGTCTCCGAAATGTTTGGACAGGTTGGGCTTCTGCTCGTTGCGCCGGTGACGTCCGATGTCGAAGACAACTGGAAACACGTTGACGAGCTTCGTCAGTTCTGCGAAGGCAAGGTCCGGGAGTATCTGCATTCTGAACGGCCCGGCCACGAAGTGGTTCCGCGAGCAATTTACTACCGGTATCTGAAGCGCATCGTTGCCAATCTCGGTGGTGTTGTCACTACATCGACCGAACCGCTGACAAACCAGGACTATCGTGACGACGGCGAAACCGACATCGACGACGACTGATCTTGATTACGCGTGACCTCGCCTCGTCTGGCAGAATAGCTCTGGTATGAGCGACCCCAAGCCAGCCCAGTTTCGGAAAACTAAGACAGGTAAGTGGGCCGTCATGGCGCCCGTCGAATCACTTGAGAAGGCACTCAAGGAAGATGGCGGCGTGGTGCAGGTCTTGAAGAAGTCGGGCGACTATTCGACCTTCACCGTTGGCTCGCTCGGTAAGGCATTTGACGTCGACGGCGAACAGATGTGTTACGGATACAGCCCTGAAGACTCCGAAGACTCAGACGGTACTCGTGCTACGTCGTCACGATCAGCATCGCAACAGTCGAGCACAGGCGAATGGCCGGCCGCCTCAGACGCAGATCCGAGTCAACCGGGCACTGTGAATCTCGACGCTCCACCCGCCGATTCGTCCGAACCAATGCCTGAATTTCAGGGCGGTTCAGACGACGAATGGGACGGCGGCTTCTAGCCGTCGGACATTTCTCGGGAACTCTCCGACTCGTCTCGTCGTTTGCGCTACATCAGGTTGACGGCAATACTTCGGTGACTGGCGGCACATCTTGGCCACTGCACCAGATTTGGGGGAGTCGGGTGGAGCGTTTCATCGAAATAGCATTTGGCATGCCAACGGCGCTCTTTACGACGCTGTTGCTGATCTCGCTCGGCTACTGGATTGTCAGCCTTGTAAGCGGGATTGACAGCGGAGCGGAGGTTGGCCTCGATGCCGATGTTGATACTGACTTCGAGGCGTCTGCTGGCTTACTGGCGGCACTTGGGCTTCACCGCATCCCATTCAGTCTGGTGATCACGGTGGTGTCGCTCACGGCGTGGCTTATCTCTCTCATTCTTGTGTTTCTCGTGACCGATGGAGGATCGACCTCACTATGGTTGGCTCTACCAATCATCTTCGGTTCCCTGATCGGTGGACTGCTCGTAGCAAGTCCGGTCGCTCGCCTCGCGGCGCCCTTGTTCGCAGTTCACCCCGCGATGCATAGAGAAGATCTCATTGGTCGGGAATGCGTTGTCAAGACCGGTCATGTCGATGAAAGTTTCGGGCAAGCCGAGGTGGTCGACGAAGAATACGGAACTCATATTGTTCAGGTGCGGTGCCCGGCTCCCAATGAGCTGCGCTCAGGCACGAAGGCACATCTCATCGATGTCAATAACGACGGTGAGTTCCAGATCGCAGCAGGACTGTTGGACTTCTAGGACTGCACAGAGCTAGTCCTGCACACACACTCGAAGTAAGAAAAGAAGGATAAGGGGTCACATGGATACGGTAATAATCGGCATTTTGGTCGTCGTAGCGGTGGTGTTGCTTGTATTACTCGCAGTCGCAGCGATGATCTCGACGTTGTACAAGAAGGTCCCTCAAGGTAAGGCGTTGGTCGTTTCGACGATGAAGACAGTTGCCGTCACCTTCACCGGCCGAGTTGTCCTTCCGGTGGTGCACAAGGCCGAGGTGATGGACATCTCAGTGAAGACGATCGAGATCGATCGTCGAGGCGCTGAAGGGCTTATCTGCCAGGACAACATTAGGGCTGACATCAAGGTCAACTTCTTTGTCAGGGTGAACAAGGCCGAAGAGGATGTCATCAAGGTTGCTCAAGCCATTGGTTGCAACCGGGCTAGCGACATTGTGACTCTTGAGGAGCTATTTGCTGCCAAGTTCTCCGAAGCGTTGAAGACCGTTGGCAAGCAGATGGAGTTCGTCTCGCTCTATACCGAGCGGGCTTTATTCCGTGATCGGATCATCGCCGTCATTGGCACCGATCTCAACGGGTACGCGCTCGAAGACGTCGCTATCGACTATCTCGAGCAGACTCCCCTCAATCAGCTCGATTCGAACAACATTCTTGACGCCCAAGGCATTCGTAAGATCACTGAGCTCACTGCGATAGAGCGCGTAGCCACCAATAACGCGTCGAACGACGAGTCGAAGCAGATAACGGCCAAGAACGTGGAGACACGGGAAGCAGTGTTGGAGCTTGAGCGTCAGCAGGCCGATGCCGAAGCGCGTCAACGTCGCGAGGTCGAGACCGTCAAGGCTCGTGAGCAAGCCACAATTGACACCATCGTCGCCGAAGAAACACTTCGAGCTGAGATGGCTAATCTCGAAGTTCAACAGAAGATTGGGATCGAGCAAGAGAACCTACAGCGCGAGGTCGAAGTCGCAGGGAAGAACCGCGAGCGAGTGCTGGCGGTTGAAACCGAGCGCGTGCAGAAGGCACAAGAGCTTGAAATGATGTCTCGCCGAGTCGAGACACTGTCGGCCGAGAAGTCGTTGGAAGAAGAGAAGGGCACGATTGCCGAGATTCGGCGGAGCCGGGTCGCCACAGAGAAGACCGTCGCTGAGCAAGAAGAGTCAATCGAGACGCTTCGTGTTGTCGAGCAAGCGAATCGGGAGCGGCAGGCAATCGTGGTCATGGCCGAGGGTGAGGCTCAGAGCCTCCTCGTCAAAGACATTAAGAAGGCTGAGGCCGCGGAAGAAGCGTCCCGCCATGAAGCGACGCGCCAGCTCACTCTGGCCAAGGCCGAAATGGAGGCCGCCGATCTTTCAGCACAAGCGAAGATTCGACTAGCTGAAGGTGTGAAAGCCGAATCAGCTGCCATCGGACTCGGCGAGGTCGAGGTTGACCGGGCAAAGGCAAACGCAATTCGGGAAACCGGAATCGCACACGTCGACGTCGAGCGAGCACAGGCCGAGATTGTTCGCGAGCTCGGAACCGCCGAAGCCTCCGCCATAGAGGCCAAGTTGAAGGGCGAGGCCTCTGGTCTGACCGAAAAGGCTGAAGCCATGAAGAAGCTCGAAGGCGTTGGACAAGAGCACGAAGAGTTCGTACGCGAGCTTGAAGCAGATACCAAGGTGCGACTTGCCGAGGTCGAGGCTCGAGTCGGTGTCGCAACGGCTCAGGCCGACGCGATGAAGACCGGTCTCGAGAATGCCAACATCGATATTGTCGGCGGCTCGGACATTTTCATTGACCGACTCGTCGGCTCTATTTCGGCTGGCAAATCAGTCGACGCATTCGTTGACTCATCGGAGGTCGCGGCCACCGCGGCAGCCCCGTACCTAGAAGGCAAGGAAGACCTCATCGCCAAGATTGGTGAGGCAGTATCAGGTATGGGTGCTGACGGCATCCGTGACCTCACTGTGGCTGATCTGCTTCGCAAACTCGGCAAGTGAGCACTTATGACCTCCTTCGTAGTCGGCTTGAGGCGAGCGCAACTGCGCTCGCCGAGCGCGCTGGTTCGCTCAACAAGCGTCGAACCGAGGTCTTTGGGTCGTCCGTATTCGCGTTGAGGGGAACCGAGCGGCTCCGTAGCGAAAACGCAAACGTGCCCCGCGATGTTTCAAGTATCGACGGCCAACTCATTGTTGCGTACAACCCGGCACCGGGAGCGCTGACGTCAGTCAAGCCAAACGACATTTTTGCTATCCACAATCTGGAGCGTTCGTCGTCAGGCGAGATGGTACTTAACGCGAACCCGAACGGGCTCGATGCGTCTGTCCTTGACGACGCCCAGTTTCGACGCGACTTCGACGAGCTTCATACGTACTACAAAGACGCTCGAGTCCAGCAGTTGTATCGTGTTGCGAACCGCATGCTCGCTGTATTCCGCATTGGGACAGCGCGTTCTGACATCCGAGTTCTGAGATGGTCAGTCAATCCTGACGGGTCACTCCAGTACCTCGACGCTCGCGGCGAACGTGATCACAAAGCGCCTGCTCGCCACGATGTCGACTGGACGTTGGTGACTCGGGAAGACCATGTCGGCGAGTCACACGTCTCGCTATCGGACCGGGTACTGATTAACCCTCTCAACGGCACCATTGAGCTGATGATGCCCGACCGTTCGCTTCTGCTGAGCGATCCGGTGAACCATGCCGACCAGTCACTTGCGGACTGCACAATCCGGTGGGCAACGTGTGGCGACCTCATCGTCATCGACCTGTTGCCGTACGGCGAGCTCGACCATCGCTACTACGTCGCGAATTTGCTCGATCACACTGCCACCAGAATTGATGAACTTGGTCAGGCGTTTCGCCAGTTGCCCGAGGGACAGGGTTTCATCCATCCGAGAGGTGTCTTTCTCAAGAATGGACAACACCAGTCGTTCGATCTCGAGGCCGACCAGATGGAACTACTTGAGGTTGTGCGATCACCCAATGGCGAGGACATGTTGTATGTCTTCTACGAGCAGGAATCAGGACGGTCGATCCTCCTGCCATACAACGTGGTTCGCCAGGAGGTCACGACTCCACTTCGGTGCGATGGGCATTCGATCTTTGCTGACGGAACCATGGTGATGTTCCGCGAAGAACATGAGCCCACCCGAATTCACCCAATGCAGATTTGGGAGACCCCATTCGCCAGCGACGAATGGTTCGCCGCTCAACCTCGCGAGATCTCCGACCTTGACCGAATAGGAAATGCTGCGCTCGTGCGAGGCATTGCTGACGCGCTTGCGCTTTCGAGACTCATTGGCAGCATTGAACCCTCGTCGGAGCTCTACGGTGACCTCCTCGGCTCCGTGGGGCGCTTCCTCGACCAGCATCATTGGGCAGAGTCAGTCGATGTTGGCAACCTCGCTGAACCGGCACGAGAGATGCAGGTTGTTGCTGGACAGGTCATTGACGAGTTCGAACGAGTGCTCGAGGTTAAAGCCGTGGCAACGGCGACGCTCGACGAAGCGCGTCAGACGTTCAATCAGCATCACGAAGAAGAACGAATTTCGCCGCCGGCGACCACAGAAGCGTTCATCAATCTGCTAGGGCTTTATCGCCACGATCTGGGCCATCTTCACTCGATCCGAGACCAGCCTGAAGTCGACGTGGCCGCTGTCGACGAACTAGTAACCGAAGCAACCGCAGCCCACGCCGCAACGGCTCAGAAGGCGGCCGGACACCTCGCAGGCGACGGAGCATTTGCTCCTTACCACGAACGATTAGCGCGGATCACAGGTTCAATCGACGAAGCTGGGTCGTCAATCGCAGCGCGTGAGCTCCTTGAGGAAGTCGACGGGGTTGCAACCTCAATGGACGTGGTTTCTTCCACCGTTGGCGACCTTGTTGTTGACGACCCCCGAGTGCGAACTTCAGTTCTCGAACAGGTGTCGCAGGTTCTCGCTTCCTTAAATCAGGTGCGAGCTCGTGTCGAGACGAAACAAGAATCGCTGATTGAGGCAGAGACCGGAGCGTCGTTCGCAACCGAGCTTGGGCTCTTTGGTCAGTCGATTGCATCGGCACTGAGCAGAGTCGATGAGCCGAAGGGGTGCGACGAAGCGTTGGGGCGGCTTCTTCTGCAGCTCGAACAGCTTGAGACTGCTGGTCCGCGCAGCGACGAGCAGATCCGTGAGCTTGAACTTCGTCGCGAGCAGGTAACCGAAACGGTCTCGGCGCGGCGCCAGAAACTCGTCGATGAACGGGAGGCCAAAGCACAACGGCTCGTTGGAGCCGCCGAGCGAACACTCGAACGGATCACAGAACGTGCGGCGGCACTTCCGTCCGTGGACGATGTGAACGGGTTCTTTGCCGCTGATCCCATGACTGCTCGCGTCCGCGACCTGACAGACCAGCTTCGCGAGCTCGGCGAGGCCGTAAAGGCGGACGAACTCAAGAGCCAGTTGGGGGCGGCTCGCGACAATGCGGCGCGCCTCATTCTCGATCGAGCCGAACTCTTCGACGGCGAGCTCATCAAACTTGGTCGCCATCGTTTTAGCGTCGACAAACAGCGCCGCGAACTGACGATCGTGCCCCGAGACGGACGTTTACAGGCTGTCTTGACCGGAACAGACTTCGCACTCGACCTCCACGATGAGCGCCTAGAAGCGCACCGTGACCTGTGGAGCGAACCGCTGGTGTCGGAGTCGCGTGACCTCTACCGGGGTGCATACCTCGCGGCCGGCATCCTTGACGACGCCTTGAGTTCTGGACAAGTGCCAATGTGGGAAGACGTCGTTCGCGAAGCAGTCGACTCTCGTCTCGACGAGGGCTACGACCGCGGTGTGCATGACCACGATGCAGTCCTCCTCGTATCGGCGTGGGCAGCAGGCGCAGCGACTGCTGGCCCTCTCCTGTATCCAAGCCGTGTTCGGGCCGAGGCGCTGTGGCACTGGTTCGACGAACTGAGCGAGGAACAGCGGGTCGATTGGATCGGCCGTGGCAAGGCGGCAGCCGAGCTCGGACAAGCAGTTGAGCCCGTTCTCGGCAGCTACATGGCAGACGAACTCACCGCATCTGCGGGGTTCGCTCCGTCGATGTCTCACGAGACCGCGCGCCATGTGCGGCTGTTTTCCGGCGACCAGAAAGTGCAATCGGTGCTTACGTCGGCCAGCCAAAATCCACGAGCGTATCGAGAGGTACTTGAGCGGTACGTCGCCGCTTCGGCACCCTACGACATCGCAGCCGAGATTGTCGTCACGCTCCTGTTCCCAGAGCCTGAGCGCCGTATTCGCACGATCGATCTCGACTGCACCGTCAGCGGTCTGCTAGGACGTCACCCAACGATTCAGGATGGCACGCTCAGAGTGTCTCTCGACGAGCTGCTTGACCTGTCCCGCCACCAACGCAACGATGTTGCGCCCCGTCACCGGGCATTTGTGGCGGCTCGGCGTGAAATCGTCGACCAGCTCAAGGGAAACCTCCGCGTACATGACCTTGTGCCGCACGTGCCAGAAGGCTTTGTGCGAAACCGGCTTATCGACGAGGTGTATCTCCCGCTCATTGGCGGCAACCTGGCTCGCCAGATCGGCACTGTCGACGACACATCTGCTGCACGATCGGGCCTTCTGATGCTGCTGTCGCCTCCCGGTTACGGCAAGACAACACTCATTGAGTACGTGGCTGATCGCCTAGGTATGGCGCTAGTTAAGGTGTCCGGACCGGGGTTGGGACACGATGTCACATCGCTTGACCCGGCTCAGGCGGCGAGTAGCACGTCTCGTCGTGAGCTCGATCGAATCAACATGGCGTTTGCGATTGCGTCAAACGTGATCCTCTACATCGACGACATTCAGCACACGAATCCCGAGTTTCTACAGCGCTTCATTTCACTCACTGATGCTCAACGAAGAGTCGAGGGGGTGCTTGAAGGCGAATCGCGCACGTTCGATCTTCGTGGAAAGCGCTTTGCCGTCGTCATGGCCGGCAATCCGTATACAGAGTCGGGGGAGCGGTTTCGTATTCCCGACATGCTGGCAAACCGTGCCGATACCTACAACCTGGGTGATGTGCTGGCAGACAGTGAGCGTGCCTTTGCGCTTAGCTACATCGAGAACTCTCTCACATCCAACCCGGCTGTGACCCGAATCGGGCGTGACCTCGATGCGTTCATGGCTGGCCTGGATGGTGGGTCGGTCGACGAAGCGGCGCTGACCCAGCGCTATTCTGCGGCCGAACAGAACGATATTGTTCGCCTGCTCCATCACCTCAGAACTGTCCAGCAGACGGTTCTGACAGTGAATAGGCAGTACATCGCGTCTGCGGCGACAGGGGATGCATATCGCACCGAACCGCCGTTTCTGCTGCAAGGTTCATACCGAAATATGACGAGATTGGCAGCACAGTTGCTGCCAGCGATGACAGAGGATGAAGTTGAGGAGATTCTCGACGCTCACTACACGGCTGAGTCTCAGTCATTGACTGGAGCGGCCGAGGCGAATCTTCTGAAGCTGGCGCAACTTCGAGGCAAGATGACGCCAACCCAAGAGACTCGCTGGAACGAGATCATCACAGTCTTCCAGCGAAAGCAGCGCCTTGGTGGTGGCGACGACGACCCTGTTGCGCGCGTCGTCGCCGCGATAGATCAGGTCTCCGATGCCCTGAGCGGTCGAGTCAACCACTCTCCGTACGATTAGCCACGGCGCGGGACGCCGCAGTGCACTGTCTACAGTCACGGCATGAATTCCCCCTACTCTCGAATACCTTCGTCCGCTGCTCTTCTCGTTCTACCCCTGGTCGCGGCAGCGTGTGCCAGTAATGTGGATGCTGCGGCCGTGTCGACTCCAGTAACGACCGAGGTTGTCGAGACGGCCACTACTGCGGTGCAAACTACCGAGACGCCGAAAACGGTCGCTCCAGTCACAGAGTGCGGGACGCCGGGCGTCGCCGAATACACGCTCGAAGAATCTGGAACGAGTTACGCCGTCCGTGTGTTTTTGCCCCGAGCGATCGACGCTGAGGCACCCGCTCCCGTCGTGCTGAATTGGCATGGTCTTGGTTCGGAGGGCTCAGTCCAAGCAACCTTCACTGCGTATGAGATGCTCGCCGAGTCCAAAGGTTTCATTGTGGCGAGCCCGACAGGAGTCCCCGCCCCTGGTGATGATCGAAACTCATGGGAGTTGATTCAGCTCGACACACCAGACCGCGACGATGTTGCCTTCGCGTCAGCCCTAATTGACGACATCACTGAGCGCTTCTGCGGTGATGTAACCCGCGTCTATTCCACCGGAATGTCAAACGGCGGACTGTTTACGAGCCGCCTGATCTGTGACCTTGCCGACAAGATTGCAGCCGCGTCGTCGGTCGCCGGACTCACCCATCCCGACGAATGCGAACCATCTCGAGCGGTGCCGTTCATCGCATTTCATGGCACCGACGATGGCGTCGTGCCGTACGACGGAACCAGAGGCTCAAGCAGCCTCCTACCTTCCGGAGCCCCGCCAGAACTCGTCGAGTTCTTCTCACAGGTCATGCCCGATGAGTTTGCCGAGTTCGCGGCTGACGCAGGTTGCTCGGCGGAGCCGGTCGTGACTGAAATTTCTGGAGAACTCATTTCGTACGATTATCAGGGTTGTGCGAACGACACTCCGATGACGTTCTACGAATTTATTGGTGGCGGGCACACATGGCCCGGCTCACCCTTCGCTGCGATCCTCGAAGCGAGCGGACTTGGCTATACGACGCTCGATATCGACGCCACGGCCGCCTCGTGGGAGTTCTTCCAGCAGCACACGCTCAACGATTAGCCTTGGCGAGCAGCCTGTTGGCGACGAAGCTCGCAGCGACCGAAGCGACGCGTACATGCGAGCGAGGGGAGTGTCGTCGGAGACGCCGACTGCGCCGTACACCTGAATTGCCTGATCAACGACAGTAGTAGCCGTCTGCATCACGAGAACTTTAATGGCCGACATGTCGGGCGCCGCTGCCTTGTCGCCCTCGACGTCCATCTACCACGCAGTGTGCAACGTCATGAGTCTGGCCGAATCAATGTTGATTCGGGCGTTTGCGATCCATTCTTGGATGTTCGCTCGAGACGAAACGAGTCCGCCGAACGTGGAGCGACTGTCTGCCCGTTCGCACAGGAGCGAGAGGGCCTGTTCCGCGACGCCGATGGTCCTCATGCAGTGCTGCACTCTCGCTGGTTGCCTAGGAGTGCGTCGGCTGGCAAACGTACGTTGTTGAGTGCCAATTCGGTGTGTCCGTCGGCGTCCAGGTAACCAAACTTCGGCAGATTGCGAACCACGGTGAGGCCTGGAGTATCTCTGGGCACGACAAACACGGAATGTCGGCGGTGTCGTGACGCGGCGGGATCCGACCATCAAGTTGGGGCGTCAGCCACTGCTCCTTCTGGGCTGCGCTCCCATACAGGATGAGAGCATCACCGTTGATACTTGATGGCGCGTCGCAGTTGGTTGCCTCTTGGGCCAGCCGACTTGTGCCGAGGATCTCAGCGAGCGGGGCGTAGTCGAGGCTCGTCAGTCCAGGACCGTAGTTCGGAGGTCTGACGCCAGCGTGAGGGAACGATTCGAATGCGTGAAATCCATCAGTGGTCCTCCGTGGCGTGCCGTCAATCTAGTGTGGCGGAAGTATCCGCAAGCTAATCCGGTTAGAAGACTGACCATCCCGCAGATAGGACGCGCTTTGAGCAACAACCAATACGATCTTGTGGCAATTGGTGGGGGAACGGCCGCCCTCGTCGCCACTATCGCTGCTGCGGGCCTTGGGGCCAAAGCCGTCCTAATTGAAATGGAGAAGCCAGGGGGCGACTGCCTCTGGACTGGTTGCGTGCCAAGCAAGGCGCTTCTGTCCGCGGCTGCGTTGGCAAGCGATATGCGTAACGCGAAGTCAGTTGGACTGAGCGCAGTAGAACCAGTGATCGACTTTCCTGCAGTCATGGCACACGTCAAAGGCGCGCAGGCCGTTATTGAGCCCCATGATTCGGCTGAGCACCTCGAGGCAGAAGGAGTCGAGGTCATCATCGGCCGAGGCGAGTTTCTCGGCCCAGGCAAGATCAAGGTTGGCGACCGAGTGATCGAGTTTCGTTCGGCTCTCATCGCGACCGGTTCGCATCCTGTGGTTCCGCCAATTCCGGGGCTGGTTGACGCGGATCCGCTGACCAGCCATAACGTCTGGGACCTCAAGGCCCTCCCAGCCCGTCTTGTCGTCCTTGGCGGGGGGCCGATCGGTTGTGAGCTTGGTCAGGCGTTCGGTCGACTCGGATCGAACGTCACATTGATCGAAGCCGAAGCAGGCCTACTTCCCCGTGAGCCAAGCGAGGTGGGCGCCTATCTGGGCGAGGTCCTTCGCTCCGAAGGCATCGATGTGCGAGTCGGTGTTCGAGCCGAGTCAGTCGAGGCCCATGAAGGGGCATACCGAGTTAATCTGGCCGACGGAACCTCGGTTGACTTCGACAGGATTCTCGTGGCTGTCGGCCGCCGGGCCAACTCTGCGAACCTCGGACTTGAGCTTGTCGGTGTAGACGTCGACGAAAGAGGCCACGTCGTCGTCGACGACACGATGCGGACTACTGGCGACAACATCTTCGCTGCCGGAGATGTGACAGGGAAGATGCCGTTTACGCCCGTCGCCGCACACCAGGCCAGGGCCGTCGTGGCGAACGCCCTGTTCAAAGCGCGTAAGAAGGCCAAGTACGACCAGATCCCCTGGGTTACGTTCACTGCTCCAGAGATCGCAAGGGTAGGGCTCGACGGCGCAGCAGCCCGTGAGAAGTGGGGATCCAAGGCGATCGTCGAGCGGTTCGACTACGCCAACCTCGACCGAGCCATAACGCACGGACGGACAGGAGGCTGGGTCGAACTCGTCGGTGACAAGAAGCGAAGAATTGTTGGCGCGACCATCGTTGGTGAGGCGGCAGGGGAGAGCATCGCCGAGATCGTCGCCTTCATGACTGCAGGCGCCAAGATCGACACACTGTCGACGACTGTGCATGCCTATCCAACCTTTTCCGAGGGGGCGAGCCGAGCAGCAAATAGTGTTCTCGCGGACCGCTACTTCAGTCCGAGAGCCAAGCGAGTTAGTTCGATGGTCCGACGAGTACTTCGTCTGTTCTAGCGACCTGCTACCTTCAGCCCATGTCGCCAGCCGAAGTTGTTACCGCGTTCATCGCCGCTATCGAGCGGAAGGACGTCGCCGCTGCTGCGGCCATGGTCGCGCCGGACATCAGCTACGAGAACATGCCGATCACGCCGATCATCGGCGTTGAGGGAATGGTTGAAACGCTCAACAACTTCCTCAATGTGGCAGGCGAGGTCGAGTGGATTGTTGTTGCTCAACACGAAGTTGGCAACCGGGTCTACAACGAGCGCATGGATCGATTCCAAATTGGTGACGGGTGGCTCGAACTTCCCATCGCCGGGGTCTTCGAGGTAAACGAAGATGGCCTCATCACTCTCTGGCGCGACTATTTCGACATGGGCAGCTACTTACAGCAATTCGCCAAGCTCACCGGCATCGAATAGGACAAGAGGCGCAAGCGGCACGCTCAGGGACCAGTCTCGAATGGTGTCTCCGGTACGCCGGATTCGACGATCAGCCTCGCGTGGCGGGCGAGAGCGAATGGTGCCGTCACTTCCTTGGTTGCTTCGAGATCAGGCAAGGTCCACCAGGCCATATCAGTAATCATCTCATCCGCTAGGGCATCGCTATCCATGCTCGGGTTTAGTTCTGCTGAGTCGACTCTGACCAGAAAGACCCGATTACGTTGGCCACTAAACCGGACAAAGTCGTTGAAGTAGACCGTCTGGTTCCAGATCGGACCCTCAATTGACGTCGGCCGCACTCCCGTTTCTTCCGCCAGCTCACGATGGAGCGCTTGCGCGAACGTCTCGCCCGGATTCACACCTCCGCCGGGTAGGCCCCACACAACGCCGCGCGGAAACTTGAACCGAACCAACAAGATTCGTTGGTCAGGGTCAACGATGAGTCCGCGAACGGCGGATCGGAGATGGAGCGGCATCCCGATGTTCTAGCCGATCCTTGCGTTTTGAGGGTGTGTTGGTTGTTAGTGAGAATGATTCTCATTATCATTTGGCTCCATGGCACTGACTCCGCACCCGCTCCGACATGGCGGGGCGCTACTCCTCGCATTCGGTTTGGTCGCGTCGGCTTGTAGCAGTGACCGCACCGACTCCGCGGGAAGCGACGACATTGCCGACGACGGCCAAAGCACAACGATCATTGCCACGACCGCGATATGGGCCGACATTGTCTCGGAGATCGTGTGTGTGCCTGACATCGTTGTTGACACGCTGATCCCAAACGACGCCGACCCGCACGTGTACGAACCGACATTTCGTGACCAGGAGCGCCTCGAGCGAGCGAACCTCATTGTTGC
>JBBKWJ010000209.1:0-6539 GCA_037968895.1 Acidimicrobiales bacterium
TCGGCTGGGTACGCACTCAAGTGCTCGCTCGGACTCACGGCGGGAACGTCACTGGACTCGATGGTCATCCGGTCGCCGACAACGATCACCTCATGCCACCCAATATGCGACTCACCGAATCGGTCGTCAACCGCGACGCTCAGACCGCCCGTGCTGGCGGCAGCGTCGATTTCCGAGCTGCTGAACACACAGTCGATCCTGAGCGTAGGCAAGTCGGCCGATCCGGGTACCGTCGCGGCCGATGCACCGCTCACCTTGAGACCAAGGGTTTGGCCGGCCGCTACGACATCGACGTCACTTACGACCTCGTCGCATTTTGAGGCGGCAAAAGTGTTGGCTTCGTCCTTGCTGATATCGCCATTGCCGTCAGCATCGGCCGAAGACTGCAACGTCGGGACCTCGGCCATGTCGATCGCGTAGTTGACGTGTACGCCGTCTTGCCCAACGATCACCTCGGCTGCAGTGTTGACCGTGAAGTTGCCGAGCGGATGGGCTGAGGCCGCAGTAGCCAGTATCCCGAGTGTTGCTGTCGCCCCAATCGAGACGGCAACAATCTTGCGTGTCAGCCGATGCGGCCTGCGGGTGGACGGCTGGCGATGCGTGCGGTTCGTGGTCATGGGGATGCCTCCTCGGCAGCGGGATCAATGGCGATAAACATTTCGGGGGTTAGACCGTCGTACAGTCGAACGACTCCGGGGTCGATCGAAAGGGCGGCTTGGTAGAGAGAAGCGGCCCGGTAATTGCCTGCCGCGTAGTAGATCTGCGCCGCGTGAGCGAGCACAAGTGGGTCTTGAGATCCAGTGCGCAGCGCCTGTTCGATCTGCTCGATGGCACCGGCAACATCGCCGTTCTTGTATTTGGCCAGCGCAAGGGCCTGATGGGCATAGATGTTGCCTGGCTGGGCTGCGAGCACCTTCGTGGCGAGCTCGAGCGCCACAGCGGGTTCGCCGAAGTCGGCCTCGAGCAACGCAGCGCTCGGATCGATCCCGATGTTTGCCCCGATCGACGTGGCGACAACGTCGCGGATCAACCGCATCTGCTGTTCGAGACCGTCGAGGTCGCCCGTGGCCGCATCGATTCGCGCCCGCACCTGCAGGGCGCTGAGGCCGGTGTCGGTAACGCCCGGCATCGCCAGCAAACGTGTTGCCTCTGCGTAGTCCCCTTCACGAGCAGAGAGTTCGGCGAGACCGAGGTTGGCTCTTCCTGACATGACGGCGACGTCTGCGGCATCTTGGTAGAACAATCGGGCACTCGTGAAATCGCCGATCTGCCTGTGCAGTTCGGCGAGGAACAGGTTGATTCTGGCTTCGTCCGGAGACGAACCGAGGGCTGCGGATTTGGCCGCGAACATTGCTTCGAGCGCGCCGTCAAGGTCTCCGGTGAGCTGGCGGACATACGAAAGGCGTGAGTAAGACACAACATCAGGACGTAGAGAAACGAGGCGTTCCGCGGCCTGCATAGCGTCGTCGTAGGAGCCGAGTTCGGTCTCGGCGTCGACCAGCGCAGCAAGTGCGACGCGGTCTTGGGGGCGGGTCTCGAGCGTTGTCAGTGCGAGTTCTTTGCCGTCGCCGAAACGGTGCAAACCAACGGCGGCCACTGCGAGCGAGCGAGTGGTTTCGACTCTGTCGGGCTGTAGAGCTTTCGCCTTCAGTAGAGCGGCTTCGGCGGAGAGGTAGGCCGCAGTGTTGTTCGCGGCTCCGGCGTCGGCCAGATAGAGATCGCCGAGCTGTTGCCACGCGACGGGATCGGTCGGGTTGTCCTTTACCCAAGCGCGGAGTTGTTCGATTGGGGGAGCGGAGTCGAGGGTGGGCTTCGCGGAGAACGCGTTAACGAACAGGGCTCCGGCGAGAGCAGCAACGACGAGCAGACCAACAAAGTTGATTGCCCTGGGGCGAGATGCCGAAGCATCTCGCCCCGCTGGCGTTGCCGGCCTCTTCTCAGTTGGAGTTGAGGTTGGCATGATTTCCTTTCAAATACCGGGCGAGGTCAGAACTTCGCTCGGTACTCGGGTGTGTTCGAGAACTCGAGCATCATCCGACCACGGCTCAAGCCGGTGTCCAAAAGGTTCGTCCAGTAGTCGACTCCGCCGGTTTCACCGGTGCGGTCTAGGACGTTCTTGTAGACCAGATCGACGAACTGCCGGTTCGACAATGACCCGTAAGTAGCAACGAACTCGGCCGAGACGGCGAACTCATCGCTGATTGCAACGGTGTCAATCTTGCTGTCGATCCAATAGTTCAGACCGTCTGAGTCAGGCGCCCGAAGGAAGTAAGCCTTGTACAGCCGGATGATCTGATCGGTACGTGAATTGGTCGAACCATCGCTTACGACATTGTTGTCGTCGGCGTTGGTGTGATCATGTGCGTGGTCGTATCCCTGGTGCGGTGTTGGCATGTACGGGAAGGTGTTGAGATATGGCATGTCGTTTCCAGACACGCCGTCACCGAGCGCATTGTTCGGTGACTTCCCAGCACATTCTCCGAGCGGCGTTGCGCCGGCCAAAGCCTGCAAGCTGATGTCGACAACGTCGTCACGCAGCCTGCGTCCGTTTGGATACCCGTCAGCCTGCCCACTCAACAATCCGAGCGGCTTCTGCTGCGACACGGCGGTCGGAGCAATGCTCGTGTTGAGGCGGAGCTGTTCGGACGGAACCACAGTCGTGGGTTGGTTCACGTTCGGAATACCCTTCAGGAAGATCGTCACCAGATCATCTCTGGTGGCGTCTGCTGCCTGATTTGGGTAACACGTGAACACATTTGGATACAGCACAGGGAGTAGCTCGGCGATGCGAGGGTCCTGCACGATAGGGAGGAACGCAGCGTCACCTGCGCTCAAAGGAGTGGCGTTGAAACCGTCCTTCGAAGACAGCGGAACGACTACCTCGTTCACCAGCGGCTGGCCAAGTCGTGAGACCTGAACCCAATTGCCATTGGTATCCATACGTGAGGTGGTCGAGTGGATGCCGATTACCGGATCCGAACCAACGATTCGGCTTTTGGGAACCTGCAACGCAATGCTGTGAACGTTGAACCCTGTAGTTGCATTCACGCCTTTCTCGGAACCGAGTGGGGCGAGATGCAACGTGTTCAGCGGCCGAAGCCCACCGAGATCGAAGATCGATCCCAAGTCTACGGGGAAGGCCTCGTCACGTTGGCCAGCAAAAACCTTGATCCCGGTGTTTCCGAGGGTTAGTACGGCGTTCTGTGCGAGGGCTGCGTAGTTCGGAGTCGACCGGGGCCCGATGTTATTCGGCGGCACAATGAGATTGCTGCCGAGCACCGTGCTGGTCCCGTTTTTGTCGACCTCAGTGACCGTGTAGGTCTGAGCGACGTTCAGGTTCGTGTATTTACCGTTGGCAAAGCCGATCGTTCCCTCGTTGTAAAGAGGGGTATTGGCATTGGCGACGGTGGTTGTGAACCGGAACTGGTACGAGAAATCGACGACAGCATCGCCGTCGGTATCAAGTTTGATTTCATACAGAACGTCATCACCGAAGTTGAAGAAGTTCGGCCCACCGGCCGGTTCTTCAAGCGGAATGAAGTTGCTGATGAAGGTGACGGTGTCCGGTGCGTCAGGTGAGACGAACGCGTAGACGTCAGTGTTGTCAGCGACAGGATCTTGAGCGATTAGCGGTGCATCTCGGTGACTCGATGCTCCCGCTCCTCCCATCGTTGAAGCAACCAGTGCACCAGAGAGCAATGCTCCTGCGGCCCCGATTGCTGGTCTTGCCCTAAGTCTTAGGGACATATGTTTCCTTTCATTTGTTGATTTTTCTTGGCTGAACTCGCACGTGATTCGACAAAGGCATTTCCGCCCTTTCATTTGGTGGCTCAGGGTCGTCCTGGACAGAGGCGGTCCTCGGATTCGATTTAGAACAGAACTCATTGAGAGATCACGTCGACTACGACCCACCGATCGTCTACGGGTGCGAGCACGAGACTGGCCGCAACGGGTTCATCCAGCGGAACGACCCGGGCCCAGATGCGAACCTCAGGGCCGAATGAAGCAGCAAGACCTTGCGATGCTTCATTGATTGGGAGGTCGGTCACGTCGCCGACGTCTGACGCCGCTGCCGTTTGACACAGCTCGTCAGTGAGCGATGGAATCGTTCCTCTGAACACCGCGTTTGGTCCGGCGGCGCCTGAGGGGTCGCAGGCGCCGCCGGAGCGCAGCCAAGCCAGTGCGGCTTCCCGAATGATGTCGGGGTCGCTACCGGACAGGCCGAAATAGAGGGGTTCAATCACGCTTGATGCAAAGTTGACTCGCCAGCCGCCATCGTTCTCGAGCCGCCAGGTTGCGCTTGCCTCGGGAGCGGTGACGCCGTTGATCAAGTTGAGCGACGGGGTGAGCGTCAGCGTCGATGTTGCCGTCGCGGTGTTGGAACCTGGATCGACCACGACGACCGGAACTGAGTAGTCGACTACCGTGCCGACCTGGCTGGCTTGCTTAGAATCCCAAACGGCGACATTGCGAATCTGATCGCGGTCTGATGGGCTCAACAAGGCCAGAGACGCAGCGTTTTGCCCTTGCACGAGAGAATCCAGAAAGAGGTTCACCGCGTCAACCGCGGTCGCTTCTCCAGGGCCGATGTCTGACGGCGTCGGGATGACGACGGTTCGCTGATCTGGGGCATAGGTCGTGGTCGCGCCTGCGTCGTCTCGGTTTGCTATGAAGCCGATCCCGAGGGCAACCAGGGCGCCAAACACCAGACCGCCAAGCAAAGTAGCGAAGTCACGAAGATGCGATCGCGTTCGCAGGGTCATGATGTTGAGGTGATGTTTTTGAATTCGGCGGAGTCGGCAAAGTAGAACAGCAACTCCTCGCGTTGGAGGAGACCTCGATTCAGTTGATTGATCCAGTACTGCCGTCCGAGGGTGTCTGCTCGTCGGCCGAACACCGCTTGGTAGACGAAGTCGACCCAGCCTTCGGTCGTGCCAGACAGTCTCGGTCCGAACCGACTGTTGAATTCTGGCGACACCGCCATTGCCCACACGACGTCGACGGGGTGTGCACCGCGCCCGATCTGGTCGACGAAGTATGCGTGCCCTTCCGTTTCAGGTGAGCGGTCAAGGATCGCGACGTAGAGGCGACTGACTATGCCGGGGACGCCAGTCGACGAGCTGAACTCGTCGGAGAGGCGAATGTTGGTGAGACGGATCTGGCCGCATGCCACTGGAATGCGTAGCTCTGCCGGCACGCTGAGGCCTTGGCCGTCGTAGCGGTTGTTGAAGTTCAGATCGTCGCCGTAGACAACGATCTGCAGACTGCCGAGTGCGTCCCGCAGTGCCCGCGTGGTAGGCAGCGTTCGCCGAAGCTCGACGCGGCCACTTTCGTCGGCGACTGGTGCCCGATCGAGGGCGAATGACGAGGAAGCCGATGAGTCGCCTTCGGTGGTCAGCGCGAGCTGGCTCCGACCGGCGACACGTTCCAAGTCTCCATCGGTGACGAAGCCATCTCCGTCACGATCGTCGTTGCGCCTGGGACAACGAGCCGCCGGATCGTTGGAGCCGTGCAGCACGACGGGGTGACCGCGCCCGGCGGATGTGCCCTCTACGACGAGACTCACCTCCAGGCCGGATGCCGTTGATCGGATCGAAACCGTTCCTGTAGCAGTGCTACTGCCAATAGTCGAGAGTTCGGCCGTGTACGCCGACTCGAGTTCAACGGTCTTTGCTGATGCTGGATCGGCGACGACGAAAGCGCCTGCACCGACTACCAGTCCGAGAATGACGCGAGAACGTCGTTTCCAGATAGTCATATTCAGTTCCCCTTTTTGGTGCTTGATCGAGTTACACCGAGAAGGGTTCGGAGCCGGGACGGGGTTGGATTGGAATACGTCCAAGGTTTGTTCGCAGCGATGCTGAGCAGGAGCGTCAGCCGAGCGGAGTGGCCGGTCGACATGCTCGATCGCCTCGACGAGTTTCTTCTTCGTTTCGACAATTTGATGTTTAACGACACCCCAGGTGGGTCATACTGACGAGATGCAGCACTCGACGGATGAGCCAAATACCCGAGCTAGCGCGAGGTCTACGACTCGATGACAGTTGGCTTGATCATTACCTCCCTGCTGTTTGGCATGAGGCACGGCGTTGATTGGGACCACATTGCGGCGATTGCCGACCTCAGCAGCACTGCTGCGACTCGGCGCCGTGGGTTCTTCCTGTCATTCCTCTACGCGCTTGGGCACGCTGTCGTCGTTTTCGTTCTTGGTGCCCTCGCCATCGTGTTTGGGGCATCGCTTCCGAGCGGAGTCGACACATGGATGAGCCGCGTCGTCGGCGCGACGCTCATCGGACTCGGCACCTGGATTCTCTTTGATCTGATTCGAAGCCGTCGCGAGTTTCGGCTCCGCAGCCGATGGATGCTTGTGTTCCAAGGGGCCTTTGCTGGAATCAGACGAGTGAGGTCGGTGAGGAGCGAGCGAAAACTCATCGTCGACCACGATCACCTGCATGTCGTCGAGCACGAGCACGAGCACGAGCACGAACACGTACACGTACATGAGCATGAGCATGAGCATGAGCATGAGCATGAGCATG
>JBBKWJ010000210.1:0-3402 GCA_037968895.1 Acidimicrobiales bacterium
AACCAATGGAACGCCTGTGCCGCCGCTAGTCGGTCGACAGACGCGGCGGCAACCGGCATCTGCTCTGCTGTCCCATCGGTTACGGCCGCCTCGGGCACAGCTGTTGTGAGTGTTTCTCGCATCGCGGCCACTGGTTCAACGGCAGTGACCGCAAAGCCAGCGTCGACGAGCTGGCGAGTGAAGATGCCTGACCCGGCGCCAAGGTCGACAATGGGGCCTAGGCCACACACCAAAGCGATTCGTTGGAGCAGCTCAGGATGGTATGAGGGGCGGGCTCGGTGGTACGTGGTTGCCTGCTGGCCGAACCCTTCGGCTGCTGCGTCGTGGACCATTTTGTGATTGTGTCACAGGCCGCATCTGGGGCGCGGCGAACGGAGTCAGTTAACTACTGCGATACTGACGGAATGGGTTCGTCACAATTCTCTCTCTTCGGATTTCCGGTTCGCGTCGAACTGTTCTTCTTCCTCATCATGTATTTCATCGCAAGCAACGCAGGCGAGCTCAATGATCAGCTTGCGGTTGCCGGAGTAGCCGGCGTCTCGTTGCTTGTCCACGAGCTCGGCCATGCGTTTGCCTTCCGACGTTTTGGCGGCACCGACATCTCCATCCGACTGATGGGTTTTGGTGGGCTCACCACCTGCCGTGGCGTGGCCCCGTTTACTTCGCTGCAGCACGTCGTGATCTCGGCCGCTGGAGTAGCGAGCGAGCTTTCGCTCATCGCATTGCCGGCCTATGTCGCGCTTAATGTGTTGAGCCCGACAGGCACCCTTGAGATCGCCCTCCTGTATGCCGTCTGGCTAAACATCATCTGGGCGGTATTCAACTTGCTGCCTATCCTCGACCTCGACGGGGGTCATATCGTGCAGCACCTCGCCCACATCGTCACTGGACGAGATCAAACGAGAGCAATTCGCTACCTATCCATCGTCGTCGCTGCAATTACGGCGATCATCGCTTGGCAGATCGGGTTCCTCTTCGCCGGGCTGTTTATGGGTTTCATGATCTACACGAACGTGCAGGCGCTTAGGG
Organism: Acidimicrobiales bacterium; assembly: GCA_037968895.1. Taxonomy (GTDB): domain Bacteria; phylum Actinomycetota; class Acidimicrobiia; order Acidimicrobiales; family SZUA-35; genus JBBKWJ01. Next base: position 1,030 of record JBBKWJ010000210.1, read on the forward strand.
CAATGAACGATGGCTCAGCGCGGCAAGCATCCCCACGACCCCCTGAAGCTCCTCGACCACCATCAAGACCAGCAGCTGGTTTTCCGACGGTCCCGCCGTCTGGCGAATTCATTCCGCCTACCGCCCCGCCAACGAGGCCCCCGATGATGGGAACGTCGTATCCGGAGCCGCCACCCCGCTCGTACCCGCCAATTGGCCGCCAAGACTAGACCCTTGCGAGAAGTCCTCACTAATAGCTACGCGGAAGCTCAAGCACATTCTGGGCAATGTAGTTGAGCGTCATCTCTTGGCTAACTGGGGCAAGACGCTGGAGTCTGGCTTCACGCCAATATCGCTCGATGTGATATTCGCTCGCGTAACCGAGGCCACCATGGGTCTGCATTGCTTGGTCGGCAGCGAAGAAGCTTGCTTCGGCCGCGAGATACTTCGCACTGTTGGCGAGCTCGCCGCACTCGAGCCCGTTGTCGTAGTGCCAGGCCGCCCGCATCGCCATCGTCCATGCTGCGTTCAACTCGATGTGGGCCTTCGCCAATGGATGGCTGATCGCTTGGTTTGAGCCAATCGCTCGTCCGAACACTTGGCGGTCTTTGGCATATTTTGTCGCTTTGGAAATCGCCACCTCGCCGATCCCGCATGCCATGGCCGACAGCAGAATGCGTTCGGGGTTGAGTCCATGAAGGATGTGTTGGAAGCCACGACCACGCTCGCCGACCATGCGCCAGCCTGCAACTGGGAGTTCGTCGTAGAAGACCTCGCAGGACGCGACTGCGTTGCGGCCCAGTTTCTTGATCGGAGCGATGTCGCAATACTCCGGATCGAGGTCGACCAGGAACAACGTGAGACCGCCAAATCCTTCGCCTGGCTCGCCGTCGGTTCGCACGAGAAGCAAACAGACCTCAGATTCAAGTGCTTTGCTCGTCCAGATCTTGCGGCCCGAAATGATCCAGCCGCCCATGCCATCTTCGACCGCTCGGGTCGAGATGCGGCTTGTATCGGTGCCGGCGTCCGGTTCTGTCACGCCGAATGCCACATGAAGATCGCCTGCTGCTGCCCTTGGAAGAAATGTCTCCTTCAGCTGCTCGTTGCCAAACTTGACCACTGGGTTGAGACCAAACATTGTGAGGTGGACTGCAGTTGAGCCATTCATCGCAGCACCAGACGCTGCTATTCGGTTGAGAACGAGCGATGCCTCGGTTATCCCTTGGCCGCCACCCCCGTACTCCTCGGGGATGGCGATGCCGACCCAACCACCCGCTGCCATCTGGTCGTAGAACCCCCAAGGGAACTCGTGGTCGTCATCGCACTTCGCCCAGTAGCTGTCGTCGAACTGAGCGCAGACGGCGTCGACCCCTTCAACGATGAGTTCGTGATCGGGGTTCGGAGAGAAATCCATTGCCTGATTGTGGCAAAGACGGGTCCCTAGTGCCGATTCGCCGTTGTTCTTAGCTCGTCCGCTTGCCTAGCAAGGCCCGTCGCGGGTACACACATCTCCATGAGAGCAATTGTGATCAATAAAGACGACGAAGGCCAGACCGCAGAAGTAGCCGACATCGACGAGGCTGGTCTTCCCGAGGGAGACGTGCTCGTCAAGGTCGACTACTCGACTATGAACTTCAAAGACAGCATGGCGATCACAGGGGCGCCCGGAATCATCCGCAGCTTCCCAATGATCCCTGGCGTCGACATCGCGGGAACAGTCGAAGAGTCATCGTCAGACTCAATCAAACAGGGCGATCGCGTCGTGCTCAATGGTTGGGGCGTCGGCGAGGGCCGCTGGGGAGGCCTGGCCGAGAAAGCCAGGCTGAAGTCCGAATGGTTGGTCCCGCTGCCAGCGGCCTTCAGCACGAAACAAGCCATGGCCATCGGTACCGCGGGCTACACGGCGATGCTGTGCGTTATGGCTCTCGAAGACCATGGCGTCACGCCAGAGCAGGGCGAGATTCTCGTCACGGGTGCGGCTGGCGGCGTTGGCAGTGTGGCTATCTCGCTGCTGTCGAAGCTTGGCTACACCGTTGTCGCCTCCACTGGTCGACCCGAGCAGGCCGACTACCTGAAGAGCATTGGAGCGACCGACACGATTGACCGAAATGAGCTCTCCGAGCCCGGTCGCCCGATGGGCCGAGAACGTTGGGCCGGAGCCGTCGACGCCGTCGGTAGTCACACTCTCGCCAATATCTGCGCCACGACCAAATACGGGGGCACTGTTGCTGCCTGTGGACTTGCCCAGGGTTCAGATCTCAAGATGACGGTTTTACCGTTCATCCTTCGAGGGGTCACCTTGGCTGGAGTCGATAGCGTCAACTGCCCACTGCCAAGGCGGATTGAGGCGTGGAACCGGCTCGCCCAAGATCTCGATATTGCTCAGCTCGAGAT
>JBBKWJ010000211.1:0-27741 GCA_037968895.1 Acidimicrobiales bacterium
GCAATGATCGACGCCTGATCTGTACCAGCAAAAACGGAGCCATCACTCCACTCGTCGGCCGCTGCGTCGTAGCGAGCGATGGCCATTTCAGATGGCTCAGTTGGCACTGTTCCGAGCCCCCACACCGCCTCATCGCTGGCGACAAGAGTGGCCAGAAACATGCCATCAACCTCTGGCAGGTCGTTCCACTCGCCGGCGAGAGGATCGATCCGAGTTCCGCTGCCCTTCGCGGCGACGAACAACTCCGTCCCGAAGAATGTGCTGGTAAGGCCGGGGTGGCCCCAGCCGGGAACAGCCATCGCGTTCCACGAGTCAGTGACGGGGTCATACAGCGCACCGTCGCTATACGCATTTCCCCTGTCCAAACTCGAACCAGCCCAGAAGACGACCTGCGATCCGGTCCAAGCTGTCGACGCGAATGCACGGGGAGGAATCGGAGCTTCGGCGATCGGCTCCCATGTACCGAACGACGTCGGCGCGGTTGCCACCACCGGCTCCACTCGTGTTGCCGTGTCTGTTTGTGAACACGCACTGAGCAGCGCGGCAGCCGCCAAGAAGAACACCGAAGCGGTCGCAGGAAGGTTTCGGCGAGGGGCTTCGGGAACTGGCATGCAACTACGGTAGCTAACGCATGCGGTGCGGTGCTCGGTCTATTGCCGCTAGCTTCGGGGCGCTCGCCAGACGGGATCTCGGGGGGCATCGAACTGGGCCGTAAACGGGCGACCCTCGATTGCGTCAAAGGCCAACGCACCCCATCGGTCGAAACTCGCAACAGGGTTCGGCATTTCGTCGCGACCAAACCAGCCGGCATCGAGGCACTCCTGAGGGTGATGCTGCAACGACCCGCCAGTGGCTCGACAAAGAAACACGATCGAATACAACGGGATGCGACTGAAGCCGAGCCGCAACCCATCGTGGATGGCGAGAGGCTCGATCACCTCGCATTGAATACCCGTCTCCTCTTGCACCTCTTTGACCGCGACTTCGGCTGGTGAATAGCCAACATCGGCCCACCCAGTCGGGTACAGCCACACACCAGAGTCGGCACGCTGGATCAGCAGGAGGCGTCCGTCGTCATCGCCAACGACGGCGCCAACTGCAACCTTCGGAGTGACGTAACCCGAGATGCCGGAGCCAACCGTTCGCATCCATTCGCCCCTGAACACGTCGGCGTGGGCCGAGGCTTCGCCCGACCGGGCATGGATATCGGCAGCAATGGCAAGAATCTCTTCAAAGCGCTCTCGTTCGTATGGATTCTCGGTGAAACCGAGGCCAGTCCGAGCAACCCCGGAAAGCGCTTGAGACCATCGAATGAGCTCTTCGTGCCTCACCGGGTCGTTCATCGGTCGTCCACTCCCATCGCTTCGGTTAAGGCAAGCTCGAGCTCACGGAGCAGTTCGGGATCATCGAGCTTCTTGCCATCCACATCGGTGATGTAGAAACTGTCGACTGCCTCAGGGCCGAGGGTCTGTACCTTCGCCGTCTTGATGTCGAGCCGAAGCTCGGCCAGCGCTCTGGTCATCCGATACAGCAAGCCGATCGAGTCGGGAGCATGAACGTCGACGACTGTGGCCGAGTCGGAAATCGAGTTGTCGATAGCAACGAACCGCCGGGGCGGGGCGGCGGCAAGGCGCCGCTGGTAGCGGGAGTAGTTGCGAGCCCTTTGCGAAATCCGGGCGGTTAAGGCGATGCGCCCATCGAGAGCTCGATTCGCCAGCTCGATCACGCGATCCCACTCGATCGGCGCTCCCGTTGGCGACTGAACCACAAACTGGTTGACAGCCAACCCATTGTCTGACGAGTAGGCCATAGCGTCGAGCACCTCGATGCCGTGCATTGCGAGGACGCCAGCGCCCCGAGCAAACAGACCGGGTCCGTCCTTGTCGATGACAGTGAAATAGGATCCCTTGCCCGTCACACTTCGGGTACCAAGCGCGAGCGTGGCCAGAAGCTCGGGCGTTGGAAAATCGGCAGCAACGATCACTTCGTCACCTTGGAGGACACCCGTTGTCCGAGTGACGAGCTCCTCGAGAAGGCCGGCCTTCCAGGTTCCCCATGCCGATGGCCCAGTTGCGATCGAGTCGGCTTCGGTTAGAGCGGCCAGCAAATCGAGAAACTCGACCGAGTCGACGGCAGCGGCCACGGCCCGAATCGTGCCGAGGTCTGCAAGGTCTCGGCGAGTCGCAACATCGGGCAGCAGCAAGTGAAGGCGACACAGATCGACGAGCACACCAACCTCGTCGTTGTCGTAGCCCATTCGTTCGGCGATAGCCGCGATGAGCTTCATCCCGACCTCGGTGTGGTCGCCGGGAAGCCCCTTGCCAATATCGTGCAACAACGCGCCAACGACGAGCAGATCGGGCTGAGTCACTCGATCCGCGAGCTGGGCCGCGTTTGCGGCCGTCTCGCACAAATGGCGGTCGACTGTAAACGTATGCATCACGTTGCGCTGAGGCCGACACATGACGTGCTCCCACTCGGGCAGAAGCCGGAGCATCAGATTGAACTGATCAAGGCTCTCGATGACGCGAATGGCGTTCCTGCCTGACAGCAACATGCTGGCGAACAGATCCCTCGCCTCTTGGGGCCACGGTGTCGGCATGTCAGCAGTGCTCGAGGCCAAACGTTCGAGCGAACCTCGCCCGATCGGCATACCAGTCGTCGCCGATGTCTCCGCTACTCGGAGCAGTAGCAGTGGGTCTTCGTTGACGTCAACGGCGCGCCTTACCTCAATCTGCCCCTCAGCCTCAACAATCTCGGAGGTGAGCACACTAACTGGCCGTGACGTGGTCGAGCGGGCCCGACGGCGGGCATGTCGCCTCCATGCCTCTTCGGAGAACCACGCGATACGACGAGCCGCCTGCGAGAGTCGCATCATGAGCTCGGTGCCGCCGTCTTCGCCAAGCGCAGCCGCAACCGGGTCTTGATCATCAAGGGTGAGCACATCGCCCAGGCGGCCAGTTGTTCGGTGCAGCTCGACGCGCGCTTCGATCAGGACCTCGGCCTGCGGCGCGAGCTCGGTGAGGAAATCGCTGGCGAACCCAGGAGCAGCCCGCTCCGCCCATTCCATCGCGTGAAGATCGCGCAGCCCGCCGTGCCCTTCTTTTAAGTCGGGCTCGAGCCTGAAGGCTGTATCGCCAAAGGTCTCGCGCCGGTCGCGAACTGAATCGGCGAGCTTGTCAAGCAGCTCATACGCGAGATCGTTCCAGGTCTCGGCCACGGCGGTCGTGAACGATAAGACAAGGTCTGGATCGCCAGCAATAAGCCTCGCCGAAAGAAACGCCGTTGCCCTATCAAGTTCTTCGGCAATGAGCGGACCGGCCTCGTCGACGGTAAGCACTGAATGACCCAGTTTCAGGCCGCGGTCCCAGATTGGATACCACAACGACTCTGCAACCTCAGCCACATCGCTACGGTTCCGGTGGATGAGCGCGACATCGAGATCGCTGGCCGGCCAGAGCCGACCTCGCCCATACCCGCCGATCGCAACGAGTGCGAGATCACTCGGATCTTCGACAACCCGCTCAAATAACTCGGTCAGCCACGCATCGGCCACTGCCGAATGAGCCTCGCAGTAGGCCAGGCCGCGCAGCCGAGGCTCAACGAACAGGGGTTCACTACGACTAGCCATTGCTGGCACTCCCAATTCGACGACTCATCGTTGACCCTCTGCCCGCCGCCGAGCGAGATGAATATGCGCCTTCGCCGCACCCCACTTAATACCTGCTTGCTGTAGATCGTCCGAAAGGTCAGCGTACGACCCAATGGCCAAGTCATATACATCGTCGGGGTAGAGGCGAACAGAGTCAGGATCACGACGGGCGGCCGGAACGCCTGCCGCGGCAAGAACGGCTGCGGTGGGTGCGCCAGCTTGGCGGATCACGCTGAGGGGCGTCGTTCGTTGCCGGTCGATATCGGTCGCGACAAGCTCACTCAACCCAGCGATAACGCTGACTGTTGCGACCGCCGCCGCGTTATTGGCGGATTCTCGATGAGCGTCAGGGATTGCACCCCCGAAGCGCAGCGTGAGCTGACGTTCAACCCACTGGGCGACCGACGCGCCGGCTGCCGCGACCAACTCGTGGCCGAACGCCACGAACATCGCTTCATCTGAGATTGGTTCACTCAAGGTGGCCTCTTGCCGGGTGGTCGAGACGAAACGCTAGTACTGACTGCTCACAGCCTGACGAATCGAAAGTTCTATCCGTCGCCGCTTGCGATCAACAGACAGCACCTTAACCCTTACGACTTCACCTGGAGTCACGACTTCTTCGGGCACCGACACGCGATACTCCGACAGCTCGGTGAGATGGACGAGCCCCTCAATGTCACCGACATCGACAAACGCTCCAAACTCGACGAGTCGAGCGACAGGGCCCTCGATCACCGAACCGACCTCGACTGCCAACAGCGGGTCGTCGTCGACTTGGCGGATCGAGAGCGACACCCTCCGCTTCTTAATCTTGACGTCGAGCACTTTGACCTTGACCGTGTCGCCGACAGTGACCGCTTCGGCTGGCGATCGCAGCCGCTTCCACGAACACTCTGACAGGTGAACAAGGCCGTTGACACCACCGACATCGACGAAGGCGCCGTAGTTGGTTAGCGACTTCACCTTTCCTTCCACCACGCTGCCAATCTCAAGGCCAGCGAGTGCATCGTGAGTTGCCTTTCGCTGCTCACGCATCAAAACTGACCGGCGCGACAGCACAAGGCGCTCCCGACCAGGGTCGACCTCAAGCACCTTCAGTTCCAGTGTCTGGCCCGCGTATTTGGACATATCGGACACCGGGTTTAAATCGAGGTGCGAAGCCGGAACGAAGCCACGAACTCCGACGTCGACAACAACACCTTTGCCACTGATTCCGGTCACGATGCCCTCGAGCAACGTGCCTTCGGCTTTCGCCTCAAGGATCCTGTTCCACTTAATCTGCTTCATGGCCCACGTACGCGACAAGACAACACGATCTTTGGGGTCTTCGCGCCGCAGTTCGGCCCCATCGGCCTTGTCGCCAACGGAGAACACGGTGGTCGGGTCGGTGCCTGCCTGGTCAATGTCGCGGCGATAGATAACTGCGGTCCGGCCGTCGCGAAGTGCCAGCTCAACCTCGTCGGCCGTCACTGAGGTGACCACGCCAGTGACAAGGTTGGCCGTCTCTGCGACTGGGCGCGGATTGTGCGGCACGGCCACGTCGCTCGACAAGCTCGTCGCGCCGATGGTTGGCGTTGCGGGGGCCGCCTCTGGCTTGGCTGCCGCTTCAGGCTCGACAGCTGCTTCCGGCTCGACAACTACCTCGGGCTCGACAGCTGCTTCCGGCGCGGCAACTACCTCGGGCGCAACAACTACCTCGGGCTCGACAGCTGCTTCCGGCGCGGCAACTGCTTCGGGCGCGGCAACTACCTCAGGGTCGTCATCAGGAACTGCGACAGCCGCAGCATCAGCGACCTCAGGTTCGGCGGACTGGTCGGGAACGGTGGCGCCAGCATCGGCTGGCGTATCGCTTGTGTGTTCTGCGTCACTCACAGCAACGAGATTACGCTGTAGAGCGGTCGGACGCATCGCTAAGCCCGAATCTTCGTGTTATCCGGCGTTATTCGCTGACGCCAACCGAGCTCAGCACCTCGCCCGGAGAGGCCACCATCCCTGTATAAAACGGTCCAAACTCGGCATAGCGAGCCGATGCTTCGTCGTATCGCATCGTGTAGACGACATCTTTCAGGTCGTCAGGTCGGGTGGCGAAGAGCGTGACACCCCACTCAAATTCGTCAAGACCGGTTGAGGCAGTGATGAGTTGGACCAAGCGCCCTGCGAACTTTCGGCCTGAGGTGCCGTGCTCCATCATGAGCGCCTTTCGATCCTCAAAGGGGAGCGTGAACCAGTTCTCGTTCGTGGTCCGCCGCTTCGACATTGGGTAGAAGCACCACGACTGCTTGTCGGGAATCGGGAACTTTGGATAGAGCCGTGCGTTCTTCATCTCGTCAGGAATACCAGCGGCGTACTCACTAAGTTCGGTGATCGACACGTAGCTATCGACAAGCTCAAGATCAGCAGCGACAAGATCGGTCTGGAACTGACGAAGGCGCCACAGATCGTCACCCACAGCCATCACTGCGATGTCGGCCTTATGGCCGAGCATTGAGATTGTGACGATCTGATCGCCCGCAGCCTCGGCCTTTGCGATTGCCGCGAGTACCGCGTCTCGATCAGTTAACGGAGTGACGACCCAAAACAGGTGGAGAACGCCGACGCCTTCAGTTGGTTGTGCAGGTGAGACCATCGGGCCAGTGTAGAGACCCGAGCAGACCTCTTGTTATTCAGGGAAATAGACCGTCGCTGAGTCATCCCTAGCAAAGCCAATAAGCGTCAGTCCGGCTCGCCGAGCCGTATTGACAGCGAGAGTCGACGGACCGGAAACGGCCACTAATGCGGTGAACCCGGCGCTCCAGGCTTTCTGAACCATCTCGAACGAGGCTCGACCGGTAACGAACAGCGCGAGATCAGTAGCTGGAAGCTTCGATGCGAGCAAGAGATGGCCGGTCACCTTGTCGACCGCATTATGGCGGCCGATGTCTTCGCGCACCACAAGCACATTGCCGTCACGGTCAATCGCTGCTGCGGCATGGCTCGAGCCGGTCGCATCAAACAACGCTTGAGCCGGCCGCACCGCTTGCGAGACTTCCATCAGCCTTGCCACCGACCACGGCTTGTAGTCGCCCAATACCAAAAGCCTGCTCGTGAGCTGATCAATTGCGTCGCTGCCACAAATACCGCACGACGAGGTCGTTGAGCCGAGCCGGGGAACGACCTCGACCTCGTGGGGGGTTTCCACGCTGACGACATTGAATTCTGACTCGAGGGCCGAGCCGGTCCCGCAGTACCTAATCCCCGATACGCCAGTAGCAGTCGTCGCGTACCCCTCAGACAACACAAATCCAGCGGCTAGCTCGAAGTCGTGCCCTGGCGTTCGCATCGTGGTTGCGACAAGAGTGTCGCCGACGCGAATCGAAAGTGGTTCCTCGACCAACAGCACATCAGGCCTGCGGGTCGTCGTGTTATCAATAACACGCCGGCTAAGTACTTTCTCACTTCGGGAGCGGGACACGACAGAAGTCTAACGCCGCCGCTCGCTTCGCTCGCTAACGGCCTTTTTGCTGGCGCAAAAACGCCCAGCCGGTCGATTGAGGTGTCACCCGACACACTTGGTTGGCGCAATCACGTAAAACATGGGGTATTCGCGCATCACTCTATTGACTTCCCCCTCACCGAGACCGATGATCAAAATATCCCCTACACCGAAAAAGGAGGGCTGGCCATGACCAACTCTTTCAACTCACGACCAACTACTGGCGCCCTCGACACGCTGCGCCAGGCAACAGGGCCTGGCTACCAGGCCGCCTTCAACGGACACCTGTTGAACTTCGCCTATGGCAAGCAGCGCCAGGGTGGTCCACACGTCAAGTTCTAGCATCTAGCAATCGTCGACAGAACGCAGTTTCGAACGACGTGACGCACGAAAAATAGACGCTCTAAAACTAAAAGCGCCCGGGTACGAAGCAGCAACTTCGTCCCGGGCGCTTTCGTTTTACCGATCTGCGTTAGTGGGAGTGCCCATGCCCGTGGTCGTCGTCGTGCGACTTCTCGGGGGCATCGGAGACGACAGCCTCGGTGGTCAGGAACAGCGCCGCAATCGAGCCGGCGTTCTGTACGCCCGAGCGGGTGACCTTGGCGGCGTCAACGACGCCTCGCACCTTCAGGTCTTCATACTCACCGGTTGCTGCGTTAAGGCCATTCCAACCTTCGAGTTCGCGAACCTTGGCGATGGCGATGCCACCCTCCATGCCCGCGTTCTCGGCGATCTGGCTGAGTGGCGATTCAAGGGACTTGCCAACGATTCGGGCGCCCGTAGCCATATCGCCCTCGAGCGTGTCAGCTAGTTCGTAGACCGCAGCCTGCGCTCGCAGCAACGTAACGCCGCCACCACACACGATGCCCTCTTCGATAGCGGCCTTGGTTGTTGACACGGCGTCTTCGATGCGGTGCTTCTTCTCTTTGAGTTCAACCTCGGTTGCTGCGCCAACCTTCAGCACCGCAACGCCTCCAGACAGCTTCGCGAGCCGCTCTTGGAGCTTTTCCCGATCGTAGTCGGAGTCGGTGTTTTCGATCTCGGCGCGAATCTGAGAGATACGACCATCGACATCGGCCTTCTCACCGCCACCGTCAATGATCGTGGTCTCGTCCTTCGACACGACCACCTTTCGGGCTGAGCCAAGAAGGTCGAGCGTGGCCGTTTCGAGTTGAAGACCAACCTCTTCGAGAATGACCTGGCCGCCAGTCAGAATTGCCATGTCTTGCAACATTGCCTTCCGGCGGTCGCCAAAGCCTGGAGCCTTGACAGCAACAGAATTGAAGGTTCCTCTGAGCTTGTTCACCACGAGTGTCGACAGCGCCTCGCCATCGACGTCTTCGGCAATGACGACAAGCTGCTTGCCAGACTGGATGACCTTCTCGAGGAGTGGAACAAGGTCACGAATGTTCGAGATCTTGGAGCCAACAAACAAGATGTACGGGTCCTCGTACGCAGCCTCCATACGATCGGTGTCTGTGACCATGTATGGCGATATGTAGCCCTTGTCGAAACGCATGCCCTCGGTGAACTCGAGTTCCATGCCGAAGGTGTTCGACTCTTCAACAGTGACGACACCGTCCTTGCCAACTTTGTCGATCGCATCAGCGATTAGCTCACCAATCGTGCGATCGGCGGCGGAGATCGCAGCGACTTGAGCGATCTGCTCCTTGTCGTCGATCACGATGGCCTGTTCGCGAATCTGCTCGACGGCAACCGCGACCCCGGCCTCGATGCCCCTCTTCAGGTCCATCGGGTTGGCGCCTGCGGTGAGGTTACGCATGCCTTCACGCACCATCGACCAGGCCAACACGGTGGCGGTAGTCGTGCCATCGCCCGCGACATCGTCGGTCTTCTTCGCTACCTCTTTGACCAACTCGGCGCCGATGCGCTCAAGAGGATCTTCCAGGTCGATTTCTTTGGCAATTGAGACGCCATCATTTGTAATCGTCGGGGCGCCCCACTTCTTCGAGAGCACCACGTTGCGGCCCTTCGGGCCAAGAGTTGCCCTCACCGCGTCGGCCAGCGTGTTTACGCCGGCTTCAAGCTTGCGTCTGGCGTCATCGTTGAACGTAATTTCTTTCGCCATCAGGCGTTTCCTCCGAGGAAGCAATGTGCAGAAAAGGTCGTTAGCACTCTACCTTCGAGAGTGCTAACGCCAACGCCACACACGAGGCAAAACTGGATCGACCGACGGCACGAATGCCGTCGGTCGATATCCCGGTTCCCGCCGAGAGGAGTTGTGACAGTCAAGGGGAATAGTCCGTCACAACACTCTTTACCTTCGGCGCAAACAGCATTCGCAATGAGCGCATAGGGCACGATGGCCTAGTGGTTAGGGCCTTTCGGGCAGAGTTTTGGGACATTCGTAGGTCAAATGACATACAAGACGCTCAAGTTTCGCGACCGAAGTTGCCGATTGGAGAAGCATCAGCCCGAAAGGTTCCGTCATGTCAACTCCGAAGACCCTGTACGACTCACCGCTCAGTCGAGTCGTCGAGCTCGTCGAACTTCTCTCTGAAAAGACTTCCTCAGAAGCGTTCGACGCCGTTGCGTGTGCCCGACTTCGCCACGCGGCCGACGTCGACCCACTCACCATCGTGGCTGACGCGCTGTTGATGCTCCGTCCGAGAGTCAAGCGGAAGGTCTCGGGACCAGACCTCGTTGCACCATCAGTACCCGACGCGAAAGCTGCAGTGATCACGCTCACCAGCGACTAACCAGCGACCGCGACTCTGCCACGCAAGAGATTAGGAAGTACGATCAGCGAGGTGGGTACCGATTCCGACCAGTCAACTCTGCCATCCGCTCTTCGCATTGGGCTTGCGATCGGTGCGGCAATCGTGGCTTGGATCGTCGTGTCAACCATCCTCGGATTCCTCTTCACGCTTGTGAAATTCGCGCTAGTCCTCGGCGCCGTCGCCGGGGTTATCTGGCTAACGAACAAGGGAAGCGACTAAGTAGCCCGAGGTTTAGGGCGCACGCTGCGTGAGGGCTTCCTCAACAACTTGGCCGACCAATGAAACCGTTTGGTCCATCGACGCGTGCTGACCGAACCGCTCGACGAGCGACACTACGGTCACGTTGGCCGGCACTTCGACGTCGGCGTCGCGGTCTCCCACAATTGCGAGCACTGGGACATCGGCGAAGCTGGCCCAATGGGCGACTCCCCCGACAACTTTCCCGTTGAAGCTCTCATCATCGAGAAATCCTTCACCGGTGACCACAAGGTCGGCTCCGTCAAGGGCTTCGTCAAGCGCAGCCCACTCGGCCAACACCTCGAAGCCCGATTCGATTTTGGCCCCAACCGCACACAACGCACCAGCCAGACCGCCCGCCGCACCTGCACCCTCGATCTCTGAGATATCAACGCCATAGTCTTCTTCGTAGACTTGGACGAGGCGCACCAGCCGGCGTGTAAGAAGCTCGACCTGTGCCGGTGTCGCTCCCTTCTGAGGACCGAATACGCGTGCGGCGTCGGCAAATCGGGTTCGCACATCGCAGGCGACGACTATCTTGATCTCTTTCAGTCGAGGTGCTGGCGGGAGTGCACGAAGCGCCCCGAGGCCGCCGTCGGTCGTTGCCGATCCGCCAAGGAGCACGTAAATCGTGCGAGCCCCAAGCTCGATCGCGTTTGCGATGAGTTCGCCAGTTCCATAAGTGTCCGCCGACAGCGGATCGTTCTGGGCGGCACCTCCGACCAGGGTGAGACCAGAGGCTGCCGCCATCTCGATAAATGCTACATCGCCGTCAAGGCGCCAGCCTGCGTCAACTGAATCGCCCAATGGTCCAGTGACTGTGACGACCTTGTTCGGCCCGCCAACGACTTCGATCGACCCCTCGCCGCCGTCGGCCAGCGGTATCGCAGTCGTCTGCCAACCTGAGCGCGTTGCTGCCGCCTCGGCGGCAGCGACAAGCTCGCTTGCGGTCGCTGACCCGCGAAACTTGTCAAACGCAGCCACGAGCCGAGGCGACTCGTCGGTTTGTCGAGTGCGGGTCAAGGGCGTCCTAGACGACGATGACCCCGTCGTTACCGACTACAACGACGATGTTGGCGGCCTGGGTGTCGCCAATTGGAACGGTTGCTGGGTCGAGCGCACTCACAACGGCGTCGGCACTCGCTCCCATCACCTCAGCGACGACTCGAGCCTCAGCCTCGAACCCATCGGCGTAATAGACGGCCGACGGCGAAGGCTGCGAGGCATTCTTGGCATCACGGGTGATGTAGTTATTTGTCTTCAGCTTGTCTGAGCCTTTGCCGGCTAAGCCGGAGACTGGTCCATCGGTACCGTTGAGGACCAGCACCGCCACTTCACCAGCCGGTCGAGGCGTCCCAAGTGTCGCCGGAGTCGTCTCAGGCGGAACCGAGACCTCAGGGTTGTCAATCGATGTCGTTTCGGTGCTTGCGCTGTCGGTAACCGTACTGTTATCGGTTGTGTCCGTCGCCGCAGTGTCGTCACCATCAGAGCCAGTCAGCCCTTGCTGGAGCAGGACAAATCCAAGCAGTAACGCGGCAACGATTACCATTGCGCCCCTGGCGGCATTGCCCCCGGCCGATTGGCCGAATCCTCCACCAGCATCATGTGCACCTTGCGTCATTGCTACTCCCGATTAACGGCTAGGGGTATCGAGCTGTTCTGGCCGACAGGCTAGCCCGAATCGGGGATCAGCATGGGACAGCGATGTGAGGTTAGTCAACAACCGTCAGTCGGACTGTCACGAGTAGGGATAGGCCGCCTATCAGACGACTTCCGCGTTCGGCGCGATATCTACCCCGCGACATGGCAACGGGGCGATAGCGTAGTTCGCCACGCCCGTGTAGCTCAGTTGGCAGAGCACCACTCTTGTAAAGTGGTTGTCGCGAGTTCGATTCTCGCCGCGGGCTCCACCTCAGGCCGTGCCCTTCTTCGTTGAGGTTGCGGCGCCTACATCGTTGAACGCGTGGCTCCTACTCGGCGCTCGCGGCTTCGGCGGCAGCAAGTTCGGCTTTCATACGGACTACCTCGAAGCAGGCAACTCCTGCGGCCATTGCCACGTTGAGGCTGTTGAGCTGTCCATGCATTGGGATCGAGGCGACGGTATCGACTCTCTCGCGCACAAGACGGGAAAGGCCCTTGCCCTCGGCCCCGAGAACAAGTGCGATCGCCTGATCCTTGTGAACAGGAAGTTCGAACACTGATCGCTCGCCGCCCATGTCGAGTCCGATCGTCATTACGTCGAGGTCCTTGAGCCGCGCAATGGCGGACGGAAGGCCGCCGACGAGCGCCATCGGTAGGAACTCAACCGCTCCGGCCGCCGTCTTGGTGACCGTTGGTGTGATGTGCACCGATCGGTGCCGAGGAAGCACGATGCCGGTAACGCCGGCACATTCTGCGGTCCGCAGCATGGCGCCGAGGTTGCCTGGGTCGGTGACGCCATCAAGAAGGAGCAAGAATGCGCCCTTCTTGGTCGCCATCTTGTCGAGTTCGGTCTCAGGAATCTCAAAGGCGCGGGCAACAACGCCCTGGTGCGACTCGGTGAGCGCTTCGCTATCAAATCGGCGGCGCGTGACGTAGCGCAACGGCACATTCATATCTTGGGCTAGCTCGACGATGTCTTCAAGAATCGGCGCGTTGTCCATGTCTTCGATCATCACGACTTCGCGGGTTTTGCGGGTGCCGGCGAGGAGTAGCTCACGGACTGCTTGCCTTCCTTCGACCTGATCGCCACCGAGCCCGCGGCGTACTTGGGCGCGATGCTTCGACTGGTCCTTGGCCCTGTCGGTGGCATTCTGCGCGCCGCCGCCTTTGCCCTTTCCAGGCTTCGGCCCACGACCTCCACGAGGTCCACTTGGCTTATTCCGTCCACTCATTGCTGTACCACCAGTGCTACGGCGTGACATTGCACGCCTCCGGCAAGCCCTTCGACGCCTTCGGTGCGCTTGCCTTTGACCGAAACGGGAGCGCCGACGGCGCCTGACATGTTCTTCATAATCTGCTCACGAACCGGCGCAAGCTTTGGTGCATCGCAAATCACGGTGCAGTCGATGTTAACGACCTTCCAGCCAAGGTCGGTTACTCGTTGAGTGGCAATGCCCAGAAGCTCAATGCTGTTGGCTCCGGCGAATTCAGCGGCGGTGTCGGGGAACATCGCTCCAATATCGCCTAGACCGACGGCGCCAAGGATGGCGTCAGTGGCGGCGTGCGCGATGACATCAGCGTCGCTGTGACCCTCCAAACCCTTCGATTCGGGGAACGACACACCCCCGAGTACAAGGAGTCGGTCGGGGTCGTCGCTCCAGGGGTGAACATCAAAACCCTGCCCGACGCGAAGGCTGTTCGCGAGCCGTTGGAGAAGGTTTGGTCCCTGTGGTTCGGGAGGTGGTTCAGCTTGCGTCATGGAGGAGCACCTCGGCGAGAGCCAGATCGTGGGGGACGGTTATCTTGATATTGGCGGGGTCACCGGGCGTGTGGATCACGGCAACCTGGAGAAGGTCGAGGAGCGATGCGTCGTCGGTCGCGTCAACACCAGCCTCGTTCGCCCGGCGCAGCACAGCCAGGTCGAAGCCTTGGGGTGTCTGCACCGAAACGAAATCGTTGCGGTCAACATGGCCACCAACCACGCGACGCAGCGTGTCAGTAACCGGGACGACGGGAACCGCGCCCGCCGCTCCGCCAAGCAGCGCATCGACAACAGCGCGAACGAGTGAGGGGCTCGCAAGCGGTCTCGCTGCGTCGTGTACAAGCACGTGTGTTGTCGCTTCATCCAGCATCGCTAGTCCGTTTCTGACCGACTCGGTTCGAGTCGAGCCGCCGACTGCGATGTCGACGTCGTCGCGATTGAGTTCGCTCGTCGCTTCTTGAGGCACGACTACGACCACGTGTTCGCACACGTCGAGCATCGCGTCGACCGACCAATCGATGACGCGCTTGGCGCCAAGCTGGTCGAATTGTTTCAGACGACCGAAGCGAGCACCTGACCCACCAGCGACAACGACTGCGCTCAGGAACATGTCGTTGACCCTATCTGACGAGAAGCCGACAACATAAGGGCAGCAGGGGATCGTGGGTTGGGGAATTGTCGTGATTCAGAGTGACATTTTGCACTCGGTATGAACTACCTTGTTCCAGATGGTTGATACTGAGCTGCTAAAAGCCGTCGAACTGTTCTCCGACTTGGATGACGCAACCCTCGACGCAATCGCAAGCCAATCAAGCTCTGAGGTACTGCGTCGCGGTGATGTACTCTTCGCCGAGCACGACGAACCAAAGGAACTCTTCGTCACTGTGTCAGGCCGTATCGCCATGGTGAACCGCTCAATTGATGGCCGTGAGTCAGTTGTCGCACTGATGGAAGCCGGCGACCTGTTCGGCGAAATGCCGCTCTTCGACGGCCAGAACCGATCGACCGATGCCAGGGCGCTTGAGCCGTCTGAGGCCATTCGGATCCCCTATGAGCCACTCCGAGAGCTGTATCGAGCCGAACCAAGCCAACTCTGGCGCGTCGTAAAACTTCTCGCTAACCGGCTCAGGGCTATGGATGGCGTACTCGCCGACTCCGTGTTTCTTGATGTCACTGGTCGCACGGCCAAACGGCTGCTCGAGATTGCGGGCGATGCCAGCGAGTTCGCCTTGCCCGTCACTCAAGAAGAGCTGGCTGGAATGGTTGGAGCGAGCCGTGAGCGGGTCAACAAGGCAATCGCTAGCTTCGTGAAGCTCGGTTGGCTTGAGCAACGCGATCGTCGCTATTACATCGCCAACCGCGAACAACTCGAGCTTCGTTCGCGTTAACCCTCGAGATGAGCGAGGGCTTTGGCCCACGCATCTGCGGCATCCTCGGCTCGGTGGTCCTCCCGATCAGGATTGTGTACAAAGCCATGCCCGGCGTTTGGGTACGAGACGATTTCGACCCCGGTCGCCCGTAACTTCGCCACGGCGTCAGGCGGTGTGTATGGATCGAGTTCGCCAATAATGGCGATCTCGGTGGTCGGCGTCGGCATTTGGGCAATCGCTGTGAGCGGTTCGGTCTGGCCGGGGCCAACCCAGTTGTCAGGAAGCTCGATCATGCCGTAAAAGCTGGCAAGGCGGTCAAACCGGCCGGTGGCCGCGGCCTTGTGGACATACATGCCGCCCATACAGAATCCGAGAATGCCGACGTCGGCGCAACCCAGCAAATCGGCGGCCGCAACGAGGTCGCCGACGACTCGGAGATCGTGAAGTTCGTGCACCGCCTCGAGGCGTGGGGCCATATCGCCCTCGGGAAACGTATGGTTCGGCCACGGCTCAACACATACGACGTTTCTCCCCAATTGAGCTGCGAGCGACGCGGCCATCTCGTCGAAGAGTGGCCGAAGCCCACCGATATCGGGGGCGATTACAAGTCCTCTTGATGCGCCGGGTGTGAGCACCATCTCGACTGACGTTCCTGAAGCAAGTGCGACTCGCATCTGACCTTCCGAAGTGTGTAGTGGAGGCGGCTACTCCCGTCCGTAGCGCTCCAAGATTGAGGTTTCCGCCAAGCGTGCGATGCCGGTCTTTATTGCTTGCACCTGTATCGAAGGCACCGCCGGAACGGCCTCAAGCTCGGCGTTGGTCGCCTTCAACGTTTCCTGGAGGCTTCCAAACTCATCGACGATGCTGTCGACGATCGTCGCCGAGAGGCGCGGCAGCTTTGAGAGGAGTCGGTAACCCCTGGCGACCAGGTGTTCGTCAAGGTCAGCCTCTGACTGGCCGAGATGCAGCGCTTTGGCGAGCCGGGCCTCATCGAAGAGCTCTTCATCATCGAGAGTTGTCAATGCTTCCATTGCTTCCTCAATATGGAACGAGGCGTCTTCGTGGAAATAGTCGCGAATCAAGAAGCGACGGTCGTCAGCAACGCCTCCCATAAGCTCGTCAAGCTGGAGCCGAACGAGGCCGCCGTCCGAACCGAGCTCGATGAGGTTCTGCTCAACCTCGGCCGAGATGCGCATGACCATTTCGGTCCGCTGCAACATTTCGATGACATCTCGCAGGGTGACAAGGTCTTCGACTTCAAGTGCAGTGAGATTCTTCGAAACAGTCCCGAGTCGTACGCGGTAACGCTCAAGTGTCTGCAAGGCCTGGTTCGATCGGTCGAGGAGACGACCTAGCGGAGGCAGCGGGTATCGCTGGTCGCCCTGATAGATCTGAATTTCTTTGCGTGATTCCGAAACGGCGATGACCGTAACACCAAGCGAGCGCGCTACACGCTCTGCGGTGCGGTGTCTGGTGCCGGTCTCGACAGTTGGCACATTGGGATTCGGGACGAGGTGTACGTTGGCCCTCGCGATTCGGCTCGCGTCTTGGGCCAGGATAATTGCGCCATCCATCTTGGCCAGCTCTGAGAGGCGCTGAGGCGTAAACGCAGCGTCAAGCAGGAAGCCGCCGGAGCAGATGTTGAGCACGTCGGCACCGTCGCCAACAACGATTAACCCGCCACGTCCTGATTGAAGGACGCGATCAAGGCCATCGCGAAGTGGCGTTCCGGGCGCTACTTGGCTGAGCGCGCGCACAACGCCAGAGTCGGGGGGCTGCTGCATTCGTGCATAGTAGTCCAGATCGGCGAAGTGTAAGAACGCGCTCGGCTCCCAAAGTCAGGCCGCGGCGAGCATGTTGGTCAGGTTGAGTGCGTCCAGGAGTGTTTCAACCCTCAGAAGCGAGAGGCCAGTCGGCCCCGATGGGGCTGAGGCAGGCACGATGGCCTGACGAAATCCGAGTCGGTATGCCTCATGCATGCGGCGCTCAAGCTGGGCCGCTCGACGAATCTCACCCCCAAGTCCGATTTCTCCCACAACAACAAGGTCGGAGCGGAGTGGCACGCCGCTTCGACTTGAGATAATGGCTAGCGCGACGCCAAGATCGGCGCCGGGGTCGTCGACCGTGGCCCCACCAGCGGCCGAGCAGAACACGTCGGAGCCCGCCATCTCGAAGCCAATCCGCCGCTCAAGCACAGCAAGCACAAGCTTCAGGCGACTGCTCGCAACTCCCTGCGCCGTTGAGTACACGCCTGGCCCTGATCCGCCAGCTACGAGCGCCTGGATCTCGATAAGCACCGGTCGGTGGCCATCGAGCGAGGGGACGACGGCCGAACCGGGCACGCCAGCAAGTCGGTCGGCCAGAAACCGCCGTGACGCATCGGCGACTGCTCGCAAGCCCTCGACGGTCATCTCGAATAGGCCAACCTCGCTCGTTGCGCCATAGCGATGCTTAATGGCTCGGAGGAAACGTAATTCGCCGTCTCGATCGCCGGAGAACGACAACACGGTATCGACCACGTGTTCGAGGAGCCGCGGCCCGGCAAGTCCGCCGTCTTTGGTGACGTGCCCAATCAGAATGAGCGAAACCTGTGCTCGTTTGGCTGCGTCAGTGAGCCGATGCGCACATTCACGGACCTGTGCCGTTGAACCTGCGGCCGAGTCGAGGTCGGCTGTCGTGAGCGTCTGAATCGAATCGATAATCATGAGCTGGGGACGGTCGGTTCGAATTGACGCGACTACAGCTTCGACGGAGACCTCGTCGAGCACCGTGAGGCTACGCGGAACGGGGCCGATCCTGGCCGCTCGAGCCGCAATCTGGCCTGGTGCCTCCTCGCCCGATACCAGCACGACAGAGGCACCGGTTGAGGCGACATGGGCGGCGATTTGCAGGGTGAGGGTTGATTTGCCGACGCCTGGTTCGCCATGCAGCAATGTGACTGCGCCAGGCACGAGCCCACCGCCGAGGACACGGTCTACTTCGGCGAAGCCAGTCGGCGACGGCATAGCGGCGTCTCCGGCGAACGAAGTGAGTGGACGCAAGGTGGATGCAGCCACTTCGGCCACCGCTGCTGCAACGCCGGCCGATTCACCGACCGTTGCCCAGCCACCACAACTCGCGCAGCGCCCGGTCCATGCCGGAAACTCGGCCTGACATTCTGCACAGCGATATACCCGACGTCGTTTGCTCATGAACGAACCATACGCAGGGGGTCTGACACCGGGAACTCTTCGAGTTCCTCACCTTTGCTCGCTGCGCTCCCAAACGCCACCGCCGAACTCTTCGTGAGGTGAGCTAGGGGATCGTCAGTACCAGTTTGCCGATGAACCCCTTCGACATGAAGTCTTCTTGCGCCTCGGCCATCTCGGCCAGCGGATAGACCTTGTGGACAAGCGGCCGGATCTCGCCTTGCTCGATATAACCGACAAGGTTCTCAAAAACGACAGGTTCTTGGTAGGTGGCACCGAGGAGCGTCAGGTCTTTCAGGTAGAGCGTGCGGATATCAAGCTCTACGATTGGGCCGGCGATGGCGCCAGAAGCGATGTACCGGCCGCCAAGCTTGAGCACGTCGAGCAGCTCAGCCCACTCGGGACCCGCAACCAGATCGACGACGACATCGATCGATTCAGCGCCGACGGCATCGACGACAGAACTTCCTCGAGCAACAACCACGTCTGCACCCAACTCGCGAACGCCGGCAGCCTTCGCATCACCAGCGACACCGATCACCGTCGCGCCCCGTCGTTTCGCTAGTTGCACCGCCGCCGAGCCAACACCTCCAGAAGCGCCAGTGATGAGAACGCGCTCGCCCGCTCGCACCTGCGCTCGATGCAGCATGTTTTCGGCTGTCGAATACGCGCACGGGATCGAGGCAAGCTCGACATCAGTCCAATCACAATCAACTGCGTAGCTCTGCGACGATCGAGCCACGAGGTACTCAGCAAACGCCCCGTTCATCTCAGAGCCAAGGGTCGAGGTCACGAACGGTTCATCGGCAGACGGCTGCATCGTGGCGACAATGACGCGCTGTCCCAACCGGGACGGGTCAACCTCAGAGCCAACTGCGACAACACGGCCACAGGCATCGGCTCCTTGAATTCGCGGAAAGACAAGGGCTTCACCAGCCCAGCCCCCAGCGGTTCCCTCATCGACAGCGTCGCTGGCATTTGTCGCTCCAGTGACGGACTTCGCATACCACCCAACTCGGGTGTTGATGTCGGTGTTGTTTATCCCTGCTGCTGCGACCCGTATCAGAATCTCGTCGCGACTGGGCGTCGGCACAGCAACATCAGACCTCAGCTCAAGCGCGTCCGGGCCGCCGTGGCGAGTCAGCAAGACGGCAGTCATTGTTTCAGGAACACGCACAATCATGCGGCCATTCAGGCAGGACCTTTACCTGTAGCGGTTCCCTTCGCAGCACCTTTTGCGGCACCGGTTGCGGTTCCCTTCGCCACCTTGAAGCTGCGCAGGATCTGATGCCCACGGGAATCGTTGGCATCGGCGTCAGGCGCAAACCACGCAGTCTGGAATCCGAACGACGCCGCGGCGTCGAGGTTGTCGAGCTCATCGTCGACCACGAGAATTCGATCTGCTGGCGTCTCCGTCAAACGGCGCAACACTTCAAACAGGGGGCGGTCCGGCTTCCGAACGCCAACCGAACCGCTGACGATCCACGGATCGATGAGGCCATTGAGACTATGGCGTTTCCTCAACTTGTTGGCCCACACGCTCGAGTCGTTGGTAATGACTGCTACCCGTGTTCCATTTGCGCGCGACGCACGCAACCACGCGACAACGCCTGGCGTCAGTTGGTGAAGCGAGAGGTATGCGGCGTCGATTTCGTTTGGGTCACCACTTAGACCGATTCCCTTCCAGAAGTCAGCAGGCGTCAACCGGCCGAGACTCAACAGCCGGGAGCCTCGGATGATGTCTTGCTCGGAAGCGAGCGACCCCATCTCTCGCACAAACGGGATCAGCAGATTGGTTGTGTCGTTTCCTTCGCGGTACAACACGCCCATACCGTCAAGCGCAATAACTAGCGGGGACGAATCGCCCTCACCGTCAACCTTTGACTTGGGTGCATCAGGTCGCGCCGCCTTCATCTCAGTGAGCTCTGCCGCCGTTCGCTTCGCGGTGGCCGTGACCTTTTTGGTCTCGGTTTGCTTCGCCTTCTTCTTCTTGCGACGCCGCCGCTCGGGGAGCACGATTCTCAATAGTTGGCCGAACGCCACCAACACGGCCAATACCCCGGTCACGATCGCGACGCCGCGCCAGACCAACGCTATGACCTCGGTCGTAGTAGCAAGGATTGCGACTTCAGTCGGCCCCGCCGCACCAAGATCGGTCGTCCATACCCGCGCCGTGCCCCGCTCCCTGTCGGCTGTTTCACCGGTCGAATCGCCTGCATTCACTTCGCCAGGGACATAGACGGTCACGGTGATCGACACGTCAGCTGGAGTTGCGCCGTAGTGGTCGGTAATCGATTCGATCGAACGGCCGAGCGTCGCAGCCAGCGTGTCATCGCCAAATGCATCGAAACTCTGCGGCGACACCGTTCCGATCACTTGATAGTCGACGGTCGCGAACCCTGCGCTCCTCGCAATTTCAAAGTTGGTGAATACACCGGACCCGCCATCGAGCTCTTGCATGATCTCAGCAAACTGCTCTGGCGTGCCGAAGGCCTTTGCAACGCCAAACCTTGTCACCGCGTCGTCGCCGACTGCGGGTGGGTCAATGGTCCAGCCAGCTTGGGCTAAATCGGTGAGGGGAAGCCCTGACTGGCTGAGGTCAACAATGTCGTTGGCCGCGTCGGCATCAAGGGCAACATCAAACTCGATAACGCCAGAGCCATCGTTTTCGACAACAACGGTTAGGTCGGCGTCGGTCTGGCAAGCTGAAACGGCAATGGCACACAACGACAGGAGCGCCAGCTGCAGCCATCGACGAAGCCAGCGGCGTTGGCCGACTGGTTTCTCCCTTTGAAGGATCGGACGAGTCCCGGTCCGAGAGGCTCGGGCGTTAGCGATTGGCACGGGGGCAACCTTAGTGTCCGCAGCGCCAGCACACGCTGACGGGGCAGGCCCAAGACGCGAACAAGGCTCGCACGAGGCGAGCCTTGTTCGTCAGAATGATGCGAGTCTAGTCGCCGGTCTCGGCAAGCTCTGGCGTCGAGGGAGGTTGGAATCCTTCGTGCGCATTGAACTGGAGCTCATCAACGCCGTCTTCGTTGGCGACAACGTCAACCACGATGATCTGACCAGCCCTGAACTCTTTGTAGAGCAGCTTCTCTGACAGGGTGTCTTCGACCATCCGCTGGATTGCCCGTCGCAACGGACGAGCGCCCATTGTCGGGTCGTAGCCCTTGGAGGCGAGGAAGTGTTTCGCAGGCTCGGTGAGCTCAAGACCGATGCCCTGTCCCTCAAGCTGCTCAGTGGTACGAGCAATGAGAAGGTCGACGATCTGAGTGACTTCAGCGAGACTGAGCTCGTGGAAGACGATCGTCTCGTCGATGCGGTTGAGGAACTCGGGCCGGAAATGAGCCTTTAGAGCGTCGTCGACCTTTTCCTTCATCCGCTCGTAGCTCACGGCTTCGTCGTTCTGAGAGAAACCAAGTGTTGCCTTGCGGAGATCTTGGGTTCCGAGGTTTGACGTCATGATGATGACCGTGTTGCGGAAGTCGACCGATCGACCCTGTGAGTCGGTCAGCCGGCCTTCTTCAAGGATCTGCAGCAATGAGTTAAAGACATCAGGGTGGGCCTTCTCTACCTCGTCGAAGAGAACGACCGAGAATGGCTTGCGTCGAACTGCCTCAGTGAGCTGGCCACCATCTTCGAAACCGACATAGCCAGGGGGCGAACCGACGAGACGGCTCACCGTGTGCTTCTCCTGATACTCACTCATGTCGAGCGTGATCAGCGAGCTATCGTCGCCGAAGAGGAATTCGGCGAGCGTCTTGGCGAGTTCGCTCTTACCGACACCAGTGGGGCCGAGGAAGATAAACGAACCGGACGGCCGCTTTGGGTCTTTCAGACCGGCACGAGTGCGTCGTATCGACTGCGAGACAGCTCTGACGGCTGCTTGTTGACCGATCACTCGACGATGGAGTTCGTCCTCCATACGGAGCAGCTTCTCGGTCTCCTGCTCAGTGAGCTTGTAGACAGGAATACCTGTCCAGATCGAGAGCACCTCGGCGATTGACTCTTCGTTGACTTCGTCGAAAAGGTCGACGCCAGAGGCCTTGATTTCGACTTCCATCTCGGCCTTCTTCGCCAACAGTTCCTTTTCGGCGTCGCGAAGGGAGCCGGCTTCTTCGAACTGCTGGCCTTCAACGGCCTCTTTCTTGCGACGAACGACCTCGGCCAGTTCAGACTCAAGTTCTTTGAACGCAGGCGGCGTTGACATGCGCTTGATACGGAGGCGCGAACCAGCCTCATCGATGAGATCGATGGCCTTGTCAGGCAAGAATCGATCGGCGATGTAGCGATCGGCCATGTTGGCCGCAGCCACGAGCGCCTGATCGGTAATGGTGACCCGGTGGTGGCTCTCGTAGCGATCACGAAGACCCTTGAGGATCTCGATGGTGTGCTCGACGGTTGGCTCTTCGACCTTGACTGGTTGGAAGCGGCGCTCAAGAGCGGCGTCCTTCTCAAGGTGCTTGCGATACTCATCGATGGTGGTGGCACCTATGGTCTGGAGTTCGCCACGAGCGAGCATCGGCTTCAGGATGCTGGCGGCGTCAATGGCGCCTTCAGCGGCGCCTGCTCCGACCAGGGTGTGAATCTCGTCGATGAACAGAACGATGTCGCCTCTGGTCTTGATTTCTTTCAGCACCTTCTTGAGACGCTCTTCGAAATCGCCGCGGTAACGGCTGCCAGCAACGAGGGCGCCAAGATCAAGCGTGTAGAGCTGCTTGTCACGAAGCGTGTCTGGCACATCGTTGTTGGCAATGCGCTCGGCGAGGCCCTCGACAATGGCGGTCTTACCGACACCGGGCTCACCGATGAGGACAGGGTTGTTCTTGGTCCGTCGCGAAAGAACCTGCATGACGCGCTCGGCCTCTCGCTCGCGGCCAATAACCGGGTCGAGTTTCTTGTCACGCGCGAGCTGGGTCATGTTGCGACCGAACTGATCGAGAATCAGCGAACCAGACGGCGCTTCTTGGCCACTACCTCCCGATGTGCTGCTCGCTTTGCCGCCGCCTTCGCTTGACGCACCGGATCCCGAACCTGCGGGGCCGGAGTAGCCAGAAAGAAGTTGGATGACCTGCTGGCGAACGCGAGACAGATCGGCGCCAAGTTTAACGAGCACCTGAGCGGCGACGCCTTCGCCTTCGCGAATTAGCCCAAGCAGAATGTGCTCGGTGCCGATGTAGTTGTGCCCGAGCTGCAGTGCCTCGCGAAGCGAAAGCTCGAGAACCTTCTTTGCTCGTGGGGTGAAGGGAATGTGGCCTGATGGCGACGAGCCACCCTGACCAATGATCTCTTCAACCTGGCTACGGACGGCTTCCAGTGAGATCGAGAGTGACTCGAGCGCTTTCGCGGCGACACCCTCACCCTCGTGGATAAGCCCAAGCAGAATGTGCTCGGTGCCGAGGTAGTTGTGATTGAGTAGGCGGGCTTCTTCGTGAGCAAGCACCACGACTCGGCGGGCTCGGTCTGTAAAGCGTTCGAACATTGACGTCCTCCCAGGGGGTACGGTCGCTGGCCAGTGTATCGGCACCGGTACCCTCAAGGTCGGCGCCTGCAAGGCCTGCGTGAGCGGTTCAACCCGTTTTGGTGGTGTTTCTTCCCAAAAATACAATAAAACACGAGATTTCTCACGCGACGTAGTGGTTGGTTGAGTCTCAGCGCTCAGGGTGGCCTAGGTTTTAAGGGTGACTGTTAATCCCCTCGCCCTCTTACCGACAGCCGCGGTCGATAAAGATCGGGTTGAGCGCACCCTATTAGACGTCGTGGCGATAAGCGGCGACGAGTACTTGACGGAGATTTCGTCTCATCTCATTAAGGCTGGCGGCAAGCGCCTTCGGCCACTTTTCGCCGTCGCCAGCGCCGGGTGCTCTTTGCCTGACGGCGAGGCCGTCTCGCTCGAGGTCATTCGTGGCGGCGTAGCAGTTGAGCTCGTGCACATCGGCAGCCTGTATCACGACGACGTCATGGACGAAGCCGAGATGCGGCGCCAAGTCGTCAGCGTCAACGCTCGCTGGGGCAACCTGCGCGCCATTCTTTCTGGCGATTTTCTACTGGCCAAGGCATCAGAGATTGCCGCGAGCCTTGGTGTCGAAGTGGCTGGCCTGTTGGCCGCCACAATCGCCGAGCTGTGCCGGGGCCAAGTTGGCGAATTGCAAACCATGTACGACACAAGTCGAACTGAGGCCCAGTACTACCCATCGATCGCCGGCAAGACCGCTTCGCTGTACGCCGCCGCGTGCCGAATCGGGGGCATTGTGTCCGGCCAGTCACGAGAAGCAATCGATCATCTCACCGAGTTCGGCCGTCTCTACGGCATGGCGTTCCAAGTGATCGACGACGTCCTCGACATCGTCGCCACCGACGAACAGCTCGGAAAGCCGGCTGGCAACGACATGATCGAGGGCGTATACAGCCTCCCAGTTATCTACACGCTTGAGCAGCCTGAGAGCGGCCGGCTCAAGGCAATGCTCGACAACCGCATCACTCTCGAGAACCGCCACGAGGCTATCGACATCGTGCGTCAAGGTCCTGGCGTCGACCGAGCGCTCGAAACCGCAACCCGATTCATTGAAGAGGCGAAGGCTGAGCTGACGAAGGTGTCGAGCAATGAGGCGGCTGTCGCTCTCGCTGGAGCGGCCGATCATCTCCTCGAGAGCGCGTTGTCGATCGCTAGCCCCGCTCTCCCCTAGCGCTGCCGGCTCCGCTCCCTCCGCTCATCGCCGTGCGACACTGGCCGATATGAACGGTATGGGCGCGCAGGCACCATCTCATCTTCTCGGGCACCTCGATCCTTCGCGCCTCTCGCGCCCAACACGTGTCAGTCTCAGTCGAGGCATCATGACGTTCCGCTGGCTCGTCGCGGTATGGGCGCTTGGCATATTCGTGTACGAGATCTGGGACCGGAACAGGCTCCCCGACAAGCTGCCCGTCGCTCATCCCGCAATTGGGCTCCTGCTACTGACGGCGGCGGTTGGGTTCTCTGGATTCGTGACAGTTCTGTATCACCGTGACGCCGACCTCGTCATGCGCCCCAACGTGCTCTTTACTGAAATCGGCCTTGCCTCGGTCCTTTCGTTCGCTGACGTGTGGGTCTACGGATCTGAGGCGCACACCCAGTCACTGCCGTCGATCTGGATGGTGGCGGTCGTGTTCGCCGTCGCCGTTGCTGGCGGCACCAGGGCGGCCGTCATGACGGGTGTTGGAATCGGGGTCAGCCGCTACGTCGGCTGGCTCATTTTCGGGCCTGATGGATGGGGCTCACTCAGCCGGTTTGCCACGATTGCGTTACTCGGTCTGGCTGGCTGGTCGGCGGGGTACTTCATGGACCGCCTGGCCGAGGCCGACCGAGAAATCTCGACCTTCCGAGCAAGGGAGGAAGTGGCTCGTACCCTGCACGACGGCGTGCTTCAGACCCTCGCAGTTATCCAGCGCCGCAGTGAAGATGGCGAACTTATCGCCCTCGCGAGGTCGCAAGAATCTGAGCTGCGTGAGTATCTCTTCGGCAACCGCCCCGCCGCGACGGACCTCGGGTCTGCACTACGGGCCGTCTCGGCTCGAGCCGAGCAGCGTTACGGACTACGAGTCTCTGTCATCTGCGCCCCCGATCTGCCCGCCGGTTCCGAAGCCCAGATTCATGCCCTCGCGGGGGCGACCGGTGAGGCACTTACAAACGCTTCGAAACATGGTGGAGCCTCCAAGGCGACCGTGTATGCCGAGCCAGACGGTGAGGTTGTGTTTGTGTCAGTGAAAGACGACGGGGTCGGCTTTGAAGCAGATCTCGTGCAGATGGGCGAAGGTATTAAGCGTTCGATTACCGGCCGTGTGGTCGAGGCGGGCGGTCGCGTCGAAGTCGACGGGCGACCGGGAAGTGGAACCGAAATAAGGATGTGGGCCTGATGAGTTTCAAGAGCCATGTGACCGTAGTACTCGCCGATGACCACCCAATATGGCGGTCTGGAGTGCGAGCTGATCTCGGCGAAAACTTCGTGATTGTTGGCGAGGCCGCGGATGCGACAGAGGCAATAGCGGCAATCAAGAAGCACAAACCCGATCTCGTCGTCTGCGATCTCAACATGCCAAATGGTGGCGGTATCAAGGTGGCAAAAGAGTGCGGGGCGACAACCAATATCGTCATGCTCACTGTCTCTGAGGCGGAGCGCGATCTGCTTGAGGCGGTCGCCGCTGGCGCGAACGGGTATCTCGTGAAGTCGACACCGCCAGACGAACTTCGAACCGCCCTCTGGAAGGCAGCCAAAGGCGAGCCGGTGTTCTCTCCCGCATTGGCAAGTCTGTTACTCGGCGAGTTTCGGAAGATCACCAATGAGAGCGATGGCACGAAGCCGCTTTCTGAGCGCGAACGCGAAGTGCTCCAGTACGTCGCTCGAGGCCATACATACAAAGAGATCGGCGAGCAGCTTTTCATCTCGCCAAAGACGGTCGAAAATCACGTCCGCAATATTCTCGGCAAGCTCCATCTCAATCGCAGGCAAGAGCTGATCCGCTACGCCGTCGACCACGGCATCGACTAGCCCTTGCTCTTGCGAACTGTACGCGGGTTACGACCCAATATAGGGTCGCAAACCGCGTCCAGTTGAGGGGTTAGCGGGCTGCGAGATCGGCCCGGATAGTGGCCAACACGAGATCGAGTTCATCACGGAACTGGTCCCACGTGAACCGGCGACTGAGCCACCCGACCCGGGCGAGCGCCGCATCACGGCGACGGTCCTCAACGAACGCTTGACGATTGAGATGGAATGCAACCGAGTCCAATTCGATCGCATACTTGGCGGCCGGATAGGCCAGGTCAACTTGCGCCACCAAACGGCCGGCCTCGTCGCCGACTCGCCATTCCATCTCCGGCGCATTGAATCCAGCGTCAGCAAGCAGCTTCTTCACATCCCGACTCCAGATCGAGAGCGGCACAGATCCCTCGCCTGACCTCTCCTCCAGCAGCCGTGTGATCGTGCCCGACCCTGGCCGGCCGCGGCGGCGGTACAAATCAAACACCTCGGCCAGTCGCTCCCAAGTTGTTCGCTGCTCCCGAATTACTCGATCGACGAGATCATGCGTCCCCCGATCGCTGCGCTCGCTGGCCATGGACGCAACGGCCAGTTCTAGTGACGCCATGGCAATTCCGGAGTATGAGGTGATCGGGAGCGCGCCAAGCGCAGCAACCGACCGTATTTCGGCGCCGCCCGGTCGACGCAACTGCACCGGCAGAGCGACTATCGGCATGGTCGGGTATTGGCCCAGTCCCCACACGGCCAACGCCGATGCTCCCCACCCAACTGCGTCAAGACCGACAACGGCGCTAGCCAACCGGGCGAACGGGTCTTCGGCCATCTCAGCGAGCAGATAGGTCGCCGGGCCGCAGCCTTTGCGCCACTGACCCCGCCGAACACGCCGGTCGACCTGCGCCACGGTCATCCCTGCGGCTAACGCATCCCGTCGTTGGATCACGCCGTTCGTTCGTCGCGCTTCGGCCTCGACTATTTCTCTCAGATCGCTCACAGGTTCTCGCTTCCACAATGTCAGTTGTGGGAACGACAGTTCCGAGGCGCAAGCGCTGGCGAACTGGACGCGGGTTACGACCCAGTAGTGGGTCGCAAACCGCGTCCAGTTGAGGGGTTAGCGGGCTGCGAGATCGGCCCGGATAGTGGCCAACACGAGATCGAGTTC
>JBBKWJ010000212.1:0-3551 GCA_037968895.1 Acidimicrobiales bacterium
GGGTAGGGTCGTGGCGATCACTTCCACGTACTTCTGGGCCGCTCCGGTGTTGTACACGACGACCCGCTCGTCCGGGTCGATGGCCCCCTCGGCTACAAGCATCTCGAGGACACCGAGGCATGCTCCGGCCTCGGGAGCGAACGCGATGCCTTCCAGCGCGGCACCGCGTTGGGCCCAGGACAGGAGCGACTCCTCGGAGCAGGCTCTGGCCTGGCCCCCTGATTCGTTGACGGCGTCGATGATCATGAAGTCCCCGACTGCTGCTGGCACCCGGAGGCCGCTGGCCGCGGTCGCCGCGTTGGGGAACGGCTCGGCGAATCGCTCGCCTGCCTCCCAGGCTGTGCTGATCGGCGCACATCCTTCCGCCTGGCACGACATCATCCGGGGGCGCTTTTCATCGTTGAGCCAACCCATTTCGGCCAACTCGGCGAATGCCTTCCACATGCCGATCAGTCCGGTACCGCCGCCGGTCGGGTACATGATCACGTCAGGGAGCGACCAGTCGAACTGCTCGGCCAGTTCGAGGCCCATAGTCTTCTTGCCTTCGATCCGGTAGGGCTCTTTCAGCGTCGAGACATCAAACCAGCCCATCTCGGGCGTGCCCTCGCGGACAACGGCACCGCAGTCGGTGATGAGGCCATCGACGAGGAACGCGTGAGCCCCGTAGTAAGCCGCCTCGTGCTGGTTGACGATCGGGGTGTCGGCGGGCATGAAGACGAAGGCTTCCATGCCGACCCGGGCTGCGTAGGCGGCCATGGCGCCGCCAGCGTTGCCGGCGGTTGGGATAGCGACCCGTTCGACGCCGAGTTCGTTTGCCCGGCTGATCGCCATGGCCAAGCCCCGGCTCTTGAACGAGCCGGTCGGGAGCTGGGATTCGTCTTTCACCCACAGGTCGTTCAGCCCCAACGCGGCTCCGAGCCGCTCGCACTTCAGCAGCGGTGTCATGCCCTCGCCCAAGGTGGCGATCTTGGTGTCATCCGCCACCGGGAGCAGCTCCCGGTAGCGCCACATGGTGGGCTCGCGAGACGCCACGGCTTCCTTGGTCATCGCGGCCGCGACTGCTTCGAGGTCGTAGCGAACCCACAGTGGCCGGCCTTCGTGAAGCGTCTGTAGCTGTTCGTGGGGTAGCTCGGTTCCGTCGATGGCGGATTCGAGATGGGTGACGTAGCTCACAGATTCTCCTAGTCGGCGCGGGCGCTCATTGGAACGCGCCGGAACGTATCAGTCGAGAGTCGACCAGTCCAGCAATGCGATCAAAAGGGCACCTCGATCAGCTGGAAGGTGGAGAGCTGAAGGCCGCAGAGGAACCAACGATTTCTGACTGCAAATAGTCGAGAATTGCTCGATGGCGTTCGTCGGCGCGCCCAACGCGCCAGCACACATGGTGGCCACCGTGTCGGCGCTGCACGATGGGCCCGACAGGAACCAAAAGACCCCGTTCCACCATGTCACTTAGTAAGTGTTGCCAACCGAGAGCGATTCCGTTGCCAGCAAGGGCCTCTTGAATGACGGTGGGGTAGGCGTTGTAGACCAGCCGGGGTTTGGCTGGGGTGAGCGGGTTGCCAGCTTCGGCGAACCATTCTTTCCACGTCATGTTCGGGCGCCCGTCGTCGTCGATGTGGAGCAGGTTGTTGGTCGCCAGCTGGGCAGGAGTTGTGTCCGGCCCAAGGCCCAGCGTTGCCGCGAGGCTCGGTGCCGCGAACGGGCGAACCGCTTCGCGAAAGAGCATCGTGGCCTCCCACCCGGCCCAGTTTCCCGTGCCGGGAACGATGGCCATGTCCCACTCGCTCGAATCAAGCTCGGCACTTCGTTCGAAGATGCGGAGTCTAATTTCTGTTCCGGCAGCTGTTTCGAGTTGATCGAGGAGCGGTACCACCCACGTGGTAGCCATCGCCGGCTGAATGGCGAGCACGAACGTGTCTGGTTTGTCATCGAAATCGGCAAGGGTCCGCTCGAGGGTCGAGAAGGCAGACTCGACGGCAGCGGCCAGGCCCCGTCCTCTGCTGGTGAGCACGAACGAACGGCCCGATCGTTCGAATAGTTCGAAGCCGAGTTCACGGGCAAGTGCCGCCATGTGGCGCGACACGGCGGGTTGGCTGACCTGCAATTCGCGAGCTGCTGAGGTGAAGTCGCCGGCGGATGCCACCGCATCGAAGACGGCAAGTCGGTGAAGCTGAGGGACGCGGCGGAGAAGCTGGCGCATGGGCCAACTCTACACATAACCCAGCGTTATGAGTGGCGTGCAGCTTTGAGCCTTGTGGGATTGGTCACAGAAGAGGAAGATTGGCCCATGAACAGCCCCAGATATGAGAACTTCCCCACTCGAGCCCGCGTGGTCGTAATTGGCGGCGGCGTCGGCGGGGCAAGCACGTTCTACCATCTGACAATGCATGGATGGACCGACGTCGTCCTCATTGAACGAGACGAGTGGGCCTCGGGCACGAGCTGGCATTCGGCAGGCCAGGTCACTCAATTTGGCACGGTGCAAACCATGGTTGGCCTGAAAAAGTACTCGTGCGAGCTCTACACGAAGCTCGCCGCCAACCCCGATCGGCCAATCACCTACCGAAGCAACGATGGTGGTATTCGCCTCGGTTATAGCCAGCAAGATCTCGATGGCTACCGGCACTTTGTCGGGATGGCGAAGGGGATGGGCGTTGACTTCGAGGTCATTTCGCCGACCGAAATGGCAGAAGCCCACCCGCTACTCGATGTCACCGGCCTTACGTGCGGGTTATGGGATCCGGTTGATGGCGACATCGACCCCACTGGTCTCGTTACGGGGCTGGTGCACGCTGGTCGAAACAACGGTGGCCAAGCCTTCCGCTTCACCGATTGCACTGGCCTCACCCAAACTGACGAAGGGTGGATTGTTCACACGAATCAGGGCGACATCGAATGTGAAAGCATCGTCAACGCGGCCGGATACCGCGTTCATCAGGTCGGCAATTTCTACGGTCTCGAGTCCGCAGTCTCCTCGATGGAGCACCAGTACTTCCTCACCGAAGAGTTGC
This sequence comes from Acidimicrobiales bacterium, assembly GCA_037968895.1. Classification (GTDB taxonomy): domain Bacteria; phylum Actinomycetota; class Acidimicrobiia; order Acidimicrobiales; family SZUA-35; genus JBBKWJ01. The sequence continues at coordinate 3,015 of JBBKWJ010000212.1, forward strand.
CTGAGCTGAAGGAGCTCGGCCGCCGCGTTCCTCTGATCCGCGACCCGGGCGACGATTTCTACAGCCGCCAAGAACACCACGGCCTCCTTGTTGGCATCTATGAGCAAGGCTGCAAGACGTGGGGCCGGGAAAACATCCCCGTCGGCTTCGCCAACAAGCTTGAACCACCAGAGCTCGATCGGCTTGAAGACAACATGATGCGAGTCTTCGATCGGCTGCCTATTTTGCAGACGGCCGGAATCTCCTCGATCGTGAACGGACCGATCACCTACTCCGGCGATGGTGCACCCTTGGTTGGCCGGTTGCCTGGTCGGCGCAATGCCTATGCCATGCTTGGACTACGGGCTGGCATTGGCGAAGGTGGCGGTCTGGGCAAGGTGCTCGCTGAGATCATCGTTGACGGCCAATCCGAGTGGGACACATGGGTCCTCGATCCGCGTCGCTTCACCCAATACGCCGACGAGGCCTATGCATCGAAGAAGGCCGTCGAGGAATATCAGCGGGAGTTCGTCTTCGATCACCCCGACGAGCACCGAC
>JBBKWJ010000213.1:0-14345 GCA_037968895.1 Acidimicrobiales bacterium
CCAACGAGAAGCCACGTTTGGCGTAGCGCACCGTCGGTGAGTTCAGCGGCGGCGACTGGCGTTCCGCTTAATACGACCATGTCGGAAAAGCCGTCGATCGATACGAGCATTCGAGCCACCTCTTGAGCACCAGCCGAGCGGGGCTGTTCGACAACCGTCGCCAGAGCAACGTGGGGCTCTGACACAAGCGATTCGGCCGTCACCATCGCACCGTCTACGAACCTACCTGCGATGGTGTCGACGAAACCGACTGAACCAATCGATGATGCTGTCTCAGCCCATGCAATTTCTTGTGCTGCGGTGGCGCCAACTGGTAGCTGCGCAACAATTGCAGAGGTCGGATCGCCGTCGGCGAGTGCATCGACAGCCAATGCCCGCCGAGCCGAGACGCCGTTACTTAGCGCCGATTCGTCGAGAAGCTCGGACGACGGGGTCTTCAACCCGAGCAAGCCGAAGCTGAGAAGAAAGACCGCAAAGCCAGCAAGAACGGCGAGTGGGAAGTCGCGGCCATCGGGGAGCGCCATACGAAAAAGCCGGTAGTCGTCCTCATCAATTACAGGCGCCTGGGCCGCAAGCATCGCCGGGAGCGTCGCCAGAGTAACGATCGCAGCAAGGGCCGCGCTTGCGGTAACAACAAGAGCAGCGACGGGTGAACGCCCGGTGATCGCGAGCACGAGGGTGGCAACCAGCAGGCCGCCGCCCATAAGGGCCACCTCGGGAAGAAGGTGTTTCACACTGAGTCGAATCGCTTCGGCTGAGTCTTCGCCGCGCGGATGCTTGAACCATTCAAGAAGTCGGAAGGCCAGCACCGACGAGACAAGGACTGCAACCAGCGCTGCGGGGATGGCGGTTGTCGAGATCGTGCCGTCGAACTTGTTGACCATTCTTGCCGCAACGAGGGCTCCCAGAAGCGTCGACAACGCAATGCTGGCTCCAGCAGACATGCCGGTTCGTAGTCCGAGACCGGCGGAGATCAGGATCGCAACAAGCAAGATCACCGGGACAACGGCCACGATCGTGCCTCGGTTGAGTCGATCAAGAACGGCCCGGTCGGCGACAGAACGTCCGCCAACGGTCACGCGAGCGTCGGGCAGAACCTGATGAACCGTCGAACTGATCGAGTCGACGACGTTCGGCGCCGCGTCGCTCAAACTGACAAGGACTGCCATCGAACCGTCAGCCGTCGATCCAGTGGTGAGGGGCGCAAGTTCGGCCCGTTCAACGCCAGGGATCTCGAGAAGTGCAGGAAGAAGAGTGTGTGACACTGCGATCGAGGTTGTCGACTCAAGCGCGATTACTACGTCTGGAACGACTGACACCGTGCTATCGCCAGAGATTGGTTGGGCCACGATTGGCCTCGGCGCATCAATCGTGGCGAGCGCAGATCCCGCGAGAAAGAGCACAAGCGTCGATGACACCAGGAACATGGCGAGGCGTTGCAGAAAAGCGCCGGGTCCCGAAAACGGAGAACGACGTTTGCCTAAAAAAGGAGTTGGCTCCACAGGATCACCTCAGGAAGTCAACTCCGCCCGGTGAGTAATATAGCCACCACATTCGGTGGGGACGGTGGATATTGGCAAGAATTCCTCACCCAATGTGGAGCAACCGCTACTCTGAGCGTTGCCAATCACCGACAGTTGTCGCTTGTGCCTCATCCCTTAGAATCGTCAAGTGCTTACGCCGAACCTCGACACCATCAGACTCTTCCTTCATGTGCTCGCAGCATCGGTGTGGGTCGGGGGCCAGATTGTCCTCGCCGGTCTTGTGCCAACCGCCCGTTCACTCGGTCCCGATGCACCAAAGCAGGTTGCTCGGGCATTCGAGAAGATTGCGTGGCCCGCCTATGCAATCGCGTTCTTCACTGGCATGTGGAATCTGTTTGAGGTTGAGGGTGCCGTCTCTGCGTACCACGCCACTCTCGGAATCAAGATCATGCTCTTCTTCATTGCGGGGGCGATGGCGTTCTGGCACTCCCGCACGTCAACCACATCGATCAAGGCCATTACCGGTGCAGTCGGCGGCATCCTCGCCCTCGTGATCCTCTTCCTCGGACTGTTGCTCACGACCAACGGCTAGCAATTCTTTCGAACTGGTTCGGCTCATTGGCTGCGGACTAAGTTGCCGCGATGCGCAAAGTTGACGACCTCGATCCTCACACCCCAGTTATTGTTGGCGTCGCCCAAACGACACAGCGACCTGACGATCTTGCCGACGCGGTCGAGGCCGTCGAACTCATGATCCAGGCCACCCGTGGCGCCGCCGCGGACGCTGGCGCAGCGGAACTTCTGGCCGGCCTCGACGCGATCGGCGTCATCGCTGGCGCCTGGTCGTACAGCGATCCAGCCCGACTCATCGCGCGAAGAGTCGGCGCCGACAAGGCAAAAACAATGCTGAGTGCGATGGGAGGGAACTCGCCCCAGTCATTCCTTAGCCAGCTGGCGTTGCGTATCCAAGATGGCACCCTCGAAAGCGCCGTTCTAGTGGGCGGCGAAACCATCTGGAGCCGCCGCCGTCAACGTGCGGCTGGCATGAAGCCAACGTACACGAGCCAAAAAGACGAGGCGCCGGACGAGATCGTAGGCGCCGACGTCATTATGAGCACGGAGTTCGAAACCGATCGGGGCCTCGCGCAGCCAATCAATCTGTATCCAATCTTCGAGTCTGCGATTCGCCACCATCGCGGCGAGACCCTCGACGCGCATCGCACCCGCATTGCCAAATTGTGGGAACGATTTAACCAAGTTGCCACCGGAAACCCATATGCATGGTCGCCCACGCCAATGGACGCAGACGAAATCAGAACTGCGAGCGCCACGAATCGGATGGTTGGCTATCCGTACACGAAGGCAATGAACTCAAACTGGGACCTTGACCAAGCGGCAGCCGTGATTATCTGTTCGGTAGCAAAGGCCCGGAGCCTTGGGATCAGCGAAGATCGTTGGGTGTTCCCCTTGGCTGGCACCGACGCCCACGACACCTATGCCGTGTCCGAGCGCCGCGACCTTTTCACATCACCCGCAATCGAGGAAGCAGGCAAGCGACTGTTTGAGCTTGCCGGCCGAACCGTCGACGAAGTCGATCACGTCGATGTGTATTCGTGTTTCCCTTCTGCCGTCCAGATCGCAGCAGAGGCGATCGGGCTGGATGACGAGCGGCAGTTGACTGTTACCGGCGGTCTACCGTTTGCCGGTGGGCCACTCAACAACTACGTAACCCACTCAATCGCCGCAATCGTCGATGTCTTGCGGTCAGACCCTGGCTCGCTCGGCTTGATCACGGCAAACGGTGGCTTCTTGACGAAACACGCCCTCGCCCTCTACTCCACGACTCCCCCACCGCTCGGCTTTCGGCACGCCGACGTGCAAGAAGCGGTCGACGCCGTCGGATCGACTGACGCCGACACGGCCTACGAAGGACCTTGCACAATCGAGGCGTACACCGTCATGCATAGCAAAACCGGGCCGGAAGAAGCTCTCGTCGCCCTGCAGACGCCGGCCGGCAAACGCACGTGGGGTCGTTCGAGCGATCGTGCAACGATGGCTTCACTCTTGAGCGAAGAACAGATCGGCGCAGCGGCCGAACTTCGCGCCGACGGTGCCTTCGCAATCGTCGCCTAGCCAAACCATCGCCACGTCAGAGGTTTGGCCCGACCAAGGTTTTGCCTCGGCCAACAAGCCGCTTTCCCATACGGGCGAGCTCATCGCCTAGGTCGCCAAGGCCTATAGGGGTAGCGTCGTACAGCTCTCCGACTCGAAGCCGGTCTTGAGCCATGAGATCAAGGACCCGATTGCAGTCGGCCACGGTGTAACCGAGCGAGGCCTTCAGGGTTACCTCATTCGCAATGAGCCGGCGGGCCGTTAGCTCGCTACTTCGACTCGATACGCCGACTGCAACGATGGTGCCCCCACGGCGGACAATAGTAAGCGCCCGATTGAGTGACTCGGAATGCCCCGAGCAGTCATAGACAACGTCGGCGCCGAGGCCATGGCCATTGCCATCGAGCCATAGCTGGATACCTGCTTCGTCGGGGAATGCTGCGAACGCGCCGATGTCGCAAGCGAGTTCTCGGCGGCGCTGGTCGGGGTCGACGATCGTCACCCGGCTCGCTCCGGCCAAAATCGCAAGCTGCAACGTAAGTAGGCCAATGGTTCCACCACCAATGATGACCACAAGATCACCAGGATGTTGACCGGCGCGTGCGACGGCGTGCGACGCAACAGCAGCAGGCTCGGTGAGGGCTGCATCGGCTTCGTCGACCCCCTCGGGGACTCGCCGGATACGCCTCGCGTCAACCCGAATGCGCTCACTGAACGCGCCATGGTCGCTCGCTAGTTCGTCGGTTCCCACGATCATGGAAAGAACGAGCTCGCAGTGATTGCTGTGCCCTGCCGAGCATGGGCCACACAGCCCGCATGGAGCGGGCACCGAGCCGACCACATGCTCACCGACAAAATGTCCATTGACAGCTTCGCCAACGGCAATGACCGTGCCGACCCATTCATGCCCGAACCATGCCTGCGCGGGCAGATCACCAGAGAGATATGCCTCAATATCTGGCCCACCGATGCCGCAGCGATCCACTTCGACGATGACAGAGCCAGCGACCAACAATGGCTCATCGACTTCAAGAATTTCGATTTTCTCGGGCCCGACTAGCTTGGCGGTGCGCATCGGCACATGCTACTCGGCAACGCTCACGCGGGGAGGTAGAGCGTTTCGAAGACCTCGAAGAACTCGGGGAACGTCTTGGCGACGCAGCCAGGGTCTTCGATAACAATGCCAGGGGTACGGAGTCCAAGGAGCGCAAAACTCATCGCCATACGGTGATCGTCGTATGTCGCAACGGCGCCTCCGACAACCGGGCCAGGCGACACCAAGATGCCGTCTTCCTCTTCGACCGCGTCGACTCCTAGTTTCTGAAGTTCGGTCACTACCGCGTGAATTCGGTCGGTCTCCTTCCGCCTAATGAAACCAATGCCGGTCATCCTTGTTTGGCTCGTCGCTCCAGCGGCAACGACAGCGAGAGTCTGAGCGGTGTCAGAAAAGTCGGCCATATCAATTTCGATGCCTGCAAGTTCGGGGACCCCCGTCACCGTTGTTGACGTTGGCGTCTGCTCAACCAGCGCACCCATCTTTGCCAACGCGTCGACAAAGGCCATGTCACCCTGCAGCGCATCGGAGCCAAGACCTTCGACCGTTACCGAATGACCCGAAATGACTGCGGCGCCGAAGAAGTATGAAGCCGCTGAGGCGTCAGGTTCAATCGAATAGGTGGCGCCGCGGTAGCCCGTATTCGCAACACAGAACGACTCATATCCAGAGCGATCGATCGTTGCCCCGAATGCCTCCATGGTTGCGATAGTCAGATCGATATATGGCTTTGACACAAGTTCGCCGACCACCGTGAATACCACTGGCTCGGCTGCGTACGGCGCACTAAGCAGCAGGGCAGACAGGAACTGGCTTGAGACGTCACCGGGAACGCTCATCGCACCGCCAGACAAACCGCGGCCATGCACCTTAAGCGGCATCGTCGTGCCTTCGATGAGTGCTCCGTGAGAGCTAAGCGCATCGACTAGGTCGCCGAATGGTCTTGCCCTCATCTGCTCATGACCGTCCAAAACATACTCGCCGCCGCCAAGCGCCAGGACAGGCAACAAGAATCGGCTGGTGGTGCCTGACTGGCGAACGTGCAACGATCGTTGGCCGGTGGGCAATTGGCCGGCGATGCCGTGCACCGTTGCGGTCGTGCCATCCAGATTGATCTCGACCCCAAGCTCGCGGAGGGAATCGATCATGGCCATCGTGTCTTCGGCGAGAAGCACTCCCGTCAATGTCGAGTTGCCCGACGCCAGACCGGCACAGATGAGCGCTCGGTTTGTGATGCTTTTTGACCCTGGCACAGTGACGACATGATGCGCCGCGGCGTCGTCGGGAAGGACTCGCACCTCGTAGGTCTGCTTGGTCATAGAGCGACCAGGCTAGTCGTTGTTGCCCTTTGCCAGCCCCTGTTGGCGGATCCCGCTTCGCAAGGCCGCCGACCTGCCCCGAAGCTCGTGGATCTCAACAAACAGAGCGTCGAGTTTGGCGTCGATTGCGTCACGTTGGTCTAGCTGACTGCTCAATCGGTCTCGCTCAATACTGTGATCGGCCACAAGGGCACGAAGCCTCGCAACCTCTTCCTGCAACTGAGCTGCCCGCTCTGGCGCGTCTCCAACGACGTCGAGTGCGGTCTGTGCCTCCTCAAGCTGAGCAACAAGTTCAGACTGACGCTGATGGAGCGCTTCGCTCTTCTCCTCGACGTCTCCCTCAATGGTCTCAACCTTGCGACGAAGCGCCGTCACCTCTGCTTGGCGAAGCGACAGGAGCTGACTCGTTGACATAGACGCGGCGAGAGTTTCGGCGCCATCGGATCGCAGGTCGATGACACCCTCGAGAGAGTTACCTGCTTCGGCGGCATATTGTTTTATGAGTTGAATCGACTGACGGGTTCCGGCGATGGCAGAGTCTCGATCAGCGAGCTCGCTCGTGAGCGACTGCACCCTGGTGTCATCTGCGATGAGAGATTCGAGTTCGTTGACGCGGTCTTCAGACTCTTCGAGCCAGGCTTGCGACTGGGCGAGTCGTTCGGCCAGCGTGTGGACACGTTCCTGATCAGACGTGAGGTGGGCCAAACCGGCGACGTTGGGAACCGGTGATTCTGCATGCTCACCGCTCGTTGCAGCGCCATCGGATTCGAAGCCGAAAAGAGGTTCCGTCGGCAGTTTGCCGGCGACGGCAAGCATGCCATCGAGGACCTTTCGTTCACCCTTGAGGGCCTGGTCGAGCTCCTCAATTCGAGCCTCGGCCTCTCCCCTACTCGCCTCAGAACGGCTGAGTCGACGCTCGGCGTTATCTACACGGGATTGGAGGGCAACCGCCGCTTCACGACTTAGGGCCCGAAAACGCCAAAGCAACCATCCAAAGATCAGTCCGATTCCGACTCCGATAAGGCCATACAGCACTTGATCTCGCTCCACGTTTGCCTCCCGCCGGCACCAGCCACAAGTCTCCTTTGTAGCGCATTCTCGGTAGAAAGTCGCACGATTCGACCACTTCCTGACAGGCAAAGCCACTCTGTGTGGTCAGGGCCGCCGCTCAAACGTCGTGCCAACGACCTGGTCAAAAGTGGGCGTAGTTGCGCTGGCCGCACGGAGAATCACGCCATGCACTCCCGGGCCACGCCCGTCAGAGACTGGCACAAACGAGAGGACGGCGTCATCGAGTTCGACGTCTGCGCCGGTAGCGGTCGGCGAGGAGCGTACGCCGAGGATGATCGCCCACCGTTCTGCGGTCTTGAGCGGCTCATCGGCCTGAATGACGACCCCGACGATCGCCTCGGCTCGAGAGGCTGGGTCGGTTTCGGGCCACGCGTCGCCTGCCCACAGCCAACCTTCGACCGGTGCACACTCGTCGATCGAGACGATCGCGCTACCAACATCCTTCGGGTGAAGGTGAAGTCCGCAGATTGCTGCACCATCGGCCCCAGACTGCACGGCCTCGAATACGACCCTGACATCGTTTTCGTCGAATCGTTTTCTCATCCCGGCGAGATCGTCGGTCTGGAGAATCACCATGTAGCCGCCGTCGCCACCCCGTTTGTCGAGCAGGCGACCCGCCGTCGTCCCGTCCTGAGTCGGCGCAACAATCTCAATGAACTGATCTCCGACCAGGAAGAGGGCGTTGTGTAAACCGAATGTGGCGACGCCAGGGTCTCGGAACACCACCCCAGCGCCAAGGTACGCACCAAGTTCTTGTTCGCTTGCGGCGAGATCGGCGGCGACAAGGGCTATCTGGCGAAGTCGAAGCATGCCCTGAACTTAGACGAGCACTGATCGCGCTGCTACTTGTACGAAACACTGGGGCGATGGCTTCACCGGCCAGACGCGACGGCGACCCGATCGACGGGTGACCAAGCTTGGGAGGAGTACCACCAAAAGGTGAATGAACTCACTTCGCCAACAGCTCGTCGTTGGATCGGATCGCCGGACCATGCTCCCTTAGGAGTGCTCCCGAAGGAGACTGTCTGGTACGACCATTAACCCCCCTGACGAGCCTGGCGTCAAGGTCCAAACGGTCCAAACTATGAGACAGATCGACCCCATCTCAAAATGAGATGGGGTCGATGTTGGTAACAGTCAACAGACGAGCGGAGTGTGGCCTAGTCGCGAATTGCGGCACCCGTCTCGGCATCGAAGAAGTGGAATCGTGTCGTGTCGACACCGATTTCGACATCGGTTCCCATCCGTGCGGCCGAGCGGGGACTGAAACGACCGGTGTATATGGCTTGCCCAGTAGCGGTACGTTGCGCCTCGACGGCGTCGTCACCCTCAAAGGCGGCATCCATAATCGCATAGGGCTCGGCGGCCAGAGGGAAGTGCACGATGATCTCGGCCCCAAGTGACTCAATGAGCGTCACCTTGGAACGAATGATTCGCTCCTCGGGCACATCGCCCGCGAGCGTTGCGTCTTCGAGGTCTTCGGGACGGATCCCGACCACCAAATCTTTACCGAGGTAACGAGCGAGGCCAGGCTTCGATGCTGCGAGTGCGGGATCGACGGCGAGGGTGTCATCGCCAAGCTTGACCGTTGGGGCCGCGGCCGTGCCGTCAAGGCGGGCCGTCATGAGGTTCATCGATGGTGAACCGATGAAACCGGCGACAAACACGTTGTCTGGCGCATCGTAGAGATTCTGTGGCGTATCGACCTGACGGAGAAAACCACGCTGGAGAACGGCAACCCGGTCACCCATGGTCATGGCTTCGACCTGGTCGTGGGTGACGTACAGCGTGGTAACACCAAGCTCTCGCTGGAGGCCAGCGATCTCGGCTCGCATCTGCACCCGGAGTTTTGCGTCGAGGTTTGACAGAGGCTCATCCATAAGGAAGGCCTTCGGCTGACGGACAATGGCCCGACCCATCGCGACACGCTGACGCTGTCCACCAGAGAGCTGTCCAGGCTTGCGATCGAGCTGGTCGGTCAAGTCGAGGATTGACGCCGCCTTGTTGACTCGCTCGGCGATCTCGGCCTTTGGCACCTTGGCTAGCTTGAGGGCAAAGCCAATATTGTCAGCAACGCTCATGTGTGGATACAGCGCGTAGTTCTGGAACACCATTGCGATGTCGCGGTCTTTGGGGTGCACATCGTTGACGACTCGGTCGCCGATCAAAAGCTCGCCGTCGGTAATGTCTTCCAGACCAGCGACCATTCGCAGCGCCGTCGATTTACCACAACCAGAGGGGCCGACCAAAACAAGGAACTCGCCATCCTTGATTTCGAGGTTCAAGCCAGTGATGGCTTGATAACCGTTTGGATACGTCTTCGCTACGTCTTTGAGTACGACATCTGACACGTCAGCAATTCCCCTGGTTCGGTGACTTTTCCTCGCCACCCTTGGGCAGCAAGCCGAGCATATTCGCACAGCCTTTTGAGGTTATCACGTTGCAACCACCTAAGGCGAAGACGAAGATGGGCCCATGACGTCCGCCAACTCGATGACCCCTCCAACCGACCTTGAGGTTGAATGCCCCCGCTGCGGTGCCACCGTCTTAGCGCGGTTCTACGGTCCATGCGACACCTGCCGGGCCGACCTTCGCCAGAAGATCATCGGTCAGCGGAGCGACGTTGCTGCCGCGGAGTATGAGCCAAAGATGAACGTGACGCCAAATGCGGTCGCATCCAAGGAGTAGGCGCTGCGAGCGACGTCGCTTAACTGGCCGTTCGCTCGAGCCAGTCTTCGATAAGCCAACCCGCAATTGACATTCCTCCTCGCGGTGCAGGCGGCAATTCATTGGCCGAGAACCACCCGGCCTCAACGATCTCTTCTTCTTGCACCGTGATTTCTCCACTCACGTATTTGGCTGTGAATCCAACCATCATCGAGTGGGGGAAAGGCCACGGTTGGCTGCCGAAGTATGCGATATCACTAACTTCGAGCCCGACTTCTTCGCGGATCTCACGCGCGACGCATTGCTCAAGGCTTTCGCCTGGTTCGACAAAACCAGCGAGTGCGCTGAAGAACCGGCCAGGAAATTGTCGTCCCCACGCCAGCAGTACTTCAGGTGTGCCGTCACTCGCCGTTCGCTCGACGAGCATGATGACCGCCGGACTGATTCGAGGGAACGCCATCAGCCCGCACTTCTCACATGTTCGTGCTCGGTCGCTGGCGTGAGCTTCGGTCGGCGTACCGCAGCGACCGCAGAAACGATGGTCTCGATCCCACAGCAGTACCTGAGCGCCGCGCCCGGCGAGCGTCCAATCCTCGTCGCTAATCCGGCCGTAGAGAGCGCGAAGATTCACCCACTCGGCTGACTCATCAGCGACCTCCGGGTATTTGCCCCCGGCAACCACCCAGATCGGTACACGGTCATCCGCTCCGAGTAGGTGACTCGACTCGGGAACAACAGGCGATTGAGGTCCAGTCGGGATCTGCCCATCAATGAGCAAAACCTGCTGCCGACCGTCAAAAACAACCCAGCGGCTCTTTTCTACGATTGCGCCTTCGGGCAGATGCACGCTTGGTTCGAACATCGCAAGAACCTAACGGGGATCTTGCGGCTTCACCTGATCGACAGACCTTCAGCTACAAGAGCAGTTGGCGAAGCGACGTGAGTTCCTGACGTGAGCCGAGCGTAATAAGCACATCGCCAGGAGCGAGCACAGTGCTTGGCGCCGGGTTGGTGTGGTAGTGCCCCGCATCGTTTCGAATGGCGATGATTAGGGCCCTGGTTTCTGAATTGAAGTGAAGGTCTCTGAGTTGGCGGCCACTCATCGGCGACTCGGCCGAAATCAAGACCTCGTGCAAGGCGGCATCATGACTCTCGTCGTGCAGTACCTCGTCAAGAAACTCAGCGACGTGAGGCTGGAGCGCCAGTGCAGCCATCCGCGAGCCTCCGATTTCGTGCGGGTTAACCACTCGGTTGGCGCCGGCTTGGAAAAATTTGCCTTCATTGGCTTGCTTGTCGGTTCGTACGACGATGAAGAGATCGGGGCAAAGGGCTCGAGCCGACAGGGTGACATAGAGATTGTCCGCATCGGAGTTGAGTGCAGCAACCAATGTGTTGGCTCGCTGGATTCCCGCGCTAAGCAACACCGCGTCATCGGTTGCGTCGCCGGTGATTACCGCGACCGACGATTCGGCTATCTGTGGATCTTGGTCGACGACAACCACCTCACGGCCCGATCGTCCGACATAGTGGGCTATCGCCTGGCCGACCCTTCCCCATCCAATGACGACGACATGGTTCTCAAGTTCGTTGACGCTTTTCATCATTCGCCTTCTTCGTAGCTCGTCATTGAATGTTCCCTCGAGCAGTGACTCAACCAGCACACCGAGCGTGTACAACACAGAACCGGTGCCAAACAACGCAACAAAAATGGTAAAGATTCGATAGTTCTGCGAAGCGACACCGCCGCCTGGCACCTCTTCGTACCCGACCGTGGTGATCGTGATGACGGTCTGATAGAGGGCATCAAAAACGGAGAGCCCTAGTAACCAATAGCCGACTGTTCCTGTCGCGAGCAACAGAACAACAATCGCGATGCCAAACCGGACACGGCGCCAGGGATCGTTGGCGATCCCGAGAATCCAGACTGGCGCTCTTCGCCTAGTCATTTTCATTGCATGCACCTGTTGTCACAGTGGCCTTCGTCTGTATGCCCGGCTTGGTCTTGCCCTAGTTTGTCTGCAATGGAACCGAACAACGCGGTTATTGGTAGAACGATTCACGACTCGACCCCACATTGGCCCAAACCGGTCACTGCGGCGGATGGCAGCCCAAACGTACTCGTCGTACTTTTTGACGACGTCGGCTTCGCTGACTTTGGCTGCTACGGCTCCGAGATCGCAACCCCGACCATCGACGCCATCGCCTCTAGTGGGCTGCGTTATACGGGCTTCCACACCACGGCGATGTGCTCAACTACCCGAGCCGCGATGTTGACAGGGCGAAATCACCACCACGTCGGCGTTGGCTGCCTCGCCAACTTCGACAGCGGGTATCCCGGCTATCGGGGCAAGATTACGAAGTCGGCGGGCACAATCGCAGAAACGCTCGGAGCGAATGGCTATCGCAACTACATGCTCGGCAAATGGCATGTGACGCCGCTGACTGAGACCGGCCCAACCGGTCCGTTCGACGGCTGGCCTCTTAGCAGAGGCTTCGACCGCTTCTACGGCTTCCTCGACGCCGAAACCGATCAGTACTCGCCCGAACTCGTGCGAGACAACACCCACATCGAGGCGCCAGGAAACTACGAGACCGGCTACCACCTCACGAGCGACCTTGCCGACCAAGCCGTCAAGATGCTCAAAGATCATCAGGCCGGTGCGCCAACCGATCCTTGGCTCTTGTGGTTTGCGCCCGGCGCGTGTCATGCACCCCATCAAGCGCCAAAGGAACTCATCGACCACTACGCCCAGGTTTTCTCAAAGGGCTGGGACCAGACCAGAACCGACCGGCTCGAGCGACAGAAGGAGCTCGGGGTTGTCCCTGCGAGTACCGAGATGCCAGAACGTAATGCCTGGGTCAACGCGTGGGACGAGCACTCTCACGACGAGCAGCGGGTCTTCGCTCAACTCGCTGGCGCATATGCCGCCATGCTCGATCATGCCGACCAGCAACTCGCTCGCGTCGTCGAGTTTGTAGAGTCGTCCGGACAGCTCGACAACACCATCATCCTCGTGCTGTCAGATAACGGAGCCAGTCAGGAAGGCGGGCCCCTTGGCTTCGTGAACGCGCTTGGGCCATTCAACCTCATGCCCGAGTCGATGCAGGACAAGATCGACCGCATCGACGACATCGGCGGACCAGACACCCACAGCAACTTCCCGCTCGGCTTCGCGATGGCCTCAAACACGCCACTCAAGCGCTACAAGCAGAACACACATGGTGGAGGGATTCGGGATCCACTCGTTGTCTCATGGCCCCGCAAAATCGCAGACAAGGGCGGGCTGCGTACTCAGTTCTGCCATGTCACCGATCTAGCGCCAACGATCTACGACGCGCTCGACATCACGCCGTCAGACACCGTTAATGGTGAGCCGCAGCTTGCATTCGATGGCGCTTCGTTCGCCTCAACCTTCGACGACCCAAACGCTACGCCACCGAAGTCGACCCAATACTTCGAGATGTTCGGCCACCGGGGGCTGTGGCACGACGGTTACAAGGCAGTGGCATTCCACCAACCGGGCACATCGTTCGACGATGATCAGTGGGAGCTGTATCACCTCGATCAGGACTTCAGCGAAGTTAACGATCTCGCATCGGAGCAGGCCGACAAACTCACCGAGCTGAAAGTAATCTGGTGGCAAGAGGCGGAGCGGAACAACGTGCTCCCACTCGACGACCGATTCGGCGAACGCTTCGCCGAGAACGCCGAGCGACATCGCGGTGATCGCACTCGCTACACCTTCTGGCACGGTATGGGACACATCCCAAGCGACGTGGCGCCCGACCTCCGGAGCCGCAGCTACCGAATCACGGCGACAGCAACGCTCCCCGAAGGTGGCGTCGAAGGTGTGCTCCTTGCGCACGGCGATGCAACGTCGGGCTACAGCCTGTTCGTGCGCAATAACAAGCTCGTGCACGATCTCAACATCGGCGGCAATCACCACCTGCTCGAATCTGATCGGGAGCTCCCGGCAGGCGAATGTGAGCTCGCCTTTGAGATGAGGCGCGGCCCATCAACTGATGGTGATTCGCCAACCCACGGTGTTGGCACGCTGTTTATCAACGGCGAAGCGGCCGGTTCGTTCACGACCGACAACATCTTTTGGATCCTGATCTCATGGTCAGGACTCGATATCGGTCTCGACCGAGGAACGACTGTTCTCGACTATGCGGGCGATGGCCGCTACCTCGGGCCATTCCCGTTTACTGGCAAACTCACAAAGGTCGTCGTCGATCTCGAGCTCGACCAACAGCTTGACCATGGGCAGGCAGGCGAAGCCGAACTCTCGCGCGAATGAGCAGCCACGAAGACACCGACTCGCCCGAGGTTGTCCCCCATATCGGCACGCTTAACGAGGGTTCGCTTCATGCCCGGCTCAAGCAGCTCTACGCCCAGCCTGGTGACCAGTTCGAGGTTCCCATTGGGGGCTTCGTCGCCGACATCGCGCGAGGCAAACAGCTCATCGAGATCCAGACCTCAGCCTTTGGAGCGATGGCCTCGAAGCTCGATCGGCTGCTAGAGGAGTACGAGATTCTGATCGTTCATCCCATCGCGGTCGGGACCTGGCTCGAACGACCAGAGAAACAGCGGCGCAAGTCGCCGAAGAAGGGGTCTGTCGCCGACATCTTTGATGA
>JBBKWJ010000214.1:0-11284 GCA_037968895.1 Acidimicrobiales bacterium
GTCGTGAACGGGCAAGCTCGGACGGCGGGCAACATCGATGAATCCTGGCGCGGCACGCAGGTTGATGAGCTGTTTCAGGAAGCCACAGGACTGCCGTTTGCGGTCAACAACGACGCCGATTTGGCGGGCATTGCCGAGATGACTCTTGGCGCGGGCCGCGGCCTCACGGGCACCGTGATCATGATCACCATCGGCACCGGCCTCGGGTCCGGGGTCTTCTATAACGGTCAACTGATACCGAACATCGAACTCGGACGGATGCCGGGCAAGGACGGAAAGCCCATCGAGTTCTACGCGGGCGACAAGGCGCGAAAGGCCAACGATCTAAGTTGGTCCGAGTGGGGCGAACGGTTCAACTACTTCCTTCAGCGGACCGCCAGGGTTTGCGCCCCCGACCACTTCATCCTCGGCGGTGGTGCCAGCAAGAAGTTGGCCAAGTACTCCGAGCAACTCACCGTCGAAACGCCGGTTCGAGTTGCCCAGTTCTTGAACAACGCCGGAATTATCGGTGCGGCAATTACCGCTCAGCCCTAGCGGAGCGGCTACTCCCAACACCAACTTTCCGTGGACGAGCGCAGGGATTAGCGCGATACTCAACTCCTCGCACACGCGAGCAAAAATGTGATTCGAGCCTGGGGGAACGAATGACTACATGGACTGCACCAGCACCGGGACCGTGGCAGCAGGACTCTGCGCACACGCCCGTCTCGCAATCGACGATCATGCAGGAGGTCTACCCGCCGGGCTTTAACCGCGGGTTTAGCGAAACCTTCAGTCGCTACGGGATGCTGCTCGACCGCCTTGCGATGGCGTCGGTGAATGGGTTCACCTACCACCAGCCGCAGCCGTTCGACATGCCGGGTCCCGACGGTCCTATGTCGCCAGACGCGATCAATGCCGAATTCGGAAAGCGACTCGGTTTGGCGGCCGAGACGTTCGAGACAAAGCGATGGCGGCAGGATCTCCAGGATTGGGACAACGAGTGGAAGCCGGGCGCGATCTCCACGCATCGAGCGTTCTCCGACGTGGATTTGGCAAATCTCGACGATGTTACTCTGCTCGCGCACGTGTCTGCCGTCGGCGAGCACGTGTCGGAAATGGTGTATCAGCACCACCGTTTCAACATGGCCGCGATCTTGCCGGTTGGCGACTTTGCGCTTCACGCCTGCGGATGGACGGGGCGACCTCCGCACGAAATGCTCGCTGCACTCGATGGACACTCGACTGTCTCGGGCGCGCTGCCAGACGAGATGCGAGCCGCCGTCGAAGCGATACGGGCCAACGCCGACGCTCGACAGCTTCTTCACGATGACGGTGAGCCAGCACAGCGTCTGGCGACACTTCGAGGCGCGGTCCCTGCGGTCGACGAATACGTCCGGTCGGTCGACTGCCGGCTTGTCGATGGATTCGACATTGTTAATGTGACGATCCGAGAACGCCCGGAAATCGTCTTAGGCAAGCTAGCCGCCGGTCTGGACGCTGATCCTGAGCAGTCGGGCCGTCGTTCCGCTGCGTTTGCCGATGAGTTGCGGGCCTCGCTTCCTGTCGAACACCAAGCTGAATTTGACGAACTGCTCGGTGATGCTCGGGCCAACTATCGTCTGCGCGACGAGCGCGGAATCTACAGCGACGTCTCAGCGATCGGCCTACTGCGCCTTGGCTTGCTCGAAGTTGGTGCGAGGGCTCAGGAGCGTGGACATATTGCAGATATCGAGCTGGTCTTGGACGCCTCGCTTGCTGAAGTTCCACTCGTTCTATCGGGTCCAGGTTTGTCGGAGACCCTCACTCAACGAGCCGACCACCGGCGTCAGCTCACCGCCGATGGCCCACCCCGTTTCCTCGGCTCGCCGCCTCCGCCTCCGCCATCGATGGATGAACTTCCCCCACCTCTTGCCAGATTGATGTCGGGAACAGGTTTCATGATCGAGTCGATTCTCGGGCAGCTCGAAGCTGCTGCGGGCGATAGTTCTCTTGTGGCTGGGCTCGCGGGGAACAGCGGAATCTGTGAGGGATCAGCTCGCTTGGTTGAGAGCTTCGACGACCTCTTCGAACTCGTCGAAGGCGAGATCGTGATCACATCGTCGACGAGCGAGGCGTTCAACAGCGTTCTCCATCTCGTTGGTGCGATCGTGACCGATCACGGCAGCCATGCATGCCACGCCGCAATTGTTGCTCGGGAGATGGGATTCCCCGCCGTGGTCGGCACCGTTGATGGAACCAAACGGATCCGGACCGGTGACCGTATTCGAGTAGACGGGACGAAAGGCGAAGTGCAGATTCTCTCGTGATCGACGAGCGCGGACTCTCTACGGCGTCCGTGCTCGGAATCGCCGCCGCGGCCGGACTCGTGCCGCTCAATTCGACGATGATCGCCGTCGCGCTACCGCAGATTGCTTCCGACTTCGACATGTCGACTGGCAGGGCGAGCCTTCTTGTGACGGTCTACTTGGTGGCGATGCTGGTCGGCCAACCCATTGCCGGACGGCTAGGCGACGCATTCGGAAATCAGCGAATGGTCAATTTGGCGTTGGTCGGCGTTATCGGCTGCTCGGTGATCGCCGCAGCATCATCAACCTTCGTGATGCTGGCGAGTGCTCGTGTGGCGCAGGCAGCTTTTTCGGCGGCCCTCGTCCCGGCAGTGCAATCACTTCTGAGATCGGCGAGTCCCCCGGAGCAGAGCGGTCAGGTTTTTGGACTCATGGGATCGGTACTCGGCGTCGGAGCGGCAAGCGGCCCCGTCGTTGGTGGATTGCTAACACAAGCGTTTGGATGGCAGGCCATCTTCTTGTTCAACATTCCCGTGGCCGCTGCGGCCTTGTTCGTTTCGACTCGTCTGGGCGCAGGGGAATCATCCACTCCTATTGCTTCCGCCGCTAGGACAAGTGGCGACGAGGCCCCCGGCGATGTCAGACGAATCGTTAACCCGGTGTTCGCCTCAGCGTTTTCCGTGCAAGCTCTTAGCACGCTGGCGCAGTACGCATTGCTCCTTCTCACGCCGATTATCCTCGACGCACGAGGCTGGGAGTCGGGCCGCATCGGCTTGGTGTTGTCGGCACTAACTGTCGGCATGATCGTCACCGGCCCGCTTGGCGGGCGGCTGGGTGACAGGCTCGGACGTCGACAGCCAACACAAGCCGGTCTTGCTATTGCCGCCGTGTCCGTGTTTGTCCTGCTTCTCGGCGGGCGAACCACAGCAACAATTATTCTCGTTGTCGGACTCGCTGTCTTCGGCGTTGGCCTGGGAACGGCAACTCCCAACATGACGACGGCGGCACTCGAGTCCGTCCCGCCAAGACGCACTGGCGCCGCCGCTGGTGTTCTCTCGACGAGTCGCTATGTGGGAAGCATCGTGACGAGCGTCGTCGTGTCGATCGTGGTGACTGGGGATGCGAGCGGGACCCGGATCGTATTCGCACTGGCAACGGCTGCAATGCTCATGGCAATCGTGCTGGCGAACCGATTTCCTTCAGCTGTCGACGAAGGGCAATCGAGCCCCGTGTCGCGCCAGCGATGAGGAGTCATGCTGCCGGTGATGCTTCTGCGGGCCAGATGCAGACTCAGGCAGGAGCCGCTCGACCGATCAGATTGCGGACTTCGCGAGCGCTGACCAGCAGCATCGTGAGGTCGGCCGGGCCCGAGGCGCGAATCTCGACGAGAGTCTTGGAGAAATGGTCGACTGCGCTGTGGTTGCTCCGCGCCCACTGCCCCACGAGCTCCTTTGGGTCGGAGTCGCCCGGGCAGCTCACTGCCTGTGTTGTGAGCGCTCGGTGATCAGCGTAGAGATCGCCTCGCAGCGTTAGCCGGGCTAGCGAAGCCAACTGGCTGTCGCGGGGGAGTGCCAGGATGCGATCTCGCAGCCAGTTCAGCTGGAGTTCATCGGCAATCGCGAAGTGCACCCCTGCCACAACTGCAGCCTCGACCCCACACTCGTCGGCGACATCGACGATGTCGAGCGCAGCCAACGATTGTTCCATTACGGCAATCCGCTCCGCCAGCGGCATTGCCATGCCGGACTCGAGCAGGCCCTTGAGCGTTTTTTTGTACGTCTTCTGGTCGGTGCCGACCAGGTAGTTGGGCATGTGATCGATGATGCTTCGAACTGGTTCTGCGAGCCCCGAAACAGCTGCAGCTGCACTAAAGGGGGCTGGGCGGGTGCGCAGAAGCTGGCGAGTCGCCCGTTCGGCGAGCTGGCGAGCCGAGAGGTGAATGCCGAGCTGGAGAAGGGCCGGGATCGAGGCGTCGAGCTCGTTGACGTCGCTGGTCAGGTCGTCGAGTTTGAAGATCTCCCAGGCAGCAATGTGGGCGGCCGCGATTTCGTGGCTCGCGGCGGATGTCTCCTGCGATAGGCGGTAGACCATTGTTGGCCCGGCGCGATCGACAACAAGATTGGCAATTCGGTTCGCGATGATTTCTCGGCGCAGTCGATGGTTCAGTATCGCGGCTCCGTGACGCTCGCGGAGCTGCTGCGGGAAGTAGTCCAACAGAAGCGGCTCGAAGATTGCGTCGTCCGGCAATGACGACATCAACAGCTCATCGTTGAGCGTGTTTTTCGAATACGCCATCAGCACGGCAATCTCAGGCGCCGTCAAACCCTCGTTGGCCAACCTTCGATCGGCCATTGCTTCGGCGTCGGGAAGGAATTCAAGGTTGCGGTCGAGCAGTCCCCGACCAACGAGTGACGCCATGTATCGTTCGTGAACGTCGACCATGCTCGCTGCTTCGACACGCTCCTCACTTAGAGCTTGGGTCTGTCGGTGGTTGTTCGCGAGAACGAGCGACGCTACTTCAGCCGTCATGTCAGCCAGTAGTTTGTTGCGTTGTTTGGCAGTTAGATCGCCTGCGGCGACGATCTGGTCAATAGCGATCTTGATGTTTACCTCATGGTCAGAACAGTCGACTCCACCAGCGTTGTCGATGGCATCGGTGTTGATTCGCCCACCGTTGCGGGCGAACTCGACCCGAGCCCGTTGAGTGAAGCCTAGGTTGCCACCCTCGCCAACAACCTTGGCCCGAAGGTCACAGCCGTCGACGCGAATCGCATCGTTGGCCTTGTCGCCTACATCGGCATGCGACTCTGTTGAAGCCTTAACATATGTGCCGATACCTCCGTTCCAAAGCAAGTCGACCGGCGCCCGTAGTACCGCAGACATGAGCTCGGCGGGAGACATTTGCTCTGCCTCGACCCCAAGCGCCGCTCGGGCTTCGGGACTGAGGTTGATGGACTTCGAGGTTCGCGGGTAGACCCCTCCACCAGCTGAGAGCAGATCGGTGTTGTAGTCGGCCCAGCTCGAACGAGGGACTTCGAATAAGCGACGCCGCTCAGCGAATGACGCTGTTGGGTCGGGATCGGGATCGATGAAAATGTGGCGGTGATCGAAGGCTGCCACGAGCCGGATTTGCGAGGAGAGGAGCATGCCGTTGCCGAACACGTCCCCCGACATATCACCTACCCCCACGACGGTGAACGGTTCATCTTGGATGTTGTAGTCAAGCTCGTGCAAGTGCTGCTTAACTGACTCCCACGCGCCTCGCGCCGTGATGCCCATGCCCTTGTGGTCATAGCCCTGTGAGCCACCAGATGCGAAGGCATCGCCAAGCCAGAAGCCGCGTTCTAGTGCGAGTTCGTTCGCTATGTCGGAGAACGTTGCGGTTCCCTTGTCAGCGGCGACAACGAGGTAGGTGTCGTCCCTCTGCCGCACAGTCAGCGGAGGCCCAACGACTTCGCCGTCGACCAGGTTGTCGGTGAGGTCGAGCAGAGCGGAGATGAAGAGGCGATAGCACGCCACGACTTCGTCGCGAAGAGCCTGAGGATCACTCGGCGGACGACTCAACACGAATCCGCCCTTCGCCCCTGACGGCACGATCACGGCGTTCTTGACCATTTGGGCCTTCACCAAACCGAGGACCTCGGTGCGGAAGTCCTCGTTGCGGTCAGACCATCGCAGCCCGCCTCTCGCCACTGGACCTGACCGAAGGTGGACGGCTTCGAAGCGGGGAGAGTGAACGAAGATCTCGAAATCCGGACGTGGTTCGGGGAGTTCAAGGACGTGTCTGGAGTCGAGCTTGACCGCAATGTATGGCGGCGGCTTGCCTTCGTTGTCGACCTGAAAGAAGTTCGTGCGCAGCGTGTGGGTGATCAGGTTGTGGAACCGCCGCAGAATTCTGTCTTGGTCGAGGCTGCTGATCTCGTCGACAATTCCGGTGAACGCACCGCTAATCGCCTCGCACAACACGTTGCGCTCAGCCAACGACGGGTCGAAGCGAGCGATGAAGAGGTCGACGAGTGTCCGAACCACATCAGGGTGCTGGCCCAGCGTGTTCTCGATGTACTCCTGGCTGTGGGCGATTCCCGTTTGGTGCAGGTAGCGGGCGTAGACACGCAAGATTGAAAGGTCGCGGGCGCTGATTCCGGAACCGAGCACCATCCGGTTGAACCCGTCGTCGCCGATCTCGCCATTCCAGACCGCAACAAAGGCTTCTTCGACGAGCACCGCAGTTTCTCCGAAATCGTGTCCGGGGTTGGGGTGCTCAACCGAGAAATCGTAGATCCAGAGCGGTGCGCCGTCTTCGGTCAGTATCTCGTATGGCTGCTCGTCGACGACGACCATGCCGAGGTTCGTGAGGCTTGGCATTACTGATGTCAGCGAAACCCGTTCTCCCCGTCGATACAGCTTGAGCTTGAAGGCGTTGTCTGGTTGGCCGGGGATGCGGTAGACGTTCACCCGGACATCTCCGTCGGCGACGAGCTGTTCTAACTCGGCGAGGTCGGCGACCGCAATGCGGGGTGCGAACGAGGTGTGATAGCTGGAGGGAAAGGCATCGCGGTACCTGTGGGCCGCACTGACCCCTGCGTCCTCACCGAGCTCTTTGATCAATTCGGTCGCAAAGTCGTCGTCCCAAACGCGGAGGATCCTCTCGATCTCGATTTCGAGTTCTGAGGTGTTGACCATGTTGGGATCGCCGCTATCGACCTGAACGTGGATCAGCAGCCGAGCCAGTACCGAGTCGGAGATCTTGGCGGTCCAGTCAGCACCGTTGCCGCCGTATGCATCGGCGAGGAGTTCCTCGATCGCCGTCCGGGTCTCGGTGTTATAACGATCTCGCGGAATGTAAACCATGCACGTGACGAAACGGCCGAACAATTCAGCTCGAGCAAACAGTCGGACCCGGCGGCGCTCTTGTAGCCCAGTGATCGCAATCGCGGTCTCGAACAGTTCGTCCGCATCGATCTGGAGAAGTTCGTCTCGGGGATAGTCCTCAAGGATGGTGAGCAGGCGCTTCTCGTCGTGGCCACCCTTCGGGAAGCCGGCTCGTTCAACGGTGGCGTCCATGAGTCGACGGACCCGTGGGATCTTGGTGGCGGACTGGGTGTAGACCTCGGATGTGTAAAGGCCAACAAAACGCCGTTCGCCGGTCACGGTGCCGCTCGCGTCGAAGGTCTTCACCCCGATGTAGTCGAGGAACGATGACCGGTGGACAGTCGAGCGGGACCCGGCCTTCGTGAGGTTGAGTAGTCTGGCTTCTCCTGCCCGGGCTCGCGCCTGAGGGGGCAGATCATCGAGTGAGCGGACCGGCACCCTTGGTTCGCCTCGGAGGATGCCCAAGCCGCTGCCGGGGACGACGCTCAGCGTGCTCGGTTCGAGGGAATACTCTCGGTATCCCAAGAGAATGAAATGATCGTCGGCGAGCCACCGCAGCAGTTCTTGCGCTTCGGCCACCTCGGCTTCGGCGACTGGGGTTGGTTCATCGGCGAGCGACTCGGCGATTGAGCTAACCCGATCTCGCATCGGCTGCCAGTCTTCGACGGCGGCTCGAACGTCGGCCAACACCTTCTGCACGCTCTGCTCGATCTCTTCGAGACGATCGGTGTGGCCCTGGCGATCGATTTCGATGCTGATGAACGAGGCGTTGTTTCCGGAGCTCGCGGTGCGGGTGTCGCCAAATAGCTCACCTTCGGGTCGCATGTCGACCAACACCGGATGAACGACGAGGTGGATTCCGATACCCAATCGTGACAACTCCACGGTGACGGAGTCGACCAGAAATGGAAGGTCGTCGGTGACCGTAAGCAGGAATGAATGCGGACTCGCCCAACCGTCGACTTCTACTCGCGGGTTGATGACCCGCACGACTGCTTCTCCAGACTCCCACCCCATTCCGATGCGGAGGTGCTCAGCCGCCATACCAAAGAGATCTTCGGGCCGGCGGCGCTCTATATCGTCGACATCGACGTGAGCGAAGTAGCCGCGAACAAACCCCTCGGTCTCGTCGCGGTCGGAGCGGACCGCAGCGAGACCTTTCGCCACAATCTGGTCGATTGCGCCATCGTTTGGTCGACCGGATCCGCTGTTGATATTCACGAGTCACATACTAGGCACCCAGCGACAACCGGTGCTGGGTAAGACGAGGTCTTTCGCGAGTATCAATCAGTCTGGCCCTGACGGAAGGTGACGAGAGGCAGGTAGTACCACGCCCATAGCAGAATGACGGTGATCACGCCCGTGGCGATAACAGCGGGAGTCGGGGTGTAGAGAATGTGTGCCACAAGGAAGGTCGTGGCCAGCATCGCGATGCCCATGGTTACCGAGCCGACGATTGTGACCCAGGTTGTCCAGATCAGATGGGACTTGGATTGACGCTGCAGGCCCGTAAGGGGTGCCCGGATGCGCTGATGGACGCTCGGCGCTATAAGCAATACAGAGGACAACGCAGCGGTGTAGAACGCGATCGAGAATGCAGTCTTCGCGCGGCCGTCGAGATCGTCGAACCCACTTTGTAGCGGAGCGGTGAGGAGGAACGCGAACAGCACCTGAACGCCGGGCAAAGAGGTTCGGAGCCCTTCAAGGAGGGCTCGGAACTCGTCATCGACCGTTCGGTCATCGTCCTGGGCGGTCATGTCTTCCTTGCTTCCACCGCACCGTCTTACCCGACGGTCAGGGAGCCAAACATCGATTGCCGCGAACCAACGGCTCGAGGCAATTGATGTTTGGGAGCGACGCGATGCGGGTATCGCCGCCAGGGACAACGAGCCCACCATCGGGAGGAGCGTGCAATGGATGCCAGGTGCCGCAAACCAGAGGACGCCGATAGCTCCACAGCATTCCTTAGCGACGTCGGGTTGTGCGCAGATGAGTGAGTTGTTGCTCGGCCCTATGCTCCGGTTTGTCGATGAGTCAGCCGCCACCATTTGGATGGAGACCGATGAACCGGGGAGGGTTCAGATCCTCGACTCCACCACCCATACGTTCACGGTCGAAGGTCGCCATTACGCGCTTGCGGTGATCGAGAACCTGCAACCTGGATCTGAAACTGAGTATGACGTTGTTCTCAACGGCAGTGCCGTGTGGCCGGATGTTGCATCCGGTCATCCGGCCAGCGTAATCCGCACGCCGGCGAGTGACAGTGGAGTGTCAGTTCTGGTCGGCTCGTGCCGCGCTGCAGCCCCCCACGAACCCCCATACACCCTCGAACTCGCGCTCGATGCAGACGGACGCGGCGTCGACACACTGTGGGCGCACGGTAAAAGGATGTTGTCCGAACAACAGAGCTCATGGCCCGACCTTCTAGTCCTCGTCGGAGATCAGATCTACGCCGACGATTCCTCTCCTAAGGCCAAAGCACGGATCGAAGAGCGGCGTTTGTCGAATGCTGATTTGGATTCAAAGATCGTGAAGAGCTTCGACGAGTATTGCTGGCTGTATCACGAGGCATGGTCCGAGCCTGTCGAACGGTGGCTTTTCTCAAACATCCCGTCGGCGATGATCTTTGACGATCACGACAACATCGACGACTGGAACATCTCGGCATCCTGGCTGAGCGACATCAGCGAAGAGCCTTGGTGGGAAGAGCATGCGATCAGTGCCCTGACGACGTACTGGATCTATCAACATCTAGGCAATCTTTCGCCTAGTCGCATCCGGGACGAAGGTTTGCTCGATGAACTCCTTTCCCTCGACGATGGGAGCGACCGCCTTCGAGCGTGGGCTCAGGAGGTGCTGGCCACCACGCCAACACCTGGCGGCTACCAATTCAGCTATCACCGTGTGGTCGGTGATCTGACATTGGTCGTCATCGATTGTCGAAACGGACGAGTGCTGAGCGACGGCACGCGCTTGATGGTCGGACCCGACGAATGGAACTGGGTCCGAGAGATCGCTGAACTAACAACCGGACACCTCATGCTCGCTACTTCGGTGCCCGTGTTTATCGCCGACGGACTTCACGACCTTCAAGTCTGGAACGAACGGGTCGCCGGCGGTGCATGGGGCAAGACCGCGGCTCGCATGGCTGAGAGCATCCGCCGCGGTCTGGATCTGGAAGACTGGTCCGCCTTCGCCACCTCGTACCAGCAGTTCGTCGACCTTCTGGTCACTCTGCAAACCAGCGAGGCTCCTCCGAAGTCAATCATCGTGGCATCCGGAGACATCCATTTTTCCTACGCCGCCAGCGTCCCTCTCTCGGAAGGCGATTCCGGCCCGACTGTGTGGCAGGTCGTATCGTCGCCGATCCGGAACGCGCTCATTCCACCTGAGCGCGGTGTCATGCGCATGACCCTCACAAGGGCCGGTCGAGTCGCCGGCGGGCTGTTACGCCGGATGAGCGGGGCCCGCGAGTCCCGCCCCGGAATCAAGATGGCTGCTGGCCCCTTTTTCGCCAACAACATGGCTGAAATTAGCTATCGAGGTGGAGAGGCTTTCCTGCAAATCGAGCAGTCGTCTCCTGATGAAGAAGGCAATCCCCAGCTCGAGATCGTGGCTGACCTCCGACTTGGACATTCCTCCGACAGGTCGGCAACGTCACGGACGTCGGAGGGACGACGATGAGCGCTGGCACGTCCGTTTCCGACAACAGTGACTTGGGAGCAAAGGCCGAAGATGCGGGCGAGCGTTTCGCCATTCTCGGTCGTGCAGGCTGGGTCGCTAAAGGCCTTGTCTACTTGCTGGTCGGCGTTTTGTTCGTCCGCATCGCTCTCGGTTCACCCGAAAGCGACGAAGCGAATCAAGCCGGAGCGGTCGAAAAGATTGCTGAGCAACCCCTGGGACGGCTTCTTCTTGTCGCACTCGGCACAGGTCTCCTGTTGTACGCCATCTGGCGGCTATTTACGGTTGTTCTCCCCGGTGATTGGACCGGCAAGGCGCTGGTCGACCGTGTGGGCTATCTGGTATCGGCAGCAATCTACTCGTCGCTGCTGGTCACGATCGTCGATGTGGTCCGCCGCTCTAGTTCCGATCCGGACGAGCGCGAGGATCGAATGATTGAGGGCCTTGTCACCGACGTTCTATCC
>JBBKWJ010000215.1:0-4990 GCA_037968895.1 Acidimicrobiales bacterium
GCTCGCAGCACGGACGTGCATGTCTCGAGCAGCGGGCCGATGTCACGACGGTCGATCGAACCGCGGCCGGCGGCTGCTGCGAGACACGCCGTCGACACGAGCGCGACGTCCCCGTCGACAACCAGTTGCTCAACTTCAGAGAAATTCACTTGGATCCACCAGACGGCCGGTAGAGAACTTCCGTCACACGACGTCGACCAAACCGTAGTACCACAAGTCCCATCTTGATTCCGGTTTTGGTGATGCCGACACGTGCGGGCTGTGTGGACTGCTCGCGGGCTCCATACCGTGACAAGCTGGGAATCTTGCATATCCCGCAAGGTTTGCAGTCATATCTCTCTCGTGTACGGTCATCTACTGAAAAGCTTGCACAACTGGCAAGGATTGCAGCAGATATGGCCCTCAATGTCATACAACTCCTTGGTGACCTCCCCGAAGCACAGCGGGGCTACTTCACGCGCGCTCAGGCTGTTGCTGCCGGCGTCGAAGACTTCGAGCTGACTCGCTCGGTGAATCACGGCTTCATCAACCGGCTCGATCACGGCGTTTACCGAGTCGCCGGGGCTGGCTACGACGAACACGAAGACCTGCGAGTCGCGTGGTTCAGACTGCAACCGAGCGCTGGCCCACGTGATCGAGTCCGAGAACCAACGATCTGGGTGTCGCACGAATCGGCTGCATCACTACATGGCTTTGGCGTGTACCTCGCTGACAGACCTACCTTCATCACTGTCGATCGAGTCCAGCCCCGCAAGGGAGTCAAGGTGCATCGCCGTTCGGACGGCCTCAGGGGCAGCGAGTACACCGTCATCGATGGCTTCGCTGTCACCACAATCGCCCGCACAGCCGCGGACCTGGCCCGTGCAAAGTCCGACGGCGGCCACCTCGGACGCTTTATCGACGAGGCGATTCGTGCACAAGCCGTGTCGCTCGACGAGGTCGCGGAGGCCATGAAGCTGACAACCAGCGACGTCCGGTCCATGATCGCGATGGACTCCCAGCGAGCAAGCCAATGACGGACCAATTCCCGTATGCAACGGCGGAGGCCTTCGCCTCAGCACTCGCAGACCGATTCAGCGTGGCAAACCAGACAAGCCGTTATTCGGTCAACGAGCTGCGACGCCAGTTCGCATACGACCGGCTGCTTGCCCGGATATTTCAAGACACCGACAGTGCGGCATCGTGGATTCTCAAAGGTGGCGGCGGGCTGCTCGCGCGGATGTCTTCGGAGAAGCGAAGACCCGGGCACCATGTTCGACACAACGCCGTGCCGCCGTAGAACACAATGTCGGTCTCATGCTGGATGGTTGCGAGTCCATGCAGCAGATGACTCACGACCGGCAACACGTTGCTGACCTGTCCCGCCACTGCCGCGAACTGTCTCGCGGCTCGCGCCGGCACGGGCACAACCGACTCGATAAACAACAACAACGGCTACTCGATGGCGTTCATCGATATCGATAGCGACACCACGACGTTCAACTCGAGCCGAAACACGCTGTCTGTCCCGGCAACATCGACGGTGCTCTGGGCGGGCCTCTACTGGGGAGCCGACACGTCAGCGGGCACTGGCGGGAATGAACACCGCCCGATCGGCGGAGTTCCGATACCTCTGGCTTGAACTCCTTGTTTCTTCGGAGGAGGGTCTCGACGACCTCGAGGGGGATTTCGGACTACGGCTGGATCGCTTGAAAGAGATTCGTAACCAGGCTCGCCGCCGCTACGTCAACTACTTGACGCTTGAAGGGACGAATGAACGTTGGCGCCTGAATCGGTCACAGGACAAGGAACAGCTTCAAGTATCCGTTGCCATCGGTGTTCACGAGGATCTGAAGGAGGCTTTGGAGGCATAGTTTCAGATCGAGGGGAGTGAGTACGACAGCTGGAGAAGATCGTTGGTTGATTTGACCGATGATGATTCAGCTGAAGAGGATGAGGCCGAGGACGAATAGGCATCACATTGATGCCTTTGCTCCCGACGATCGCCTCGCACCGACCCCACTCCGCACACGGCGACAGCACCCCAAACCGAGTTCGCCCTAACCCGTCGAAACGGATCGCGCAGCGGCGGTGCGGATCGCGAGGTGACGGAGTCGGGACGTCGGCCTGTGATCGAAAGCTGATCCCGTCAAAGGGACCCGCCAACCCTTAAACGTAATACACTTAAGCCGATGGAGATCCATAGGTCGGCCTACCGCCATGGCATCACCGACGACGAAATCGACCATGCGTGGCGAAACGCACTCGCCTTCTATGACATTGACACCGAACATGAACCAACCAAGAGCCTCTGCATCGGCCCCGACACCGCCGGCAACCTGCTCGAACTCCTCTTCCTCCAACTTGCCGACGACGATCTGATCATCCACGCCATGCCCCTACGCCCAGTGTTCCGGACCTATCTCACCGGAGAAGACTCATGAACCGAAAGACCAAAACCGGCAAGACCATCACCGACGGCCAGATCGCGGCGATCGCTGATGACTTCGAAACGACCGACTTCACACCTGAGGACGCCACGCAGATCAAGAAAACCCGTCGCCGATCCCCCCAACTCGGCGACACCAAAGCCGACGTCGTCACCTTCCGCGCACCGCGCGCTTACCGGGACCGCATCAGAGCCCGAGCCGACGCCGACGACAAGTCCGAGAGCGAGGTCATCCGCGACGCCCTCGACGCCTACCTTCCGTAAGACGAGCAGCTTTCCGGATCGACCTTGTTGTTACCTCGAACATGACCGCGCAGCCTGATCTGGTGGCTCCACTTCGCCCGGTCGAGGTTGCCTCATTGGTCCCCCGAAACTCGTAACTGGGGCTAGCACCGCCCGGCCGCTCAAGTGCGTCACCTTGATAGCCAGCCGCCCAAGAGCCAAGGAGTATGGCTCGATCAATGCCGTCGATTTCGAGCAGCACTGCGGCGAGCAGCGTGGGCGGGCCGAACGCCTCGATGAGTAGGTCGGCGAGGCTGGCCGAGTTTGGTCACCTGCTCGAGACGTTCGTGGTCGGCGAACTTCGCAAGCAGATTTCTTGGATGGACCATCCTGTGACCGAGGGTGGTCTCGGAACGGGTCGCGGCTGGTTCTCCGTGGCGCAGATCAGCGATCATCCGGCCGAGATCCTCGACGGTTGTGGGTACCTCGCTCGCCCACATGCGGTGCAATCGGGCGAGAATGAGATGGCTCGACTCAGGACCATGGCGCGCGTCGGCGACGGCGTAGCCAGACCAGTCGTCGCCATCGAGTACACACAAAGCGTCTTCGTTGTTGGCCCGCGGATCAATCGTGAACTCGTGACTGCGAGAAGAGGCAGCTGAGCCAGCGGTGATCATTGCAGCTGCATGAGATCCAACGGTGACCGAACAGATCGCGCGTACTCGTCATAGTCCTCATCAAGAAGCAGCAGCGCTGCATCTCTCCTGATGTTCACGATTTCAGTCGTTTAGAACTTGAGCGGGAACGTCTCGCGCTTCAACCCGAATCCTATGATCCGGGTAGCCGCTCCGGTCCGATGCTCGACATGGTGCCGGTGAGGATGGCGTTCGAAGAATGGGGCCATGTGGTTGGGCTACGGTCGGCGCGATGAAACGCATAATTCTCCTGATCTTGGGTTTGGCACTCGTGCCGGCTGCTTGCGGCACCGACAACTCGAGCGATGCGACATCGTTCTCCGATGTGGTCAACCGCTCGAACACCGACGCAAACGACGACCTGCCGGCCGATGAGCCAACAGCGGTTCCGCAGGAGCCCACTGCACTGCCAGATGAGCCAAGCGAGTACTGCGCCGTGGCCAGCGCCGTCCAGGCGGAACTCGCCGATTTCGACGAGGCCGCCGTCTTGGATCCTGAAGCCCTCGAGGCTCGCTTCCCCGAGATACTCAGCCAGCTGGGTCAGTTGCAGGCATTGGCTCCCCCTGAGCTGCGACTCTCGCACGCCGCGAGGGCTGGCTACTTCTTCGACCTTGGTCGTGAACTCGAAAGGGTCGACTGGGTGGCCGTCGATGCTGACGCGAGCGTGCTCGGCACCACACTCGACGAGGACATAATGTACTTCGAGATCGATCGGTACGACTTCGAGATCTGCGGCATCGACGTCGAGTTCGACCCCGCTGACGATCCCCGGTTGCGGCCACCCGAAGCCGACGCGCTCGATGATTCGGCCGAGACCCGGACTGGTGGCATCACCATCACCGAGCAGCAGATCAACTCGGTGATCGAAGTCGGCTTCACTCCGACGGAGGCTGCCTGCATCGTCGACAAGCTCGACCTAACCGCCGATGATCCGTTCGCCGAATCCGCAATCCTGATCGTGCTCGGCGAGTGCGAGATCCCTCTCGATCGGTACGCAGAAGTCGCGGCCTCGCAAGCGGGCGGGGTGGTCGGCAACGGCGACTATTGCGCTTTGGTCACCGACGTAGCTGTGGCGTTGGACGATCTCAACAGCACTTCCCTTCTCGATCCTGAGACTGCCGAAGCCGCTTACACAGAGGTACTCAGGACATTCGGTCGGTTGCAGGCATTCGCTCCTCCCGAGCTTCGACTGCCGATCGCGACCATCACTACCGGCCACTCGGCGATAGTGGCCGAGTTCGAAAGGGTCGACTGGGTCATCCTGGACCTCGACGAGGAAAGGATCGAAGCACTCGACACCCTCGACCAGGAGATCGCCCTGCTCGAATTCAGCAACTACAACGCAGAGAACTGCTGACCGACCAACCAGCTAGTGTCCCGTCCGGTTGTTCCGGTGAGTAATTCGGCGAGCTATCTGTGTTCCTCGCAAGGCCGCAGGATCGGTGCCTGGCGACGGCGGGCTTGGTGCGACCCCGGTGCGACCCCCAACCCTTCCGAGCAACAGGCTTCGATATTCATTTTCCACGGCCCTCAGGTAGCAGAGGTGCCGATCATCGTCGATCCGCCCGAGCCAGCTGGCTCGATCTTCATCTTTCACAAGCCTCAAGCAGATGCGCCAGTTGAGCCGTCGGCGCCAGCACCCACC
>JBBKWJ010000216.1:0-37363 GCA_037968895.1 Acidimicrobiales bacterium
GTGACGTAGACGAATGCGATGCCGAGATCGGAGTGCAAACTCGTGAGTTCGCTCTGCATTTCCTGGCGGAGCTTGAGGTCGAGCGCACCAAGCGGCTCGTCGAGCAACAAGACCTGGGGTTGGTTTACGAGAGCTCGGGCGAGAGCCACACGTTGTTGCTGGCCCCCCGAGAGCTGGCTCGGCTTGCGGGCAGTTAAGGCGCCGAGTTGGACCTTCGAGATCGCCTCATCGGCTAGCCGTTTGGCCTCGTCCTTTGGCACTTTCTTCATGAGAAGGCCGAACATCACGTTGTCGATCACGGTCATGTGGGGAAACAGCGCGTAGTTCTGAAACACGGTGTTGACCGGGCGCTGGTCTGGCGGGTCGAGGCCCATCTCCTTGCCCCCGATAGAGAGCGCTCCGAGCGTCGGGTATTCGAAGCCGGCAATCATCCGGAGGGTGGTGGTTTTTCCGCAACCAGATGGGCCGAGCAACGAGAAGAACTCGCCTTGGGCGATCTCAAGATCGATGTTGTCGACTGCGGTGAAATCGCCGAATCTCTTGGTCACCCCTTGCAGTTGAACAGCGAGTTCCGTGTCATGACTCTGTGCTGACAATGCCCGTATCTCCCGATCAGAAAGACTCTTCCATCTTTCGACTCGAAAGACTCTCACACTTTACGATCACACGCTCGACCACGGCAAAAGTGGTTCGCGGTGTGGCGAGTGTCTTTAGGTCGGGCAATTTGGTTCAGCTGTGGCTGGGCTGAAATTAGACGCTGGCCGCTGTTGATGCTTGCTCAATCGCCGCTCGCAGCGTTTCGACGAGTTGGTCTATCTCATCCCGAGTAATGATGAGCGGAGGCGACATTACACAGCTGCTATATACCGGCCGAACGATCAGCCCGTTCTTCTGGCTGATTCGGTCGACGTTCTGTAGGAACTCGCTGTCGCGGGCTTCGTCTGGATTGTCGGGGTCCAGGCTGCATTCGATGGCAGCCATCAGGCCTTCGCCCCGTACCTCGCGGACGACGTCGAGCGCTGCTAGCTCCCCGAGACGTTGCTGGAAATAGGGTCCGACGTCACGAACGTGGTCGAGGAGGCGCTCTTCTTCGATGATGTCGAGGTTCTTTTCGGCAGCGGCGACTGCAACCGGATGGCCGGAGTAGGTGAAACCGTTGGTGAAGTAGGTGGGATCGGCCTTCAGGTCGCGTAGCTCATCAAAGAGGCGATCCGAGATAAACAGCGCACCCATTGGGATGTAGCCCGATGTCAGCCCTTTGGCCGTGGTGATCATGTCTGGCACGATTCCAAAGTTGTCGTCTGAGGCAAACATCGAGCCGAGACGGCCGAACGCGGTGACAACCTCGTCACTTATGTAGAGGACGTCGTGGGCACGACAGATTTCGCGTGTTCGTTGGTGGTAGCCAGGAGGCGGCACGACTACACCGCCAGACCCAAGAACGGGTTCGGCGATAAATGCACCAACCGACTCGGCTCCAAGCTCGAGGATTTTCTGTTCGAGTTCGTCGACCAAGAAGTCGCAGAAAGATTCGACCGACATGCCGGCCGGCCGGTCAAGTGGCTTGGGATTGGAGATGTGGTGAACGAGCCCTTCGGCCATGTCCATGTAGAGCTTGTCGCCGGCCTTGCCCGAGCAGGTGGCACCGAGGAATGTGCTGCCGTGATAACCGCCGCGGCGAGCGATGATCTGCTTCTTCTTTTGAAGGCCGCGGCAGTTGTTGTAGAAGAACATGAATCGAAGTGCGCTGTCGACGGCTGTCGATCCACAGGTCGTGTAGAACACATGGTTCAAGTCGCCGGGGGAGTAGGCGGCCAGTCGTTTGGTGAGACGCAGCGTGTGATCCATTCCGAACGACCATGGCGAGACGTAGCCAAGCGTCATCGCTTGATTCGCAATTGCTTCGGCGATCTCGGTCCGACCGTGGCCGACGTTGACGCACCACATGCCGCCCGGGCCATCGATGAGTCGATTGCCTGCATCGTCGTAGACATAGATGCCTTCGCCGCGAGTCAGGAACGTCTTCGATGATCTCGCGACCGAGACGTCCTCCCACGGATAAACGACGTGCTCGTCAAACTTCTGACGATCGGTCTCAGTGAGTTGTGATGCAGTCATGGAGTCAGTATGACCTCAGCGCATCGGCTGCGTCAGGTTCAGCGGCCAGTAAGCCATCGCCTGACCCGGCTGGCCGCCTTCGATTCGATGTCGTCGAGGACACGAAGCTCGACCATTCTTTGCACGGTTTGCGCCGCAAAAATCTGGGCAAGAACTGTGTCGCTAGGTGAGGGGCCTGCTTCTTGGGGCCAAAGTTCATCCGAAGCGAAGAGCGCCTTCACGACATACTGCATGGTGCGTCGTGACACTGACATGCCTGCTGCTCGAGCAAGGTCTCGAGACGACCGGGTAAGTCGGTTGGCGGTTGCGGTTGACGAGTTCGTTGGCTTGACCCGACGCCATGACTCAGCAAGATGTTCGAAAAGTACGGGCCAGTCGGCTGCGGCCACGAGCGGAAACTCTGGATCGATCCGCCTCAACTGGCGAGCTGCACCCGGTGTCGTCGGCGCCTCAGCTTCTTCATCGTGAGGATCTTCGTCGCTGTCGACAGACTGAGTTGCGGCCTCGGCCGAATCGCTGTCGACGATCGGAAGCAGATAGGCGCGACGGCCGGTGCTCATTTCTCCCTCAGGAACAGCGTGGCGGACGAATCGTTTAAAGCTCCCGTGCCCAAACCAGTCATCGCTGACCTCGGCGCCAAACTCGCGCTGCAAGGCCCACGCCAGCGCAGCCAGATCGATCGGTCTGTCGAGCGACTCCCAGCGGGTTCGGAGCAGCACTGCAGCGTCCGCCGCCTGTCCAGCCAGATCGCTTTCGGCGACGCCAAGGCTGTCGTCAGGTTCGGCAACGATCTCTTGGTCTATGCGGTCGAGTTCGGTCCGTAGGTCTTCGGCGATGTCGTCGAGAATCGAGAGGAGGTCGGCCATTCGTGTACTAAGCACATCGACGAGAGGCGGGAGCGCACCGTCTTTGCTGTAGGTGTCTTCGTGGGTGAGTTCTCCCCAGCTGTCCTGCAACAGAGTGCGAACTTGGAGTTCGCACACAACCGGCGTGTCGTTCACTGTGATGCCGAGATTTACGTGCCAGCCCCGATAGCCCGACTCCTTGGGCTCGGCGACGTAGTCACGTTCGGTGGTGGGGTCGAGGTGCAGGCCGCCCCAGGCGGATCGTGGCACGGCATCAAGGGCGGTCTGCACCATCTCGATATCGCGGACGTTAATGCACGTCATGCGTAGGCCAACGAGGTCGTCGACGACGCCGGGAATATCGTCAACGGTTGCGATCCGGCCCTGGTAGCGAGGCTGCCGGATCTTGCGCCAGGTGCGGCGCTTGGATTTCACTCGACCGCTTGTGCTACGAATTCGGGCGAGGTCGCGGTCGGTCAGAAGCTCGGCGAGGAGCGAATCAAGAGCCGCTGATGCCTCGTCGAGTGCAGGCTCGAGAATCTCGGCCCGGTACGCGTCGTACCAGACGCCAAATTCGGCGTAGCCGATCTCTTGCTCAACGGAAGATGCGCTCACGATGATGCACCGTAGCAACCTGCGAACGCTACGAACGCGAACACTTGGGTGTCTGACACCCAACCGTTCGTTTTAGGGGAAGGGGTTGGCGCGGGCGAACTCGGCCGACTGACTAAACCAGATGACGACGTTGCCTCGCGAATTGCCTTTGGCCAAGATGTCGGTCCAGTAGGTCCAGCCGCCTTGATCGGGCTCGCGGTTCATCACGTTGAGATAGAGACGTCTGACAAACTCTCGGTTGTTGAGGTTGCCGTACTGTTGCTGAAACTCTGGCGAGGCTGCGAACTCGACGGCTACATCTTCGAGGCTCAAACCATTGCTGTGAAGCGTGTGCCAATAGGTAAAGCCGCCGTTGTCTGGATCTCGCCGAAACACGGCTCGGTAGAGGCGAAACACGTTGCCGCCCTTCGCATCGAGCTCGTGTGCCTTTGGCGTGAATTTTGCAGGCTGGGTTGGCGTCACCGGAGGGGCGGCATCGGCGTTCACACAATCGCGACTGCCGCCGTCAAGTTCGACCCCGTCGAGGTTGAGGAACGACCACGAGTAGCTACCGGCAGCCAAGTCCATCTCGGCGATGCCGTGGGACTGGATACGAACAGCAGAGTTAGCGACCGGATTGCCTGTCGGGCGAAGGGGCACGCCGCCAGTACCAACGATCATGAGCTGGAAGCCATCGGCTGCGGCCTGACCTGACGCGTTCTGAGGGTTAAACCGTTCGTAGTGATGGGCGTGACCGGCAAACACCACATCGGTTCCGGCCTCGTACAGCAGTTGGTGCAACGGCTCAAGGTAAACCTGGTTGCCGTAATTGGGAAAGCTCGTCCAACGAGGGTGGTGCATCATCGCAATTCGGCACACGTTTGCAGGAGCGGAGTCCAGCACGCCTTCGAGCCATTTGTATTGAGGCGACCCGACGCCACACCCGCCGACCTCGGAACAGTTGCTGTTGAGGGCCAGTACTTGCCAGCCGTCGATCCACGACTCGTAGTAGAGCTTGTCGGCCGGTCCAGCGGCGAGCCCAAAGTAGCGGACGTACCCTGCCGCGCCAGGCGTGAGGTACTCGTGGTTTCCAGGGACCGGAATCATCCGCCCTTTATGTCGACCAAGCTTTGGCGCAAAGCAGTTGGCAAAGTCTTCGTCTGAACCAATGGGGTATACGAGGTCGCCGAGAGCGAGAATCTTGCCGGGCCGAACGTCGAGTAAGTTGCCGACTTCGGCCGCCACGTTGTTGTCGTCACAACTCGCCATATCGCCGACCGCAATAACTCGGGTTCCTTGTGCTTTGCCTGGCGTGACGGCCGCCAACATGCCCGATCGGTAACCCTCTGAACCAGCCGTGTCGACCGCTTTGACGTAGCGCCAGTAGGTGGTTTCGGGCTTAAGGTTGTGGTCGGTGAACGCGGCCGACGCCGGACTGTCGGCAAGACCAACAATCGAGAGCAGCAACGCCACGAGCAACATCAGGAAAGTGCGAGCGTGTTTGTAAAGTCTCACGGTTTCCACCGTCCTAGTCCCGGTTGTGTTGTGGCGATTCACAAGTGGTTTGCTCGACTAGCTTGGCAGGATTGGCGACTGCCGACGTAGGCGAAGTGACCTAATTTCGTCACCAGTGAGGATCCGATCGTGGTGAAACTGAGAAAGGCGATCAAGTCGAAGCCGCCAGGGCTCAGCGAAGAACGCGCCTACTGGGACCGTGGACTCGACATAGTCGTCGGGTTCGACGAGGTTGGGCGCGGCGCCTGGGCTGGTCCTTTGACCATAGGTGCTGTCGTTGTGCCGAAGGATCGCCGGATGTACAAGCTCCGAGACTCGAAGCAACTCACTGAGTTGGAACGCGAAGACCTATTCGACAAGATCACCGAGTGGGCAGACGCATGGGCCATCGGGCACGCGTCTAATGCCGAATGTGACCGGCTCGGCATGTCTGCCGCTCAGAAACTGGCAGCACAGCGTGCGCTCGCCAGTCTTGGTGTTGTTCCCGATGCGGTTTTGCTCGACGGGAAATGGGACTTTGTCGGACATCCCGAGACAACGATGATTGTCAAAGGCGACGCAAAGTGTTTGTCGATCGCAGCCGCGTCGATTCTCGCCAAGGTCACCCGCGACCGGATGATGAGACTCGCAGCTAACGACCTCCCGGCCTACAACTTTGAGTTCAACAAGGGATACCCGTGTGCGAAACAAAAGGCGGCGCTGCAGGCATACGGGCCTTCCACCTTGCATCGACGGTCTTGGGTATTCATGGACAACCTTTTGTGGAGTTCATGCGAACGGGTAGTCCCTGATTTTCGGATGGTATTGGACCAGCCCACGCTGTTCGACGAGTCGTGATCCGGAAGCCTCGCCGCACGATGTCGGCGAATACAACTATCGTCGTGTCCTCAATCACCTGAAAGTGAAGTCTTATGAAAAAGCTTGTCTCGTGCAGTCTTGTATTCGCACTGCTGGCAGCGAGCTGCGGCTCCTCCGGCAGCGTCGAGGCGTTTTGTGACACCTACGTCAAGATCGATGAGCAAACACAGTCGGATGCCGACTTGAGTAGTCCCGATGCGCTGGAGGACTACTTCAGCGCTACTCAGGACACATTCGACGAGCTTGCCGATGTTGCACCGAGCGACATTAAAGCCGATGCGCAGACGCTCAAGGAGGCCTTCGACGCCATCATGGGCGAGCTGGAGATAGTCGAATTTGATCCGACCCAGATCGAGTCCGGATTCTTCGACAACGAAGCGGCCGACGAGGCCGCGGTTCGAATTGAAGAGTTCTATGGCGAGAACTGCCCAGTAGGGGAGTAAGGCAACCAGATAGGGTCCGACAGGTATGGCTACTCAATCTCCCCGAAATGCCAGTCTTTGGGCGCTTGCCGCGTGGACGCTCTTCGTCTGGGTGAGCCGCGTGCGAAACATCGCGGTCGACGACGAGCTCGCCGGCTCCGACCGGATCATCCGGTTCGCTCTTTCCGGCGGTTTCGTCGTGCTTGGAGCCACCGTTGTCGTCGGCTTGATCCTTGCTCGAAACCTGCCTGAACTGCCAGCTTGGACCAAAACTGCCGGGCTGGTGTTGGCGTTCTACGGCATTGTGACTTGGTTGTTTCGCGGTGTCGATATTGCCATCGGCGACCACTCACGCGGCTTCATTATCGTGCACCTTGTGCTCGGTCTGATCACCATTGGCCTCAGCCTGTTGGCACTTCGTTCCCTCAAGTATTCGTGGCGCAAGCCGAGCGACGCTAGGATCACCGCCTAATGGGTCAGCTAGTGAGCGTTATCAAAGAGACATCAGTCAAACACGGCACCGTTCGGTTCGAAACGAACAGATCGTTCACCGGCATGGGGCATGAGCGATACGTCGCGGGTGACGACATTCAAACGAATCGTCCGCCTGACGAGTTAGCCAGAGCACTTCTCGCGACCGGACAGGTTGCGGCCGTACACGTCTACGCCCAGACCGTCACGGTTCAACTGGCGAGTGGCTCATCGGCCGATGGTCTCAAAGAGGTCATCGAAGGTATCTACACCTATTACCGGCCAGGGGTCGAAGTGCCAACCGAAGAGTCTTTCGGGGCCTAAATGCAGGTTGCGGCAGAGATCGACTCCGAAGATTCGGCGATCGAATGCTCGGTGCCAGCAAGAGCAGGTCTACTCGGCAATCCATCAGATGGTTATGGGGGCAGAACACTCGCCCTCGCCGTTACCCAATTTGAAGCAACGGTTCGGTTGGTGCCGAGCCGTGAAGTTCGCATTGTGACCAACCCAAGTGACGAGGCTGTGTGGGCTTCGCCGGGAGCCTTCGCGCAACACATCGACCGGTTTGGAACGGGCATCGGGGCTCAGGCAATTGCCGCCGGCGTACGCACGTTCATGTCGGTTCTCGAATCGCTTGAGCATGGCCGATACGAAGGCTTCACACTGTCGTACGGGACGACGATTCCTCGCCAGGTCGGACTCGCAGGATCGTCGGCCCTCGTATTGGCCACGATGATGTGCCTCGAAGAGCACACGGGCGTGTCGATTCCGCGAGAAGTCCTGCCCTCGCTCGCCCTTGCTGCTGAGGCCGACCACCTTGGGGTGGTCGCTGGGCTTCAAGATCGAGTCGTGCAAACCTATGGCGGTCTCGTGGCCATGGACTTCGGCTCGCTTGAAGTCGACGCCAAGTTTGGAGTCAGTCACGGCTCGTATCGGCATCTCGATCCGGCGACGCTGCCTCCCCTCTATCTGGCGTACAGCCTTCATGCTGCCGAGCCGAGCGATGTCTATCACCGATCACTTCGTCGCAGGTTCGATAACGGTGACCCCATCGTGCGCGACGTGATGCGCCAACTCGCGGCGGTTGCGGTTGAAGGCGAAGCGGCGCTGCGGTGGCACAACGCGGGGCGGTTCGGCGAACTCGTTGGCCGCAACATGGAACTGAGGAGAGCGCTTGGGCCACTGCCTGAGCAGCAGGAGGCTCTGGTCTCGTTGGCTGAGGAACTTGAGTCTCCGGCAACACTCGCCGGCTCGGGAGGCGCAATTGTTGGCGTGTACCGCGATCAAGCTCAGTACGATCTTCTCACCGGAGCGTTCGGGGCAATAGGCGCCACCGTGGTTTCTCTCACTCCATAGTTTTTCTCTCACCGCATAATTGCTCTCACATCGGGTGGCGCGTGCGAACATATGTTCGCTATGCTGAACCGATGGCCTTACGAGCAGCTCGTGCTGAGCTGTCCCCCGAACTCATCAACAAGATTCGCCCGGTCACTCTCGCGCAGGAACGCATATTGGCTGTGCCGGAGCCGTTGTTGCCTCTATTTCCATGGGGCGGGCTGCAACGTGGAACCACCTTTGGGGTGAGCGGAAATGGGTCATGGTCGTTGGCCATGGCGCTCATGGCTGAGTCACTTGGGTCGCAGGGATGGCTTGCCGTTGTCGGTGCCCCAACCTTTGGGCTTGCCGCCGCGAGTGACTTTGGGATCAGACTCGATCGTGTTCTGGTGGTCGAAGAGCCGGGCCGGTCGCGTTGGGGGGCCGTTGTGAGCTCGCTTCTTGAGTCGGTCGACATGGTAGCTATTGCCCCTGACGCAACGGTTGGTGCCCGCGACGCCAGACGGCTGGTGGCCAAAGCTCGCGAACAAGAGTCGGTGCTTCTCCACCTTGATGGAGGACGGTCGTGGCCAACCGGACTCGATACCACGCTTGCTGTTATCGACGAAGGGTGGCAGGGGCTTGGTGAGGGCCATGGCTATCTCCAAGCTCGAAGGGCGAGAGTCGAAGCGGTCGGTCGTCGGGCGGGCGGGATGAACCGCTCGGTGTCTGTCTGGCTGCCAGGGCCTGACGGCCGCCTCGCTGCTGCAGGGGCCCAAGTGAGCGAGCTTCGTCCTCGTTTGGTCGGCTAGTCGTGGAGTCTGCAGTTCGTATGGTGGTGGTGTGGTGCCCCGACTGGCCAGTAGTTGCCTGGGGGATCCCGCTCGACGAACCGGCTGCGGTCGTTGTGGCGAATCGTGTGATCGCTACTTCACCCGCTGCTCGTGAGGAAGGGGTCGAGGTCGGTCAGCGTCGTCGCGATGCTCAAGGGCGTTGTCCTGATGTCGCCATCCTGGAGCGTGATATCGACCGCGAAGCTCGACTATTTGAGCCAGTCGCAGCTGCGCTTGAGGCAATAACTCCACAAGTCG
Organism: Acidimicrobiales bacterium; assembly: GCA_037968895.1. Classification (GTDB taxonomy): domain Bacteria; phylum Actinomycetota; class Acidimicrobiia; order Acidimicrobiales; family SZUA-35; genus JBBKWJ01. The sequence goes on from JBBKWJ010000216.1 coordinate 9,229, forward strand.
AGGTCACCGGTGCCGGCTTGGTTGGGTTCCCCACGAAGGGGCCTTCTCGTTTCTTTGGTGGTGATAAGACATTGGCCGATGAGGTGTTGGGCGTGGTGCAACCCGTCCTTGCCGGCCGTGGTGTGGCCCGCATCGGAGTAGCCGACGGTGTCTTTGCCGCCCGTCTGGCTGCCCGCTCAACTCATGCCATTCATGGCCCGGTGATCATCCATCCAGGCGAGTCAGCCACCTTCCTCGCCGGCTTCGGCATCGAGGCTCTAGACATGCCGTCGCTTGGCGATGTGTTAGTTCGTCTCGGCCTGCGAACGCTCGGTTCTTTCGCCGAACTTTCCGGAGCCGACGTCTCTGGCCGATTTGGCCAGGAAGGCCTCGTTGCCCATCGATTGGCGAGGGGCGAAGACCAACACCCGCCCGATCTTCGTCGACCGGCTGGCGACCTGGCCGTCACATGGCAGTTTGAGCCAGCGGCGGAGCGGATCGACCAATGTGCCTTCGCGGCCAAGGCCCTTGCCGACGAACTGCACGCTGCTCTTTGGTCCCAAGGCCTTGCCTGCATTCGTATCGCTATCGAAGCAGAGACCGAAGCAGGCGAGCGCCAACTCAGACTCTGGCGACACGAGGGCGCGTTATCGGCCGCAGCTCTTGCCGAGCGAGCCAGGTGGCAGCTTGACGGGTGGCTCAACGCGGGTGCCGGTGGTCGTCCAACATCGGGAGTGGTCAGGCTCACCCTGATCCCTGACGAGGTTGTTCCTGCAAGCGGACGTCAGCTTGGATTCTGGGGTGGGAGGGCTGAGCGGGCCGACGACGTCACTCGAGTTGTGGCCAGAATCCAAGCCATGCTGGGGCCCGAAGCAGTCAGCGTGCCCGAACGTCGAGGGGGCAGAGGGCCCGGTGAACAGATCGAGCTGATCCCTGCGGCCGCGGTCGACCTGGGCGAGCCACGGCCAGCGACCGAAGCGTCATGGGTAACCGAACCATGGCCAGGCCAGATTCCGCGACCAGCCCCAAGTCAGGTGTTCGACGATCCCCAGCCGATCGAACTCACCGATGTCAATGGCGGAGATCTCATGGTGACAGGCCGAGGCGATCTCTCGTCGCCACCGGCCCTTGTGCGATTTGGTCGTGGCCGCCGGATGGCAGTGACTGGGTGGGCAGGTCCATGGCCAGCCGACGAGCGGTGGTGGGACCCCCTCACACATCGACGGCGGGCCAGGATGCAACTGATGTGTGACGACGGCTCTGCACACCTTGTTTCGATTGAGCATCAGACGTGGTGGCATGAAGCCTCCTACTTCTAATTGGATAACAGATTCGAGAACCAGTTAGGCTTTCGAACTAATGACCGATCGGACACCAACCCCACGAGGGGGAGCGTTTAGCTCTCTAGCGATTCGTGACTACAGAATCCTTTGGTGGGCCGGACTTTTCTCGTTTATGTCGGTCCAGATGCAATTCCTGTTGAGAGGCATCCTCGCCTGGGACCTCACCCTGCGAGAGCGGAGTGTCGGCACGGTGTACTTCTTCTTCGGCGCCTCGATGCTTATCACCACACTCATGGGTGGGGTTGCAGCCGATCGTTTGCCGAAACGCATTGTTCTCCTGGTGAGCCAATCATGCATCACGCTCGCCGCAGTCGGCATGGGCATCGCCGTCGTTACAGGCCGCGAAGAGTTCTGGATGCTGCTGCTTGCCTCCGTCATGCAAGGAGGCTCATTCGGTTTTCTCGGTCCCGCCCGTGTCGCATTCTCTGCGGAGCTAGTTGGCCGAGACCAAATCGGCAACGCCATCGCCCTCACCATGCTCAGCATGAATGGCACCCGAGTCTTTGCCCCTGCGCTCGCCGGTGCTCTCGCCGGTGTGGCGTTCATCGGAATTGGTGGCGCCTACCTGGTTGCTGCGGCCTGCTCTGTCTTCAGTCTGTTCGCCATGTTTTTGCTGCCTGCCGGGAAACCGTCCGCGAACACGGTGGCAAAGAACCCATTGGCCGAGATTGCCGATGGTGTTCGCTATGTTGCTGGTGTGCCGAATCTACGGCGCCTGATCCTTACGTCGTTCATCATCATCATGTTCGGCTTCAACTACGTGTCGTTCATCCCCGTCTATGTGAAAGACATCTTCGGGGAGACCGATGCGTGGGTGGGTTACTTCAGTTCGATTGGCGCCCTTGGAGCAGTGGCGGCCGCATACCCGCTGGCGTCGCGTTCGGATTCGCCTCGGGCTAAACAGATCATGATTCTCGCTGGCATCGCCTTCGGCGGAATCGTCGTTGCCCTTGCGTACTCCCCGTGGTTGCTCCTATCGCTCGCCACCATGATCGGTATCGGCGCCGCGAATACCGCATTCCAGTCGTTGTCAGCCACGCTGGCCATCACTGAGTCCGACCCCAGCTATCAGGGCAGAGTGCAATCCATCATGCAGCTTTCATTCGCAGGGTTTGGCCTGGCCGCTCTGCCACTCGGGCAGCTCGCCGAGATCATCGGCTTGCGCAACTCGATGGGCATCATGGGCGGTGTCGTCGTGGCAGCCGCGATTCTGTACGGGATTGCTGAGCGCCGCGCTCGGAGCGCCATTCCCCTGGTTGTCGAACAGGCTCCGGTTAGGGCCGTCGCTCATCGGTAGACCGCTACGAGCGTTGAACTTTGGAGTGTCAGTCGCCGACCGGTGCGCGGTACAGATCGACCTCTAACGGAGGGAGCATATCGTTGCCAAGAATCGCATCGGCTGCTCGCTCGGCGATCATCATTGTTGGCGCGTAGATGTTGCCGTTGGTGATGATTGGGATGACTGACGCATCAACGACGCGGACCCCGTCTACGCCATGAACTCGGAACGTATCTGGGTCGATGACGGCCTGTTCGTCGCTACCCATTCGGCACGTGCACGAGGGGTGAAGCGCAGTTTCGGCGTCTCGAGCAACCCAGTCAATTATCTCTTGGTCAGTCTCGACCGACGAGCCGGGTGAAACCTCGCCTGCGTTGTAGTCGTCAAAGGCCGGCTGGGTGAGAATCTTTCGTGCGGTCCTGACTGCTTCGATCCACTCCCTGCGATCTTGCTCTGTGGAGAGATAGTTGAACTGTACGGCGGGATGTTCGCGCGGATTGGTCGACTTGATCTTCACCGAGCCGCGGGCGTCTGAGAACATCGGCCCAACGTGCACCTGATAGCCGTGGCCGCCTTCGGGTGCGCTCCCGTCGTAGCGAACGGCGATCGGCAAGAAGTGGAACATCAGATTCGGATATGGCTCATTGGGGTTGCCGCGAACGAAGCCACCAGCCTCGAAGTGGTTGGTGGCCGCCGGGCCTCGGCGAAAGAGCCATTGAAGGCCGATGAACGGCTTGCGCCAATTGGCGAGGTATGGCTGCATCGAAACGGGCAACTTCGACTTGTATTGGATGTACACCTCAAGATGGTCCTGCAAGTTCTGGCCGACGCCAGGAAGGTCGTTGATGACATCGATGCCAAGGTTCTTGAGGTGCTCGGCTTCGCCCACACCAGAGAGTTGGAGCAACTGAGGCGAGTTGAACGCTCCGCCACAAAGAATGATCTCGGCGCTGGTGGCTACCTTGTTGCGACGCATGTGGCGGTATTCGATCCCGACAGCCTTCTTACCTTCGAACACGATCTTGTTGGCCTGCGCTCGGGTGATGACCGTGAGGTTCGGGCGTTTCATGACGGGGTGAAGATAGGCGCGTGCGGCGCTCAGGCGGCGACCGCGTTTGACGTTCTTGTCGAATGCGGCGACACCCTCTTGTTTGAACCCGTTGACATCATTGGTGATGTCATAACCCGCTTGCGGACCAGCCTTGAGCCAGGCTTTAAAGAGTGGGCTTGATGCAGGGCCCCGTTCTAGTTCGAGCGGGCCGTCGCCGCCGCGGTAGTCGTCTTCTCCAGTGATGCATGTTTCCATTCGCTTGAAGTAAGGAAGACAGTGCGCATAGTCCCACGTTTCCATGCCGGGCATCGCAGCCCATTTGTCGTAGTCCATCGGGTTGCCCCGCTGAAAGATCATGCCGTTGATGCTGCTTGACCCACCGAGAACCTTGCCCCTGGCGTGATAGACCTTGCGACCGCCCATGTGCGGCTCTGGTTCGCTTTCGTACTTCCAGTCGTAGAACCGTGACCCAATCGGGTACGTCAGCGCTGCTGGCATATGGATGAAGACATCCCACTTGTAGTCGGGCCGTCCCGCCTCGAGCACGAGCACTTCGTTGGTCGGGTCGGCACTCAACCGATTGGCGAGCGCACAGCCTGCTGACCCGCCACCAACGATGATGTAGTCGTACTCACTCATGACTCTCCTTCGCGTGACCAGCGCACGGCTAGTCGAAGGATCAGTATGGCGGCGAGTCGACTGATTGCGTGTGAAAGTGACTCAGTCGAACGTGATGACGCTACGAGCGATGTTGCCGGTCTTCATGTCTTCGAAGCCTTCGTTGATCTCTTCGAGTGTGATCGTTTTCGACACCATCTCGTCGAGCATGAGACGACCGTCGAGGTACATCTCGACGAACCGGGGCATGTCGGTACGGAACTGATTCGAGCCCATGTTGGAGCCGGTGAGTGTCTTCTCGGAGAGGAGCTCTGGGCCATGAACCTCGAGCATGGTGCCAACGGGAATCATTCCGATGATTGTGGCTTGGCCGCCAGCGCGGAGCATCTTGAACGATTGCTCGGCCGTGATCTTCATACCCACAGCCTCGAAGCTGTTGTGGACACCGCCGCCGGTGAGCTCTTGGACAGCCTCTACCGGGTCGTCGTTGGCGGCGTTGATGACGTGGGTGGCGCCCATCGACTGGGCGAGCTCGAGCTTGCCTGCATTCATGTCGACGGCGATGATCTTGTTTGCGCCAGCGATGCGGGCGCCCTGAATCGCAGAGAGGCCAATACCGCCACAGCCAATGACGGCAACTGTTGATCCCGGCTCAACCCTGGCCGTGCGGAACACGGCACCCATGCCGGTGGTGACACCGCAGCCAATTAACGCTGCCTTGTCGAGCGGCATGTCTTTGTCGATCTTCACCAGGGCCTGCTCGTGCACCAACATCATTTCGGCGTAGGACGAGAGGTGGAGAAACTGGCTGACTGTCTCGCCGTTACGGGAGAGGCGAGGAGCCTCGCCCGGCTGGCGCACGAGGTCGATGTTCTTACGTTCACAAAGCGACATGTGACCGCTCAGGCACTGTTCACAGTGACCGCAGAAGGCGGAGAGACAGGTGATGACGTGGTCGCCCGGCTGCACGTAATGGACGGCCGAACCGACGGCTTCGACGATGCCGGCCGACTCGTGCCCAAGAATGGTGGGGCACGGGTGCGGGTATTTGCCCTCCATGAAGTGGAGGTCGGAGTGGCAAATGCCAGCAGCTTTCGTCCGGATCAGAACCTCACGAGGACCCGGCTTGTCGATCTGTACTTCTTCGATCTCTAGCTGACCCGGAATTGAATTCAATACTGCTGCCTTCACGGCGGACCCCCTGGGGTTTCAAATGGTGCGGCAATGCGCACAGGTTAGTTGACTGTTGTGTGTGGGCGAAAGCGGCAGATTGAGTAGCGCACGGTTCGGCGCTCGCGGCCTACTCCGATTCGTCTGGTTGGTCGTGCGTGTCGACGTAGTGGTCAACGGCAGTGGCGAATCGCTCCAGGAAATCGGCGAGACGGTCACGTTCATCGGCGTCGAACTCGCTCAGCATTTCGGTGAGCGCGGTCGAGATTACAACGGAATATTCCTGGTACTTCTTGATGCCATCTTTGGTCGCCGACACCATGATCGAGCGCTGATCATCGACAGCCTTTACTCGCTCCGCGAAATTGCGGTCGACGAGGCAGGCAACAGCACGAGTCGTCGAGGCTGGTGTGATACGAAGTTCGTCGGCCAGCTCGCCCATGCGAAGCGGACCTTGTTGACAGAGGACACTCAGCGCATCGGCGAGGGCTTGGTCCAGTCCTTCAGGACCAGCGCCGTAGAGCAGGTCTTTGATCCGCGCTGCTGCCGCGCCGCGGCGAATCTCACGCCATGCGGTGCCGACCCTGCGGCGAATCTCTTCATCTGCTGCCTTGGTCATCGCAGCGAGTTTGGTCGCTCGAAGCGAAAATTGCCATTTCTAGAACGACTTGCGCGCTTCGGTCGCAATATCTCGAAGGGATCGCCCCGTGGCCTTAGCGACGGCGACGAGGTCATCATGCTCTGGCTTTTCGCCGAATGGGCCCACCTTGATGCGCACTGCGAATCCATCGATGTTGACCTCGCGGGTGGTCCGGTGAGCGGCATGACGGGTGGTCGGCGTGCAGCGCACACCAAGCGATCCCGTCTCTTTCATCATGATCGTCTGAAGCGACTGTGCATCCGACGGAGAGGTCAAGGCGCAAAGCTCGACTGCAGGTCTGCCCTTCTTCATGACGATCGGATTTGCCCACGCGTCGTCGGCGCCAGCAGCGAGAAGGAGTTCGATGGTGTGGGCGATCTGCTCGCCCGTTGCGTCGTCGATGTTGGTGGCGAGGACGAGTTTCGATTCGATGATGTTGTCTTCGGCTGCTGCTTCTGTAGTCGACGCGATGAGGTACGCAGAAACGACATTCGGGTAGCCCTCAGGGTCGCGACCGCCGGCGCCGCGAGCGATGGACTCAATGACGCCAGATGGCATGAGGCCCGAACGAGTTGCCATTGTGGTGAGAAGCGCGGCCCCGGTCGGGGTCACGGTTTCGCTCGCCACGTCCATCGATCGAATCTCACAGCCCTGCAGGAGCGCTGCGGTTGCGGGTGCAGGGATTGGGAGTTCGCCGTGTGCGGCCGACACAGTTCCGTAGCCAAGCCCTACCGGACCGAACGACACCATCGGCTCGCCGAGTAGATGCCAGCAAAGCCAGGCCCCCGTGATGTCGAGGATTGCGTCGACGGCTCCAACTTCATGGAAATGGATCTCGTCGATCGGCACACCGTGCTGGGCGGCCTCGATCTCGCCGAGCCGCCGGAAGGTCGATCGGGCCCCCGTCACGACGGACTCAGGCAAACCGGGGTCGCCAAGCATGGCTTCGGCGAGCAATTTGTCGATCGATGACCAGTGTCGGCCATGGCTGGATGTCTTCGAGGTCACTTCCGCTCGACTGGCAACAACGCCGCAGCGGCGCGTTATGCCAGCCGTAATCGACCAGTCCTCGAGGCCAAGTGTCGCAAGTGCGGCCACAACCTCATCAGGATCGACGCCAAGTCCGAAGAACGCGCCGATCAGCATGTCGCCAGACACCCCAAAGGTTGGGTCGAACCAGAGTTCCGTGGTCATTTGGCTGCGACCCTGAGCGCCCTATGAGCGGCGCACGCTGCACCGTAGCCGTTGTCGATTCCGACGACGGCAAGGCCAGGCGCACAGCTTGCCATCATCGACAAGAGGGCGGTGACGCCGTCAAGAGAAGAGCCGTAACCTACCGAGGTTGGAATGGCGATGATCGGTTGGGGGACGAGCCCTGCGAGCACAGTCGGCAGCGAGCCCTCCATGCCAGCGACGGCGATGATCAAGTCGGCTGTCTCTAGCTCGGGCAGCGTCGAGAGTAAGCGATGGAGACCGGCGACTCCGACGTCAGTGATTTGTTTGACCGTGTGCCCCAACGCTTCAAGTACGCCGGCGGCCTCGGTAGCGACGGGGAGGTCGGACGTTCCTGCCGCCACCACCGCAACAGTGAAACCAGTTGATGGCCGGTGCTTCCATGTCAACAGATTCCCGCTTATCGACGTTGGCGACAGGGTCTCAAGCAAGGTCCGCTGATCTTCGCTCGTGCGAGTGGCGATCACAGCTTCGTCGCCCGTCGCCAAGAACTCTTCGACGATTGCCAGACACTGTTCGGGAGTCTTGCCGCTACAGAACACCGCCTCGGGCATGTTGAGGCGCTCGGAGCGCTGGTGGTCGAGGTTGGCGAACGCGTCAGCCATCGGTTGGGGTTGATTCGGAAGCAAGGACATGATTGAGGTTTCCCGATCGGAGGCCGGCCAGGTCGAGCGTGACGTAGCGGTAGCCGATTGCCTGGAGTGACCGGGTGATCTCGGCGGCGTGTTCAGCAACCGCTGCGATGTCGCCGGTCGGAACTTCGATTCGTGCGGTGTCGTCGTAGTGACGAACTCGAACGTCGCGCAGCCCGAATGCTTTGAGCGCAGCCTCGGCCCTATCGATACGAGAAAGGAGGGGAATAGTTACGGCCGTTCCATACGGCACGCGTGACGCCAAGCATGGCATCGATGGTCGGTCCCAGACAGGGACACCCCAGGCGTTGGCCAAGAGGCGAACATCGTCCTTGGTGAAACCGGCTTCGACAAGGGGAAAGCGGGCGCCTCGTTCGGAGGCAGCATTCTGACCGGGCCGATGCTCGCCGAGGTCGTCGAGGTTTACGCCGAGGACGACGGTCGCGTGTCGCTCTGTTGCGATTGGCTCGAGCTGGTCCATCAAGGCTGTTTTGCACCAGAAGCAGCGGTCTGTGTCGTTGCGAATGTAACGATCGTCGTCGAGTTCTAAAGTGACGGCCCGTTGCCAGGCCACGCCGAGTTGGTCGGCGAGCGCTTCGCAGTCGACGAGTTCTCCTTCGGCGAGCGAAGCAGAGTCGGCGGTAACCGCAAGACTGACGTCGGCCGCAGCCCTGCCGGCAGCGGCGACGACGAGGGCAGAGTCGACGCCGCCTGAGAACGCGATGACTACCGGTCCAAGCCCTTTGACTACATCGATGAGTCGTGACGCGAGTGATTCCACGTCTGAAACTGGATCCGTGTCGTTGATGGTACGTTCCCGCATGTCCACCCGGGGAAGCCTAGTGCGCCAGGGTCGAATACCATGAGCCGAATGAGCGAGAGCTGGCTCGATGAACTCGATCTCGACCCAACGAGTAGTTGGCTCAAAATGGGCACCCGCTCGATTGGCGATCGTCCGTGGCTGCTGCGCGATGCGAAGACTGCCGATGAGTTGGCTGAACGGGCCCGACTCCTCGACGAGCGTCATGACGACGTCTTCTTCTGTCCCGACTCTGCTCGTGAAGCTGCTGAAGCAGTGCTGCATCTCGTTGAGGCCGACCTGGGGGAGCGGTCGGCCGCGACCGCGCTTTCTCCCCTTGAGCAAGCGGGACGCCTTGTGCAGGAAGACCTGGTGCTGATGCGGCGCCATGACGACGGCTGGTTCCTTGATGCGGCGTGCCTTTGTTTTCCGTCACGGTGGCGGTTGGCCGACAAGGTGGGCCGCCCCATGCTGGCGGTCCACGGTCCCGTCGGTGGCTACGACGTAGTCCTCGAGGACAAGGTCAACATGATGCTCGACCGGCTGCGTTCTCGGCCGGTGTGGCGACGCAACTGGTTCGTGCATCCAAACCCGGCATTGTTTCAGCCCTCACCAGGTGACGACCAGGTAGTGCCAGCTGATCGCTGTCTCGATGAGCTCTATGTCCGCAGCGAGCGCCAGACCCTGCGTCGTCTCGATGCTGATGGTTGGATCCTGTTCACGATCCGGATTCAGCACTGCCCACTTCGCGAACTCGTCGAGGTGAGACATAGCGATGTCGTGCGGTTCCTCACCGAAGCGCCCGCCGACTCGATCACCCACCACGGCATCACCCCCGCCCAGGCCACACCCCTAAACGAACACTTTGGGGTCAGACCCCAAGCCGTTCGCAATCGTTGAGTAAGTGGGCCGCTTTGAGCGCAAGCGATGCGAGTTCCGGGTCGGCATCTTTCTGGGCTAGGAAGCGCCGCACGCGACCCCGTACGACGGACGATGACACGCCGAGACTGATAGCGACGTCTGCGCTGGTGAGGTCGAGAATCTTGATGGCCATTGAAATGCTTAAACCAGACCTTAGATCGTGGTATCGGGTGCCCTGCAAGACAAGCGCAGCAGCGAGCTCAGACTGCCTAATGAACTGTGCGGTCCGACCTTCGTCGGCGGAGGTCGTCGATTCGGCTGGACGATATTCCTCGACGTAAGTTTGGTATTCGCGTGCGGACAGAGATCGTATAGCGAGGACGGTTGACGAGCGGAGCCAACTCGCCCGCCGTTTCGTCCCGACGTATGCGCCGTAGCTAGACCATTCGTATTCCGAGAGCGTCCCAGCAACACCGAGATCGACTGCATTCCGGTGGATATAGCGCGACACCTCCAGCACATGCTCCTCGGTGCTAAGGAAGCTAGACCAATAGCGGCCTGTGAAGAGTGGGCCGTCACGCTTGTGTCGCTTGTTGTAGGCCATTGTGTAGCGAGACGACAAGTGCTGCATACTCTCCGATAGCGAGGCCACGGGCGTGTGCGTGAGTAGGTGGTAGTGGTTGCTCATGAGGCAGTAGGCGTGCAGCTCTGTCCCAACGTCGTCGAACGTTTCGCTCAGAATGTTCATGAAGGTGCGTTTGTCGTAGTCGTCGTCGAATACTCGTCGGCGATCTACACCCCGATTGCCGATGTGATGCCATGCGTCTTCAAAGTCAGTCCGTGGTTTTCTTGCCATGGAAGAACGGTAGTGAGCACCAGTGACACTCGAATGAAACGAACGCCTTGGGGTCTGACCCCAAAGCGTTCGTTGGCTAGGCGACTACGGGCACACCGGCCATTGCTGCGGCGATTTCAGCGTCTGGCATCTCGTGGTCGGTCAGCTCGCCTGCGAAGTAGGCCATGTATGACGCCATATCGAGGTGACCGTGGCCCGAAAGCGCCGTCAGGATCACCTTCGACTCGCCTGACTCTTTGCATGCGAGCGCCTCTCGCACTGTCGCCGCGAGTGCATGCGTCGGCTCCGGTGCCGCCACGATGCCCTCGGTTCTGGCGAACTGGACTGCGGCTTCGAAGCACTCAAGCTGAGGGATCGAAGTCGCTTCAACGAGTCCCTCGTTGTAGACGTGGGAGACGAGCGGTGACATGCCGTGATAGCGAAGGCCGCCAGCGTGGATTGGCGCAGGAATAAATGCGCTGCCAAGTGTGTGCATCTTCAGAAGCGGAGTCATGCCCGCGGTGTCGCCAAAGTCGTAGCGGTACTCGCCCTTCGTCAGGGTCGGGCAGGCCGCGGGCTCGACACAACGGATTATGGGGTTCATGTTTCCTGCCAGCTTTTCGCGTAGGAACGGAAACGCCAGTCCGCCAAAGTTTGATCCGCCGCCGGTGCACCCGATCAGGATGTCAGGCGTTTCCTCTGCCATCGCCATCTGCTTGAGAGCCTCTTCGCCGATAATCGTTTGGTGGAGGAGGACGTGGTTGAGCACGCTGCCGAGTGAGTAGCGCACTTCGGGGTCGGCGACAGCCATTGCGACGGCCTCGGAGATCGCGATACCAAGCGAGCCAGGATGATCGGGGTTCTCTGCGAGTAGTGAACGACCGAACTCGGTCAGGTTTGACGGGCTGGAGTGCAGCGTTGCACCCCATAGCTCCATCATTGCTTTTCGATATGGCTTGAGCCGGTATGACGCAGCGACCTGCCATACTTCGCACTCCAAGCCGAACTGGGCGCACGCGAACGCAAGCGAACTGCCCCACTGACCGGCCCCGGTCTCGCTTGTGAGCTTCTTGATGCCGTCTTGGGCGTTGTAATACGCCTGAGGCACGGCGGTGTTTGGCTTGTGGGATCCGGCGGGGCTGCCCCCTTCGTACTTGTAGTAGATGTGAGCGGGCGTATCGAGCGCCTTCTCAAGGCGGTGGGCGCGATAGAGAGGGCTCGGTCGCCACAGCTTGTAGACGTCGAGCACTGGTCCTGGAATATCGATGTAGCGCTCGGTACTGACCTCTTGCTCGATCAACGCCATTGGGAAGAGCGGCGCAAGGTCGTCCGGCCCCGCCGGCTCTCGGGTCCCTGGGTGAAGCGGAGGCGGTGGAGGCGTCGGGAGGTCGGCGACGATGTTGTACCACTGGGTTGGCATCTCGGCCTCGGAGAGCAGGTACTTCGTCTGGTTAGTCATGGTGCCTCGCTTTGGTTTTGTCGTTGCCGCTGAAGATAGCTCACCGGCCTCAACGAGGCTCAACGAACAAGATTTGAGCGATCGGTTAAAAAAGTGTTGACGGCTGAAAAGTTTGAGCGTATGCTCAAACTATCAACTTGAGCACTTGCTCAAATAACGAAAGAAGAAGCACATGTTCGGATCAACTGGCGGAAACCTGACAGCGCTCATAGCGGCTCAGAATTGGTATGCGGTGAGCGCCCGATCGGCGATTGTTGCCTACGTCGTCTATGCGACGATTGCGCTCACATTGATCATCTACCTCGCCCGAACCCTTCACCGCAATGGGGCTGTCTTCCTGCGGGATGTCTTCGACAGCGACGAACTCGCCGAAGCGATCAATCATCTACTCGTGGTCGGCTTCCTCCTGCTCAACCTCGGCTACGCGATTGTGCTCTACCGAGTCACTCCCGACTACGGCAGCGAGATTGCGTTCATCAACGATCTCGTCCAACGACTCGGAATCCTGGTGCTGTCGCTTGGTGTTGTGCATCTCCTCAACATGTTGGTGTTCTGGAAGATTCGTAACCATGGCAACAAGGCCCCGGCGTTCCCACCCGCAGCGTCGGCCTACATGCCAAATCCGATGCCAGGCACGATGACTCCTCCGCCTCCGGTCAACTTCTGATGAGGGTGGCACTTGCGCCGGCATGGCTCACGGTTCTCTACGACGAGGACTGTGCGCTATGCCGGCGCTGCCGCGTGTGGATCGAAGGACAGGAACAACTCATTCCAGTCCGGTTCGTGTCGTCCCAAACGCCCGGCATACGGGAATGGGCTGACGGACTCTTGCCAGTTGGCGACGAGCTTGTGGTCGTCGACAACCAAGGCCAGGTGTGGGTAGGGCCTGACGCGTTCATCACTTGTCTCTGGGCCCTCCGTCGCTATCGCAAGATTGCCAGTCATCTCCAACGACCAGGGATGAAAGGGGTCGCGAAAGCAACCTTCCATCAGCTCTCTGGGGCGCGGGGTGCCATCTCGCGAGTCTTGGGTGATAACGAGGCGGGAGAGGAGATTTGTGACGATGGCAGCTGCGGAACGGCGGCAGGGACGCCACACTCATGACTATGGCTTCTCGAAAGTCCAGCAAGACTGGACGAGAAACGAAAGACAAGATCATCGATGCGGCTCTTGAGACGGTTCGTCTTGAGGGCCTTGTCGGCACCAGTGCACGAGCGATTGCTCGAACCGGTGACTTCAATCAGGCACTCGTCTTCTATCACTTCGGTTCGGTCGAAGAGCTTCTCTTCTCGGCGCTAGAGCGTGCTCATGAGCGGCGGACGGCGAAGTTTGGCCCAATGATCGAGGCGGCCGACGATCTAGACGAACTGGTTCGGGTCGGCATCTCGATGCGCGCCAACAGCGACGATCCGGACATGATGGCGTTGTCTGGCATCGTGGCCAGCTGGCCGATCGGGAGTGAACTCGGCCCCCGGATCCTCAAGACCTTGTCGCCCTGGGATGATCTTGTGTCTGCAGCATTGCGCCGCGCGTTTGTCGGGTCGCCAGTGGCCGGGATCCTGCCATACCCGCAGCTTGCTCGGGCCATCTCGTCGCTGTTTCTTGGCCTTGAGCTGTTCGGACGTCTTGATCCTGAATCGACAGCCGAAACTGAGTCGTACGAAGCGCTCGCCACCCTGGCAGCCCTCTCGAAAGTCGTTTTGCAGGGTATGGGAAATCCGGAAATCGACCCCTAGTAAAACGAACACATGTTCGCTATGGTCTCTCGCATGGGATGGAGCAGCGGACCACAATCGTGGAAGGAAATTGAGGCACGGCTATCAGACCGGCCGCTTGGTCCGCTCATCGGCGATGGTAACGACTCGCCAGCCTGGAGCCGCAAGCGAGAACCATACGAAGCGCCTGCACTGCCCCGCTACCGCTCTCGAACCCCCTATGCCGAGCTTCATGCTCACTCCAGTTTTAGCTTTCTCGATGGCGCCTCCGACCCTGAAGCACTTGTTGAGGAAGCAGCCAGGCTTGGCCTGGAAGCGTTAGCGCTTACCGACCATGACGGGTTCTACGGGGTAGTTCGTTTCGCTGAGGCCGCCCGCACCGTTGGCCTGCCAACAATCTTTGGAGCCGAACTGTCGCTCTTGCCCGAGGCGAAGCGAAGCACGCGGGGCCATGCCCCCGAGCCAGACCCCGCCGGCTCGCATTTGCTGGTGCTCGCTCGTGACCCAATCGGCTATGCGGCTTTGGCCAGGACGATCAGCGAAGCCCAGCTTGCGGGAGAGAAGAACCGGCCTTCTTTGCGCATGGAAGACTTCGACCGCTGGTTGAAGCCGGGGGAAGTCGACCATCTCGTTATCCTGACCGGCTGTCGAAAGGGTCTTGTGCCGCTCGCACTGGAGGCCGAGGGCCCGGCGGCGGCAGAGCGAGAGCTTTACGGGCTGATCGAGCGGTTCGGGCGGACGAACGTGTTTGTCGAGTTGTCCGACCATGGCAGCCCCATGGACAGTGTGCGAAACGATGCCTTGGTGAAGCTGGCGATGGGGGCCGGAGTAGAACTCGTTGCCACCAACAACGTGCACTACGCAACCCCCGCCGATCGGCATCTCGCAGCGGCGATGGCCGCGGTTAGGTCACGGCGAAGTCTTGACGAAATGGAAGGATGGCTCGCGGTAAACGGGAGCGCCCATCTTCGATCGGGAGACGAACAGGCAACCCGCTTCGCCCGCTACCCGGGAGTCGTCGAACGAGCGGCCGAGCTTGGGCTCGCGTGTGCATTCGATCTCAAACTTATGGCACCCGAACTGCCACCATTTCCTTGCCCCGACGGGCTGAGTGAGATGGGGTACCTCAGGCGTTTGGTGGAGGAGCGCGGTCAGCACCGATATGGCACTCGAGAGGCGTCGTACATGCCAGGGGCGTGGGAGCAGCTTGACAAGGAGCTCGACCTCATCGAAGCACTTGGATTCCCTGGCTATTTCCTCGTGGTGTTCGACATCGTCGAGTTCTGTGCGCACAACAACATTTTCTGTCAGGGGCGTGGCTCCGCGGCCAACTCAGCTGTTTGTTATGTACTTGGTATCACGAAGGCCGACGCTGTTTCGCTTGGGCTGTTGTTCGAGCGGTTCCTGTCGCCTGAGCGTGATGGGCCGCCAGACATCGACCTCGACATCGAGTCAGACCGCCGCGAAGAAGCCATCCAGTACGTATACGAACGCCATGGCCGGCGCCACGCGGCCCAAGTCGCGAACGTCATCACTTACCGTTCTCGATCGGCGGTTCGAGACGCGGCAAAGGCACTGGGATACGCCGTCGGACAACAAGATGCGTTCGCGAAATCGATCGATCGCCGAACCGAAGAAAACTCAGAGCTTCCCGACGATGTCATCGAACTGGCTGCGAAGTTCAAAGAGCTTCCACGCCATTTAGGAATCCACTCTGGTGGCATGGTGATGTGCGACCGTCCTGTTATCGAAGTGTGCCCGGTTGAGCAAGCCAGGATGCCAAACCGAACGGTGCTCCAATGGGATAAAGAAGACTGCGCTGCTGCTGGCCTGGTGAAGTTCGATCTTCTCGGCCTCGGCATGCTTTCCGCCCTGCGATATTCGGTTGAGCTCATCGAAGAGAACCACGGAGTAACGCTCGATCTCGCGGCCCTCGAACAGGAAGATGCTGTATACGACATGATGTGTCATGCCGACACCGTTGGCGTCTTCCAGATCGAGTCTCGGGCCCAGATGTCGACGTTGCCGCGGCTGAAGCCGCGCACGTTCTACGACCTTGTGGTCGAGATTGCGCTCATCCGACCCGGTCCCATTCAGGGCGGTTCGGTCCATCCATACATTCGGCGGCGTAACGGCGAGGAAGAAGTCACATACCTCCACCCTCTGCTCAAGAACTCACTTGAGAAGACTCTCGGCATTCCGCTTTTCCAAGAGCAGTTGATGCAAATGGCGATCGACGTTGCTGGCTTCACTGCTGGCGACGCCGACCAGCTACGCCAGGCAATGGGATCGAAACGAAGCCAGGCCAGAATGGCGAAGTTGAAAGCCCATTTCTTCGGAGGAATGGCCGAGCGGGGAATTGGCGAGGAGATCGGCGATCAGGTGTGGAACAAGCTGGCCGCGTTCGCCAACTACGGGTTCCCCGAGAGTCACTCAATCAGCTTTGCGTATCTCGTCTACTCGTCGTCGTGGCTCAAGCTGCACTACCCAGCGGCCTTCTGTGCCGCCCTGCTCAACGCGCAACCGATGGGGTTCTACTCGTCTCACTCGCTGGTGCAAGACGCAAGACGCCATGGTGTGCACACGTTGCCGCCAGACATCAATAGCTCAGATGTTGGGGCCATCCTGCAGCGCCAGCCAGATGAACTAGCTGACCTTCCGATCATCGTTCCAGGTGCCCATTCGATTCGCCAGGAACGAAATGATCATGGGTGGGTGGTTCGTCTTGGGCTGGAGTCAGTCAGGCATGTTGGCGAAGAGTTGGCGGAGAAAATCGTGTCAGGCCAGCCCTATGCATCGATTGAAGAAGTGGCTCGCCGAACTGGGGCTGGCAAAGAGGTGCTTGAGGCTTTGGCTACATCTGGAGCCTTTGACCACTTGCTTGTTGGTGGGCCTGCCGTTATCGATCTCACTGCCCCAGCCGGGCCCGATCGGTTAACTGCGACCGGCCGACGCCAAGCGTTGTGGACTGCGGGGGCCGTGGCCCAAGCAACCGGTGCTGGTCGGCTCGTTGGCATCGTGACCGGAGTCGTGGCCCCCCAACTGCCTGGTATGAGCGAGCAAGAAGAAGCGCTTGCCGATCTCTGGGCAACAGGAGTGGCAGCAAGTGGGCACCCCACCCGCTTTCTCCGCGAGATGCTCAATGAGCGGGGCGTGGTGGCGGCGAATGATTTGGCCAAAATTGAGCATGGGTCGAAGGTATTGATCGCGGGGGTCGTCACCCATCGCCAACGCCCGGCTACTGCGGCCGGGGTCACCTTCATGGGGCTCGAAGACGAAACGGGCCTGATGAATGTTGTGGTGTCGGTCGGGTGCTGGACCCGCTACCGGAAAACCGCGAGAAGCGCCGCTGCGCTGTTGGTGCGCGGCAGGGTCGAGCGCCAAGGCGCCGTTGTCAACATCGTTGCCGAACGCCTCGAACCGCTTCCGGTTGGTAGCTCAGCCATGAGCCGAGACTTCCGCTAACGCCGCTCACTTCGTTCGCTTACCGCCTTTCTCGCTAGCGCTCCAAACGCGCCCGAGAAGCACTCACTTCGTTCGTGGTTAGGACTGGCGGGCGGCCTTGAGCTGCTTTTGGCGGCGGGCCCGCTCGTTCGGATCAAGCTCGATCTTGCGGAGACGGATGTTGAGAGGCGTGACCTCGGCGCATTCGTCGTCGGCAATGAACTCGAGTGCTTCTTCGAGCGACTGCTCTTTTGGCGGGGTCAGCTTCACGGTTGCGTCAGAGGCAGCGGCGCGGTGGTTGGTGAGCTGCTTCTCACGAGTGATGTTGATTTCCATGTCTTCGGAGCGACTGTTCTCGCCGACGATCATGCCGTTGTAGACAACGGTGGTCGGTGCGACGAGCAGGGTGCCTCGCTCCTGGATTCCCATCATGGCGTATGCCGTGACAGGACCTTGGCGGTCGGCGATGAGTGAGCCTCGAACTCGGGTACGAATTTCGCCGAACCACGGCTCAAGGTCTTCGAACGTGGAGTTGATGACGCCGGTGCCTCGGGTTTCGGTGAGGAACTCGGTCCGGAAACCAATGAGGCCACGGGCTGGAACCAGGTAGTCGAGACGGACCCAGCCGGTGCCGTGGTTGATCATGTTCTCCATACGACCCTTGCGGGTGGCGAGGAGCTGAGTGACGGCGCCGAGGTAATCTTCTGGAATGTCGATGGTGACTCGCTCGACTGGCTCATGAGTGACCCCGTCGATCTCTTTGGTCACGACCTGTGGCTTGCCAACGGTGAGTTCGAAACCTTCACGGCGCATCTGCTCAACCAGGATGGCGAGCTGCAACTCGCCACGGGCCTGAACTTCCCATGAGTCTGGTCGCTCGGTTGGCAAAACGCGCAGGCTCATGTTGCCGACGAGTTCAGTGTCGAGGCGGCCCTTGACCATTCGGGCGGTCAGCTTGTTGCCGTCTTTGCCTGCAAGGGGCGAGGTGTTAATGCCAATGGTCATCGACAGGGCTGGCTCGTCGACGGCGATAACCGGCATTGGCCTCGGGTCGAGCGGGTCGACGAGTGTTTCGCCAATGAGGATGTCGGCGATACCGGCAATAGCGACGAGGTCGCCTGGGCCAGCTGACTCTGCTGGCACGCGGACGAGGTGCTTTGTGAGGTACAGCTCAGTGAGCTTGACCTTCTCGACGGTGCCGTCGACACGGCTGAGGGCGACTTGCTGACCCTTGACGAGGTTGCCGTTCATGACACGACAAAGAGCGAGACGGCCGACGTACTGGGACGCATCGAGGTTGGTGACCCATGCTTGGAGTGGGTGGCCCTCTTCGTACGACGGCATCGGGATGTAGTCGAGGAGCAGCTTGAATAGCGGTTCGAGGTTTTCGCCCTTCTCGCCTTCGGTCAACGACGCCCAGCCATCACGGGCGGCGCAGTACACAATCGGGAATTCAATCTGATCGTCGCGAGCGTCGATGTCGAGGAAGAGTTCGTACACCTCGTTGACAACTTCGGCGATACGGGCATCAGGCCGGTCGACCTTGTTGATGACGAGAATGACGGGCAGGTTGCGCGCAAGCGCTTTTCGGAGCACGAATCGGGTCTGGGGAAGTGGACCCTCGGCGGCGTCAACCAACAGGACGACGCCGTCGACCATTGTGAGTGCTCGTTCAACTTCGCCACCGAAGTCAGCGTGACCAGGAGTGTCGACGACGTTGATCGTGACGCCTTCCCACACTACCGAGGTGTTTTTGGCGAGGATCGTGATTCCTTTTTCTCGTTCGAGGTCGCCCGAGTCCATCACCCGTTCGGTGAGTTCTTCGTGGGCTTCGAACGCGCCTGCTTGCTGGAGCATGGCGTCAACCAGCGTGGTCTTACCGTGGTCGACGTGGGCGACAATGGCAACATTTCGAATATCGGCGCGAAACGCCATGGGAAACCTCAAACCTGGCTGGCTGCCGGGGCAGCATCGAATAAATCCTCCCGTGGAAGGACCCGTCTAGGCTACTAGCAGGTAGGCCGTCCCCTCGTCTTGTGACCCAGGTCTCCGGATTTACTCGTTGGCCGGAGGCTCCCAGAGCCGCACCCAACCAGACTCGATTTCGATCTCAGCGGTTTCGTAACCGGGCTCACCTGGCAGTAAGACCTGGTAGTCGCCTTGTGGGTCGTTGACTCTCACCCGCCGATAGGGAAGACGTTTCTTCGCTGCCCCCATTACCTCAGCGGTGGTTGCATACCGTTCAAGGCAGGCCACCATCCTCACGGTTGGCGACATCATTTCGAATTCCCCAGCCGAACAGCGTGCGAGTGCATCGGCGGGCCGAACCCATTCCCAGTCAACAATTTCAGAGTTGTCTTGCACGGGCTCTTGTCCGTCGGGAGCCTGGGCCACAAAGAATCGTGCGTCAAAGCGTCGAGGGGAGCCGACCGGTGTGACGAAGCGAGCAACCTCTTCGACGAGAGATGCGTCAAGTCGAAGGTTGTTTTCAATGAGGAGTTCGACGAAGCGAGTTTCGTCTTGACGAACCGCAGTGGCGAGATCAGTTGCAAGCCGAGGGTCGACCCCGCCGGCGGCAAGCAGCAGGCCGGCTTCTTCGAGAGTCTCGCGGCAGGCGGCGATCCACCAGGCGAGTCCACCGGTCGGGACATCGAGGATTCTGGATGCTTCGACATCGCTTAAGCCGTCACAGAGGTGATCGAAGTCGTCGTGGTGGTCTTCTGGATCGACTCTGCCGCCAGGGAATACCCAGAGTCCTGAAGCGAATACGACCTTGTTGGTGCGGCGCAGCATGAGCACGTGTAGGTCGGGTCGATCATCGAGCAGCATGACGGTTGCCGCGTGGCTCACGGGGACCGTGGTGGGGTCAAAGTCAGGAGAAACCGGTGTGCCCATTTCTCGAACCGTAGTTCGAGCATGCAAGAATCACCGCATGCTCCCCCTCGAAGGTATCCGAATCATTGAAGCAGCCCAGATGATCTCGGCTCCGTTCGCCACGTCAATTCTCAGCGACCAAGGAGCCGAGGTCATCAAGATCGAAGCTGCGAATGGTGTTGGGGATCGAATGCGCTTCCTTGGCGACCGTCGTGGCGGCATCGCCTCGGTCTTCCACGCAGTCAATCGAGGCAAGAAATCAGTCACCCTGAACACCAAAGATCCTGAAGGCGTCGACGCGCTGCTACGGCTGATCGATACTGCTGATGTGTTCGTCCAGAACTTCCGCCCTGGTGCCATTGAACGGATGGGAGTGAGTGCCGAGGTTGCACTCAAGCGGAATCCGCGCCTTGTTTACGTCAGCGTGTCTGGCTTCGGGCCAACCGGGCCATACGTCGATCAGATGGTGTACGACTTCGTGATTCAAGGCCACGTTGGCCTGACCGCCCGTGAAGGAATGGACGGGAAGCCGCGACTCTCGAAAACCTATGTCGTCGACAAGGCGACCGCCCTGACTGTTGCTCAGGCTATTTCAGCTGCGCTCTTCCTTCGTGAGCGCACAGGTGAAGGGCAGCACCTTCAGGTCGACATGCTTGCTGCTGGCCTTCAGTTTCATTGGCCCGACGGGATGTGCGACCACACGCTTCTCGGCGACGACTTCACTGCGGTCACCCACATGGCGGCTGCCTACGACGTCCGCCCAACAAAAGATGGCTACGTCACGCTCAACCTTGCGTCGAAGACCACCTGGCCAAAGCTCGTCAAGTTGTTCGATTCTCCGCTCATTTCCGACGACCCGCGATTCGCCGACTTTGACGACCGGCAGGCTAACGCCGAGGCGTTGATGGAAGCGGTCGACTCCATCCTTTCGCAGTGGACCAGTGACGAGGTTGTGCAACGCATGCGTGACAACGACCTTCCCGGCGGCAAGTCGTTGGCGTTCGATGAGGTGCACCTCGACCCCCAGACGGTCCACAATCGGGCCTTGATCGAGCACGAGAACGGTCCGATCGGACACATCCGAGAGCCTCGGCCCGCCGCCCGGTTTGGAGCTAAGGAGACGCCAGCTCCAGGGCCGGCTCCGATACTCGGCGCTGACACGGATGCCGTTCTTGCCAGCATCGGTTATTCGCCTACCGATCTGGTCCGCCTGGCCGAGAATGGCGTGACAAGAAATATCTCATGACAAGGCCGACGCTGGCCCTCGCGGCCACGAAGGAGTCAACCGACCTCGACACCGACGGGGTCTACCTCATTCCTGCCTGCGAGCGGGCGGGCTTCGACGTCAATGTTCCCATCTGGTCTGACCCCGAGGTCGACTGGGCTGGCTTCGATCTCGTTGTGGTCAGGGCAACCTGGGACTACTTCAAGAAGTCAGCCGAGTTTCTCGCCTGGGTCGACCGAGTTTCCAAGGTGACGAAGTTCCACAACCCGCCTGAGGTGATCGCGTGGAACATCGACAAGCGCTACTTGGACGAGGTGGCGGCTGCTGGGTTCCCCGTAGTCGACACGACGCTCTCCGAGATCGACACCTTGGGCGTGCGTTGCCTCGTCTACTACCGGGGTGTGCTTGACCACACGTTTCACAAGGAACCGTTGCTCCATCGCGACGCCGAAGAGACTGCGTTGTTCCTGCGGGAAGAGATCACGGCGGCCGAGCCAACACTGCTGGAGCAGCACCTTGGAGATGCCGTCTGTGACTGGCTGACGAATAGGTTCGGCGGAATCCTCTACGCCAGAGTCGACCTCGTCGAACAGGCCGGAGAACCTGTCATCATGGAGATCGAACTCATCGAGCCCAGCTTCTTCCTCAACGTCGATCCGCCTTCGGCGGATCGTTTTGCCGCTGTCTTGCAGCGTCTGGTTTGAGCCTCGGCTAAGGGCTTTGCGCCTGGACCTGCATCATGAGAGTTGCGGTGTCGAACGACATGGCCGCAACCGTGTCCCACGAGTCGTGACCGTGTGCGCCCTCTTCTAGTCCAGACGGATTGGTGAGTGCATAGACACGAAATTGAAGATCGCGTAACCCGTCGCCAACATTTTCAAGACAAGGGTTTCCGTAGCCAAGCTGGCCAAAGTCGTTGAGTGTTTCGGCCCCTCCAACTGGAAGCGTGCCGCCCGCCAGCTCTCCGAGTGCAGGGTCGATGCCGACCATAAGCCACACCAGAAGTGGATTCTCGGGGTCAGTCTGGTCGGACAGCGCGATTGCGAGCTCTTCTGCTTCGGCGGGTACGTCGGTCCACGTAAGCGTCGGGAACTTGTTGTCACCAGCACAAGTCGCTGATGCGGGAGCCATGTCTCCCGGAGCGAAGTCGGGGCTAGAGATGCTTAACCCGCTTGGGGAGGTTTCTTGAGTTGGGGCGGACGTTGGGGGAGCGGGACGGGTCGTTGTCGTTTGCCAGTCTTGAGGCTCCGCGAGGTCACGGCCGTCGCTCGCGCAGCCGCCAACAACAAGCGCTCCGGCTGCAATGACGGTCATGATCCGGGGAAGTGGGGGCACGCGCACCCAGCGAGGTTAGCACTGTCGCAAAGCGTTCTCTGTCGCCCTCTTTTTCACACCCGTGATCGGTACGCTGCGGTCGTCAGATTGCTACCAAACGAAGGGGGAGGAGATCGTGTTTCGACGCCGCCCCACTTCGTCCCCATCGTCCAGACGCGGTGTACCCAGGATCCCGTGGCGGCCGTTCGGCGGCCTACTCGGCTCATCGAAGGGCGATGCGAGTCAGAGCCTCGCGGCGTTGGCGTTCTCCGGATCGACCAGTCTGATCACCGGTTTGACAATGGCATCGATCACCGGCTCGTTCGAGCGATTCCCTGGCCTGTTGCTCTTCATCCCTGCCGCCGTCGGTTTGCGCGGAAACGTGTTTGGACCACTTGGCGGTCGCCTCTCGACCTCGCTTCGGACCGGAACATTTTCTTGGACGTGGCGGCGCGACTCGGTGCTGGGCCAGAACATTGTTGCGTCGCTTACCGCCTCGTTTGTCGCCGGGCTTGGCCTGGCCATTGTTGCGGCCATCGTCTCAAAGTTCGTGAGCGGGAGTGGGGTGGCCTCGATCGGACTCGCCGATTACGTCGTGGTTTCCATGCTCGGTGGGATCCTGGCGTCGGCGCTCGTGCTGGTCATCACGTTGGGTCTCACGGTCGCTTCAGCTCGATTTGGTTGGGATCTCGACAACGTAACTGCGCCGATGGTGTCGTCGGCTGGCGACTTCGTCACTCTTCCGGCCATCGTTTTATGCACCCTGCTCATAGGGCGGGGCACGCTCACGACGGCGCTGGCCGCAGTCTTGGGCGTGCTCGGTGCCGTGTTGCTAGGCATCGTGTTTCGGTCCCAACTTGGCACATGTAAACGTATTTTGGTTGAGTCTCTTCCAGTTCTTGTGTTGGCCGGCTTCATCAGCCTTCTGGCTGGTGTTGCCCTTGAAGGGTCGGTCGAACACCTCCTTCGCTACAGCGTTTTGCTTATCCTCGTGCCCGGATTTCTCAGCACTGGTGGCGCTCTTGGCGGGGTGCTCTCAAGCCGGCTCGCCACGAAGTTCCACCTCGGCATGATCGACCGCTCGATCCTGCCTGACGGCGAGGCAAGGTCGGACATCAGCCTGACCTTTGCGCTTGCGGTGCCTATCTTCGTTTTTATTGCGCTCGTTACTGCGTTCGTTGGCAGTTTGACTGGCCATTCCTCGCCTGGTTTCGGTCTGCTCGTGCTCGTCACCGTTACCGGCGGGCTAGTTTCGACCTTGGTCGTTGTCGTCGTCTCGTACTACGCAACGCTTGGCGTCGTCCGGTTCGGCCTCGACCCAGACAATCTTGGTATTCCGCTCGCGAGCGCGACGCTTGATGTCGTTGGCGCTCTCGCTCTCATTGGGGCCGCGATGGTCTGGGGCGTGGCATGATCTGTGGCATGCGAACCGGCAATCGCCGATCACGTCGAATTTTCGACAGCAAGGAAATCTGATGGAATCCCGCAATCTTCGGGAAATGTTGGCCGAGGCCAAGGACACCAGCGAACTGATGGTCGACCTTGCCTACGCCGCCCTGTACTTCGATGACGCAGACATGGCCGATGAGGTCGAAGGACTTGAGCAGAAAATAAGCGAGCTCGTGCATCGGATGCGAGCTGTGTGCATCATCGCCGTTCGAAACCCTCGCGAGGCTGAGGCGATGTCAGCGGTGCTTCAGGTGATCTCGGCCGTCGAACGAATCGGCAACGACGCGGTCGACATTGCGCGGATCGTGACTCGACGCCTTGGCATTCCGATTGAGCTCAGTATCGACCTCAGCTCGGCAGAAGAGGTATCACACCGAGTCGAAGTCGCTGAGGGTTCACATTTTTCGAATCGGCCGCTTTCGTCGTTCGAATTGCCAGTTGTCACCGGGATGCGAGTGATGGCAATCCGCCGTGATCGGAACTGGCTCGTCGATCCGGGCGGCGACCTCATCATCAGCCCAGGCGATGTCATGTTTTTGCGAGGCTCGCCTGATGGAATTTCAAGGCTTCGAGAACTCGCCGGCGCGCCAACGTGGCAGCCGCCAGAAGCACCAGGCAATCTCGTGCTCTCCGATCTTGATCGTGCCGTCGACACCTTGGTCGAGATGAAGAACCTGTCTGAGGTGGCCGTCGGCCTCGCCTACTCAGCACTCGTGTTCAGAGATCGCTCGCTGGCGGCCGAAGTCCGTCACCTGGAAGATCGCCTCGATGAGATGAACCATCGACTTGAGTTATGGGTACTCAGGGCGGCCAAAGATGGAGTCGATCCTGCACCCCTCCGTGGCTTGCTTCACCTCGGCGCGGCCGCCGAAGACATCGGCGATCAGGCGCAAGCGATGGTGTGGCTCATCGAAATGTCGAGCGAACTCCACCCGGTGCTCGGCATCGCGCTCGGCGACACCGACGAGATCGTCGTTCGCTACCCAGTCGGCGAAGAGTCCGAGGTGCATGGCAAAACCCTCGGCGAGCTTGAGCTGCCAATCGAGCCGGGCTTCAGCGTGCTCGCGATCGAGCGTGACGGTCGGTACTGGTATCGGCCCCGGAAACACGCAGAGCTTCGAATTGGCGACACAGTGGTGGCTGGCGGCCCCGAAGAGGGGCGCGAGGCGCTTGCTGAGCTTCTCGGGTGGCGCCTCATCGAATCAGATGATGACGGTGAATTTAATCTTGAGCCCCTGTCCGGCTGACTCAACCGATTCCAAAACAGACAAGGACGGACGAACGATCGCTCGTTCATCCGTCCAACGTCATTCGTTACGTTCGTCCTACTGGCGAGGTGCTGGTGGCTGCCCCGGGGTTGGCGGTCGAACCATCTGAGCCGGCTGGGGGGCCAATGTCTGAGCTGCCGTCGCCGGCGGCACAACCGCAGGTGCCGATTCTTCTCGGTCCATGGCTCTTGGCTCCGCGGCCGCGGACGAGCGACTCAGCCGCTCGGCCGTACGAGTTGAGGCTGACGACCTGCGAGTCGCAGAGCCTGCTTCGCTATCCGGTGTCGGCGCCTCTCCGTCGGGTCCGTCGCCTCGCAGCAGTTCGGCGATACCGCCGATGCTGCCAAGAGCGGCACTCATGTCGGCTGGCACGAAGATCTTGGTCGCCTTGCCGTTTGCGATTCCCTGCAGAGCTTCAAGATACTTAATGGCGATGACACGATCGTCGGTTCCCGAGGAGATGATTGCGCCATAGACGCTCGCAATCGCGTTGGCTTCACCTTCGGCGACTACTTCTTGGCTGTACTTGTCGGCGTCGGCTCGCAGCACTGTGGCCTGGGCTTCACCCTCGGCCCGCAGCACGTCACGCTGACGTTGACCCTCAGCGGTCAGAATTGCAGACTGCTTCTCGCCTTGGGCTCGTGTAATCGATGCCTCACGAACACCTTCGGCCGTGGTCACGACCGCACGACGTGTCCGCTCGGCTTTCATCTGCTCGTGCATGGCGTTCATGACGTCGGTCGGCGGGTCGATCCGTTGGATTTCGACTCGGACCACTCGCACACCCCATTTGTCTGTGGCGTCATCGAGAATTTGCCGCAGCGCACCGTTAACGCGTTCACGAGAGGTGAACGCCTGATCGAGTGACATCTCACCGATCACGTTACGAAGGTTGGTTTGAGCCAACTTGGTAACCGCCAGGACAAAGTTCGAGATGTTGTAGAGGAGGCGCTGTGGATCGGTCGCCTCGAAGTAGATCACGGCGTCGACTGATACGGCGACGTTGTCTTGAGTGATTACTTCTTGCGGCGGCACGTCGATGACCTGCTCACGCATGTCGACCGGACGTAGCCGCTCGAAGAACGGCAAGATGATGCGAAGACCGGGATCGGCAGTCTCCTTGTAACGACCGAGGCGTTCGATAACACCCCGCTGGTATGGGCGAACGATCTTGACGCCCATCGCCACATAGGCAAAGACCATTATGAAAATAACGACGAGCAAGCCACCGAGTGCTTGAAACATCTTGGATCCCTTCTTCTGGCGTTAGCCAGCTTGTTTGCTACTTAAAGAATTGGTTCGACTATGAGTCGGGTGCCGCGGACTTCAATGATCCGAACCTGCTCGCCAGGTCCAAATCCCGCGTTGTTCACGCTGTCTGCTCGCCACTCTTCGCCGCCGGTTCGGATGAGACCAGTAGTGCCAGCGCCCACTGGGATGGCTTCGAGAACGGTGGCCGTCGCGCCAACGAGTCGATGGGCACCGACTCCTTGCCGCAGTGGCACCTGATCATCGAGTCTGCTGGCCAGCGGCCGAAGCCCCAGGAAAGAGATGATCGAAACAACGAGAAAGATGAACCAGGTAAAGAGAATGGGGGCGCCGAAGAACCCGGCGATAGACGCCGCAAGTGCTCCAAGAGCGAACGGCGCTAGAAAGAAGCTGCCGGGCGCAGCCATTTCGCCGAGCGCAAAGGCAGCGGTTGCGACAAGCCAAATTACGGCCCAGGTTGTGGGATCTTCCATCGGTACTCCCTCGTAGAGTGTTTCATGCCTAACGTCACAGTCGGCGCATAGAGTTCCAATCTGAGTTCGATTTCACAACAAACTCCGGTAAGTTCGCCCGATGGCAAGACTGCTTTCTGTGCACGCGCACCCAGACGACGAGGCATCTAAAGGTGCTCCGACGGTCGCAAAGATCGTGAAAGAGGGGCACGAGGCCTTCCTCGTTTGCGCCACCGGTGGTGAAGAGGGTGAAGTCCTGAACAAAGAGATGGACCGCCCTGAAGTCCATTCGAACCTGGCTGCAGTCCGGGCCGAAGAACTTGAACGCTCGGTGGCGGCTATCGGCTTTCATGAGCTTGTGTGGTTGGGCTATCGCGATTCAGGAATGGCCGAGACTCCTCCGAACAACCACCCAGAAGCATTTGCGAACGCAGACCTTGATGAGGCGACAGGCCGGCTTGTCGAGATCATTCGGCGCCTCCAGCCTCACGTCCTGATGACGTACTCAGACGACCAACAGGGCTACCTGCACCCCGACCACCTTCGAGTACACGACATCAGTGCGTTGGCCTACGAACGAGCGGGCGATGCTGCGTGGTATCCAGAGTTGGGGACACCGTGGGTTCCTCAGAAGCTCTATTACTCAATGTGGAGCAGGGCCCGAATGCTCGCCTATCACGAGAAGTTCGCAGAGCTTGGTCTTGAGTCGCCGTACGACGACCGCTGGTTTGAGCGGAAGTCGCTTGACCACCGAATTACGACCAAGGTCGACATCACCGGCTACCAGCACGTTCGAACTGCGGCGCTGCTCGCTCACGCAACACAAGTCGACCCAAACGAAAAGTTCTGGTTCGGGTTGCCCGAGGACGCCTCAGTTGAGGCGTACCCATACGAAGACTTCATCCTCGCCCATTCCCGTGTTGATTCGACCGTCCCTGAATCTGACGTGTTCGCCGGTGTTACGTCATGAGTCTCGCTCCGCTAAGCGACGAGTGGCTTGCCGGGCTCATCGAAGCGACTGCCGGTCGGGCTTCGGCTGGAGGGCTAAGGGGCACAGTCACGCTGACAGTTCCTCGAATGAAACTCACCATCCAATTCGAAGATGGCAAGGTCGTCGGGGCGGTTCCGGACGAGGTCGACACGGTGTTGCCATTTACCGGTAAGCAATACGACGAATGGTGCGCTGGCTTACTCAATCTCAGCGCCGCATACACCAAGGGCGATCT
>JBBKWJ010000217.1:0-16515 GCA_037968895.1 Acidimicrobiales bacterium
TCGGCAACTGGCCTGACGGGAAGCTCGATGCCAACACCACGAATCCCGTCAGGTTGAAAACCCAAACGCCGGGAGCGATGTACGCCACCATGTGGGCGCCTGGTATGGAACCTGGCCCACCGAACGACTCACCCCAGGCCTCAATCGCCGCGGCGGTCGTCGGCGCAGCGCCAAGCAACACGAGCCCACCTGCAACTGAGCTGTTCGGACTCCGCCATGCGACGAACACACCGAGAGCGACGCTGAAACCAGCAACCGTCGCCAGCAACCAATCCGGGGACTCGCCAGCCGCCTGGAACTCGATCGCCGCCATAGTCGCCACCGCAGCGATGTACAAGCACACCGCTAAGACCACGCTCCGTTGCGGCGCCGGTGCCAACTTCACTTCTACATCTTTGCCGACATTCGAGCACGCTGCCACCGTGCCAGCGCGTAGGCGCAGACACGCTGCTAAGTCCGGCGCCAGCACCGATGCACGGCGGGCGTTTCGTGACTTACTTTGACCACATGAACCTTATTCTTCTGATCATCGCCCCATTCCCCCTCGGCTTCCTCCTGCACAACAGGACGGCAGCCTTTATCGCCTATATCGCAACGGCCCAGTTCGTCTTCACCTTCCAAACAGCCTGGCTCCTGCTGGACTGGGGAGGAGGCGACAAAGCAGCCTTCGGTGGCCCGTTCCCAGACCACGACCTCGGTCAGGTCTTCGGATACGGCGCGATCAACGCCATCATCTTCGTGGTTGGGCTCGTCCTTGTCACTCTGGGTGCCCGGTTCGGGCGGAGCCGTCGAAACAAGGCCAACCGAGTCGAGCTGACGCATAGCAGTTGACGTGCACTGGTCTGTTGCCTGGCGGCGCCTTTGGCGATTGAGCCCGGCGCTGCCGGGCGCCAGTATCGGCCATGCTCACTGTTCTACCAGCATCTGGAGGCCAGCCTCTACACGGTGGTCGCGTTTGGTGATCGCACCGATTCCGTCGGCCAGCCGATCGTCGGGCAAGGTCGGGACGATGAAAACCGGCACTCCTTGCCCAATCGCCGATCGAAGTACGACATCGACGAGTCGCGCATTGAGGAGCGGTTCGCTTGGGTCGATCGGCGCAGCTGCGGAGAAGTCGCTCGAGATTCGGTCGAACGCCGGCCCGAACCAACCCTGACGATCGTCTTCGGGGTCGGCATGCAGGAGGACAACGCCTGCTCGACCCTCACGAAGTGCGCTGGTGGTTTCAACCACTCCGTCGATGGCCTCGCCATGGGATGCGTGATAACGGAAGAGCCGCAGCATCTCGACTATCCGGCGTGCCGATCGGTCTGACACGATGCGAACGATGTCGTCGGCGAGGGAGTCATGATCGGCCACGGCGCCGACTTCGACACGAGTGACAGGACAGGTGATTGGCACCGAACGCTCCACTAGTGGCTGCACGATGTCAAGGGAAGTGGGTAGCCCGCAGAGGATCACCAGTGAGCAGTCGGTCGATTCGGCCACTCTTGAAATGAGGATCGCTGCCGCCTCCAAATCGCCGCCGCGTAAGTTTTCGATCACTGGCTCGCCGTGGCGGGGGTAGGCGATGAGCGACAGACCGTCCTCGGCAATTGACGCGATCAGGTGATGGGTGAGTGACTGGTCGGCCTCGATGAATGGCGCAAGTCGCGGGAGATTTTCTTGCTCGATCAGGTCGAGGAGTGGTGGTTCGGGGAAGGATGCCGAGACCACCACTCCGGAGGCGGACGCCACGACGGCCATCATGGCTGCATCGTCATTCGCCTCGTTCTCGATCGCAGTGAGGATCGCCTGCTGCGTGCCGTCGCTCACATCAAATCGACCAAATGCTTCTTCAGCTCTGGCCGTTGCCGACAGCGGATGGTTGATGACGTTGAGATACATCGAGATGTAAGGGCCCGGCTCGTGTAGGACCAGACGAAGCTGATCTCGAAGTTCGTGTCGGGGCTGTCGTCGAGGAAACTGCATGTACGGGCTCTACCCGAAGTACTCGATCGGAAACATCTTTCCCCTCGGCGACTGGATCGACGACTAGTCGACCACATGCTCGACGGTCTTCGCAGCACGTCGAGCCGCCCGAGCGGCTTTTCGCTTGGCTCTGCGGCCCGCTCCCACAACGGTGTCGGCCGCTCCAACGAGCGCAGAATCGGCCGAGTGGTCGGCGCGGCGTTGTTCACGCTCCGCTCGGTCAGCCTTCTGGAGCGCCTGGTGCTCTGCCTTTTCAGAGCGCTTCTCGGCTTGCGTTAGCTCCTCCTCGGTCGAGACCAACGCGGAGGTGCTTGAATCGCGCTCCTTCTCGATCCGCTCGATCCGTTCGGACTTGCTTCGGAAATTGATGAGTCCGAGAGTGGCAATGCTTGCGGTTTTGCGAATGATGCCCATGACAATCCTTTGAAGTGGAGGACGCCGAAGGTTGTTCCGGCTGGTCCTGGTCGGTTCTGGCTGCGACCGATCATGGGATGCCCCTATTCGGCGTGTTTCAAACCTGGGACACACATGCTTAGGTGGGATGGCGGCGGGGTAGCACGGTCTGACGCAGCAGAACGCGCTGCCTGGACGAAAGTAGAAATCATGAGTGTGAAGGACTACACGTTTGACCTGCACCGAATCTTCGTCGGCGACCTTCCTGCCCTGTTTTATGCAGAAGTGCTGCTCCGGACGACGATCATGTTTCTCTTCGCGCTCGTCCTAATCCGGACCATGGGCAAGCGGAGCCTTAGCAAATTTTCAGCCTTCGACTTCGTGATAATCATTGCCCTCGGCTCTGCGGTGGGCGATCCGATGCTCTACGACGACGTGCCGCTGTTTTACGGGATGCTCGTTGTCACTGCCGTAGTCGTCATGGAGCGGATCCTCGCTCTTTTGACGAAGCGGTATCGCCGCATTGAGGCGTTCGTGGACTCGACGCCGACTGTTCTGATCCGGGGTGGCGTTGTCGACGAGCGGGCGCTTGCCGGCGAGTTGATCAGTGAGCGCGAACTCGAACAGGCGCTTCGTACCAACGGAGTCGGACGAATGGATGACGTCGAGGTGGCGATACTCGAGCCCTCGGGGCAACTGAGCGTTCGAGAGTCGCCGGTCGAGTCGGAAGTGGACCGGCTCTGGATGGTGCCACGCAAGAAACGGTGAGATTGTGGATTGAATTCGGCGGAGATGGATAAGGCAAGACTTCCCTACCAAACAGGAGAACAACAAGGCTGGTGAAGCTGAAAGGCCGAGGACGCAATCGACACCATCAAAACAAGCTCTGCTGAAGACCAGAAGCGGGGTCGCTGCGCCGGGCGGTGTCGGGTAGGCGACGATTCGATAGTTGACCGCTCGTCGCTCGGTCCTTCCGATGGCGATGTGCTGAGTACGCCCAGAATGCAGGAGCCAGATCCAGCCGGTCGGATTGTTCGAGAAGCTCTGCAGCGTGGGCTACTCTCTCCGGCCTCCCACGTACAGCGGCGCAAGCCGCCAGAATTCAACAAACACTTCTTGGGTGACTGCTGCGGCTTCGGAGGGATCTCGAAGCACCTCCAACGTGATGCTGTAGATCAGGCCCACCGTGGCGTCATAGAGCTCACCAAAGGCGACCTGGTCGCCATTGGCCGAACGGGTTAGGGCCGCTACGAGTATCGCGTTCTCGTCGAGAACCGGCGGCTGCGACCGAATCGATCGCAGCCGCCCGAACACCTTCACATCGCCCATGCGCAGCCAGGCGCCGCGCGGTAATCGACCATGTTCCTAATTGGTCCGACGGAAGACGCTGTAGCCACCCGGGCCAACGAGCGCGGCGGCAACAAGAAGTACGACGCCGAAAATGATCTGGCCCTGCAAAAGCTGGACGATTCCGACGAGGGCGATCACTACGGCGATGATCCACAAAACGAATGAGTTCATGATTGTCTCCTGATGGCAACGCACAACCAAATGTTGTGCGATCCGGGAGTACCCACGATGGTGGGATTCAAACCTTGACCGATTTTGAGTGCTAGGTCATCGCTACAGGAATAGCCCATGCCTCCGGCGCGCGGCGAGCTGGTTGCGGCCCTGAATGAGGATGGGAACTGGCGGGTTGCCCTCGAGGCCTTGGAGCGGCTCGACGACCCAGGTGGGTTGACCCGTGCGGATGAGGGGTCTTGGACAGGTCTCGGCCCACTATGGCGCCGCCGAAACGGTGGGATGATGAGGTTCTGGTCACCCAGCCGAGGAGAACTGCGATGGCAATGATGGATTTGAAGCCGGTTTGCGAATGCTGCGATGTAGATCTGCCACCCGAGTCGATAGATGCTCGCATCTGTACCTATGAGTGCACCTACTGCGCCACGTGCGCGGATGAGATGGACGGCATCTGCAAGAACTGTGGCGGGAATCTGGTGCAGCGGCCGATCCGACCTGCGTCTCGTCTAGTCGACAGTCCTGCGTCGACGGAGCGGGTGTTTAATCCGCGCAACTGTCCGGTGCACGACCCAGCCCTCGAATCGGCGCCAAACAAGTCGGGGTAGTGAGTTAGGCGGTCCGGTTTCCTGACCACTGGTCGGAAACTGTCTGCCCTGCCGCCATGTCATCGACGACCACGATGAGTTGATGATCAT
Organism: Acidimicrobiales bacterium; assembly: GCA_037968895.1. Lineage (GTDB taxonomy): Bacteria > Actinomycetota > Acidimicrobiia > Acidimicrobiales > SZUA-35 > JBBKWJ01. The sequence goes on from JBBKWJ010000217.1 coordinate 4,581, forward strand.
GGTCGCTGTACAGAACCTCGATGTTGACATTCGCAGCCGCCATGGCGCCGCAGAAGGCGCCAAGCTGTCCAGGAGTGTCTTGATCGAGGCGCTGGACGAGGACCTCTCTGCACGCGGCGACGTTGAGACCTGCAGCGTTGAGGGCCTGGCTAGCAGCGGCGCCGTCATGCACCAAGAAGTGCGCTACACCGACGCCCTCGACGAGGAACATGCCGCCGCCCTCGACGCTGACACCGACTGCGCCGAGCGTGTCGCCCATCAATGCGAGCTGGCCGGGCTGGTTCGTCATGTGGATCTCGAGGTCATACATAAGTCTCATGCTAGGGCTTCACCAACTTTGCGACCTCGAGGTCGCTACTCGAAAGGTTGCGAGGGACTCGGACCGCCGAACGTTGGAAGTCGAGGTTGTCTGGTTTGTTCGGAACCGAGTCGGGGTAGGAGCACCTACCGGCGAAGACGCCCAATGAAAGCGAGAACGATATGGCCGATGAAGACCAGCCTTGGCTCGAAAGCGAGCGGCGTCCCAAGGATGTGACCGACGAGACCGTCGCAGCTGTCGGCAAGCTCAGCGAGGCCCTCGAGTGGGTTGAAAGAGCCCGTGGGCGACTGTATGACTTTCATCAGATGAGCGGGCACAGCGACCTGCTGTTCGGCGAAGCGGCCGACGAGCTCGAGGAAGCTGGTCATGGTGAAATCGCCGAAAAGCTGCGGGAGGAGATCGTTGGGCGCAACGTCCTCGAAGGTCGATGGACCTATCAGATCGTCGAAGAATACGACGCAACGTACTGGAGTGAGGCACGCGCATTCGCCGACACCGTTCGAGAAGAGCTCGTTGGCGGACGTCACCACGTGTTCGAGTCCGAGATGAAGGAGGACCGCCGCACACCTGGTCGGCGGCACCACGAGCAGCGTCCGCCCGAAGCGGACCTACAAAACAACTAGGAGATGACCGTGTCGATGGAAACAGCACAACTTGACTCAGCCGACCGAAGCCCGACATCGGTGAGAGGCGCGCGGAGTACGCAGCCGGTAGCCGGGGTCATCGGGGCAATCGGCAACACACCTTTGGTGAAGTTGGATCGGTTCCTCGATCGCTCCGACATCGAGCTTTACGCAAAGCTCGAGTACCTCAACCCGGGCGGAAGCATGAAGGATCGTCCGGCGGCGCGAATGATCGAAGCAGCGCTCCTCTGCGGCGAGATCGGCCCCGGAACCCTGGTCGTCGAATCTTCCTCAGGAAACATGGGTATCGGCCTGGCGCAAGCCTGCGCCCAGCTCGGACTCCGCTTTCGTTGCGTTGTCGACACCCGAGCGCAACCGCAGAATCTTCAAATCCTCGAGGCGTATGGTGCCGAGATCGATCTCGTAGAGAAGCCCGATCCACGCAACGGCGACTTCCTCACGGCGCGCCTCCGTCGGGTCGAAGAAATACTCGAACAGGATCCGTCTGCGTATTGGCCGAACCAGTATGCGAATCCAAACAACCCGTTGGCCCACGAACTAGGCACGATGCGCGAGATCGACGACGCGCTTGACGGCAAGATCGACAAAGTGTTCGTGGCCACGAGTAGCACCGGAACCGCCGGCGGATGCGTCGATTTGCTGCGCCAGCGGCAGCGATCGACCGACGTCATCGCAATCGATGCGGTGGGAAGCGTGCTCTTCGGCGGCCAGCCGCAACCGCGCCGGATCCCAGGGCTCGGCGCCGGCGTCGTTCCACCCCTCGCACGAGGTCGACACTTCGCAACCATCGAGAGGGTGACCGACGTCGACTGCGTCGTCGGTTGTCGCCGACTCGCTCGCCGCGAGGGGCTCCTCATCGGCGGGTCGGCGGGCGGAGTTCTTCACGCTGTCCGCTCCCATTCGCACACGATGGCCCCCAACTCGGTGGTCGTCGCGATCCTGGCTGACAGCGGTACTCGCTATCTCGACACTGTCTTCTCCGACGAGTGGGTTGAATCGCAACTCGGGCTCTCGCCTGAAGACATTTCGGCCGCGGTCGACGCAAAAGGTCCCAGGACGATTGAGAGGGAAGCTGCGTGATGCCTCGCCGAATAGCGGTCATCGGAGCAGGTCCCAAAGGCCTTTACTGCCTGGAAAGTCTGGCGGCCGAGCTTCACCGGGTTGGCGGACGGTCACCGCTCGAAGTTCACGTGTTCGAGCCCCATCCAGTTCCCGGCGCGGGACCTGTCTACGACCCGAGCCAACCCGACTTCCTTCGGATGAACTTTGCCAACGGCAAGATCGACATGTGGCCCCGTCACAGGGCGATCACGGGCCCCCATCAGGTCAGCGGACCAAGCTTCGTCGACTACCTGTCGGCGAAGGGTTTGGCTTCGTCGGACACAGGTTACGCCCCGCGTCGACTGGTGGGCGCCTACCTCCACGAGGGCTTCGAGCGCGTCATCAAGTCGCTCCAGCTCGTCGCAGAGGTGTGCATACACACCGAATCCGTGCTCTCGATAGAGCGGCGGGGGCGCGGCTTCGACGTCTGTACGCAGTCGCAGTCGCTGTTGTGCGACGAGGTGGTTGTGGCCACCGGTCATTCGTCGCGTGGGTCGGAGACCTCTAAGGGTCTCTCGCCGTATCCGATCGATCAACCGGGTGGCGTCGGCGACATCGCACCGGGAAGCGCAGTGGCCGTTCGTGGCCTGGGACTCACGGCGATCGATGTGGCGCTGGCACTCACCGAGGGGCGCGGCGGCAGGTTCGTTTCCACCGCGCTTCCGGGCCAGTTGGTGTATCAACGATCCGGGCTAGAGGCTGGCTTGATTTTGCTTTTCTCACGCACTGGACGCCCCATGGTGCCCAAACCTCACCCGGTTCTAATGCGAGAGACAGAGGAGGTCGCCGACGCACTTTCTGCGGGGTCGGCCGTGCTCGACGGGCTCCGGAAATCTAGTACCGAGGCGGTCGTTGATGCCCTGATCAAGACAAGTGCATCAGTCCTATACGAGGCAACAGGCGAGGCCAGCTGTGATGCCGTGATTCGTCATCATCTCCAAGCGCTACTCGACCGGAAACCAATCGATCGGGACCAGTCGATATCTGAGATGAGGATGGCAGTCGAGACTGCGTTTGGGCGTCAACGACCGGGGCCTGATTGGGCGCTGGGAGTTACGTGGCGTGGTATCTATCCAGCCCTCGTACGACTCGTCGCACGACGACAACTCGACGACGGATGGGACAGCTTTTCCGAACTCGCAGTCGAGATGGAGCGGGTCGCATTCGGCCCTCCCGCCGAAAACGCTGCTCGGATGCTTGCTCTTATCGACGCTGGCATCGTCCACCCAAGTTGTTCCTCCGACGTCCCGCGGGCCGACGTACTCGTCAACGCAGTGATCGACCCACCCGGAGCAGCGCCGCGGCCCTCCCCCTTGATGGCGTCGTTGTTAGATAGCGGGCTCGCGAGGACCACGGCCCATTCGCCAGGTCTCGATGTCTGCGCCGATGGCACGTGCATCGGCGTGGACGGCGAGCTCACCGAAGGTCTCGCGGCGGTAGGGCGTCCGACTGAGGGTTCGATCCTCGGTAATGACACCCTCAGTAGGCGCCTGCACAACACCCCTGAGCTCTGGGCTCGAGCGACGGTCCGTCGCCTCGGTTTGTCGATTGAATCGAGGGCAGCATGACTCCGTCGCAGAAGGGTTTCGAGCCGATCGCTGGCGAACCACCGCTGGACGGCCGGTGGGAGCCGTGGATGGACGGCCTGCTTCAAGATCCTGCGACCGTCGAGAAGCTTCTCGAAGAGTACGGTTCGCCGATTCACCTTCACTCCACGGCTCCATTTGTGCGAAACGTGGTCGAGCTGAAGGCAGCGGCAAAGGCTTCAGGCGTCGACCTATTCGTGCATTTCGCCAGGAAGGCCAACAAATGTCTCAGCTATGTGGACGCAGCCAACTATGCCGGCATCGGCGTCGACGTGGCCAGCTACGAAGAGCTCGTCCAGACGTTGGCCTGTGGTGTGGGTGCGGAGAACATCATCGTTACCTCGGCCGTCAAACCCCAGAAGCTCATCGAGCTCTGCGTCTCCGAGTCGGTTCGTGTGGCCATCGACAATGACGACGAAGCGCGGCAACTGATCGCCGAGTGCGAGCGTCAGGATACGCAGTTAAGTGCCGCGATTCGACTCAGCTTTCGAAGCGGTAGCGGGTCGATGGCGTCGCGTTTCGGCATACCGATCGACGAGGCGTTTGCTGCTGCCCAGCGCTGGTCCGAGGGTGGCTACGTCAGGATCGACGGTTTGCACTTCCATCTTGATGGTTATTCGGCGCTCGATCGTGTCGATGCTTTGGACGCGACGATGAAGCTCGCTGACGATTTACGAGATGCCGGCATCGCCAAGATTTCCTTCATCGACATCGGAGGCGGCTTCCCGATGCGCTACCTCGAACACAACGATCAATGGGAGAATTTTTGGACGAGTCTCGAGGGAGCACTACGGGGTCAGCGACCGCCGGTGACCTACCGCAATTACGGGTACGGCCTCACTATTCACGCCGGAGAGACGGTTGGCAACCGGCAGGCCTATCCACACGCTAACGATCTCGTGGGCGGCGAGTGGCTGGGTGAGATCTTTGATGCTTCGCGTCCGTCGGAGCCAGACACGACGATCGCCAAAAGCCTTGCCCGTCGGGGACTCCGCCTTCATTGTGAGCCGGGTCGAGCGATGCTCGACGGATGCGGGATGACTCTGGCCAGGGTCGAGCACCGCAAGCGTATGGGCGATGACTGGCTGATCGGTCTTGCCATGAACAGTTCGAACTGCCGAAGCCAGAAGTCAGAGCTGTTTGCCGATCCGCGCCTGGTGCGCATCGCTGGCACAGCTGTCGCTGACGACACGCCTGTGGCTGGCTTTCTAGCAGGGGCGTACTGCTCCGAAGGGGACTTCGTAATGCATCGCCGCCTCCGGTTCGATCGCGGAGTCAACATTGGAGACGTGGTCGCGATCCCCAACACAGCGGGTTACCTCATGCACTTCACAGAAAGCCGGTCACACCAGTTTCCGTTGCCGCTCAACATCGATCTCACAGACGGGATCCCGAAACTCGATCGGATCGATGCCGGAGGTCAGGACACCAGCCAGCCGGCTAGGCCTAGCGTCGACAAGTCCGAACTAGGCCGATGCAGCAAAGAACACGCTGGCGCTGATGATTAGGTACGTGCCCCGGCGGTCGGCGCTTCGGTGGTCTCGATTGGTTCAGGCGTTTGCTGCTTGGCTGTTGGCGGCGTTTGGCGGTAGTAGAACCAGAGCGTTGGCACGAGGAAGGCGAAGTAGGCGACGACCCGGATCCGCTCCGGGTCAGGGCTCCACCCGAGGAGGCCTTTTAGGAAGTCGTGCGTCCAGCCGGTAGCGAGCGGCCCGCTCGTGATGGTCCAGAGGGACTTGCTGTAGAAGGCCCCTTCGAACTCGAAGTATTCACGGAACTCGTGCACCCCTTTGGCGAACAGCCCGGCGGCGAAGAGAATCAGCAAAAGACCGGTCCAGTTGAAGAACTTCTTGAGGTCGATTCTGTCGCTTCCGAGATAGAAGAGGTAGCCGAGGGTGGCGGCGATTCCGAGGCCAATGAGGCCGCCGATGACGACCGATGAACCTGAGGCGCTTGAGGTTTCCGCGCCGAGCAGGAAAAGCACGGTCTCGAATCCCTCGCGGGCAACTGCCACGAATGCGACGAAGGCGAGGGCGAAAGGTGACCGGTCGATCGCGGCGTCAATCTTGGCGTGGAGTTCTGAGCTGATTCCGCGAGCATGTCCTCGCATCCAGAAGATCATCCAGGTCAGCACGCCCGCTGCGGTTAACGCGAGGGCACCCTCGATGAACTGCTCCCACTTGCCTTCGAAATCTCCGATGACTCGATCGAACAGGATCCCGGTGGCGACGCAAAGTGCAGCCGCAATCGCCGCACCAAGCCACACCGACCTGAGCCGGTCGCCTCGGCCGGTTTTATTCAGGTAGGCAACGATGATGGCGAGGACAAGAGCGATCTCTAAGCCCTCTCGCAATGTGATGAGCAGACTCGATTCCATCGGGAGAGTTAAGTATGCCTAACATAATTTGTCAACCATGCTGTGGTCGCTTTGAGTTCTCGCTCAGTAAAGTGCAAACAGCTTCGGCGAACCCATCGCTGTCGACGCTACTGCCAATCGCGAACGGGTTCGGAATCGATATGAAGCAGCTACTCTCCGACACTGCTCACTGATGCCAGCCCTTCTTGCTCTGGCCGCCGCGTGTACGTTCGGTGTCGCCGACTTCCTAGGGGGACTCGCGACACGCAAGGCCGCGGTTGTTGCTGTCACACTGACGACCAACCTTGCCGGCGCCGCACTCGCCGTCGTCCTCGTGTTCACCATTGACGGCGCCTGGACCGCATCGGCTATCGGTTGGGGCGCCATCGGCGGACTAGCCGGGCTCGTCGGGCTGCTCTTGCTTTACCAAGGATTGGCCGACGGACCCAACCGTCTAGTCAGTCCGCTCAGTGCTGTAGTTGCCGCAGCCGTTCCCGTTGCGGTTGGCTTGTCGCTCGGTGATCGACCTGGCTCACTTGCATTTGTTGGCCTCGGCCTCGCGCCGATCGCGATCTGGTTGGTCGCAGGCGGCGACATCAACATGGTCGGTGCATCCAAGCGGCCACTCGCTCTGGGCATCGGGGCCGGTCTGGGGTTTGGCACCTTCTTCGCGCTCCTCGCACAAACGCCCGATGATGCGGGAGCCGTCCCGCTCCTCGCGGCCCGCGTAACCTCAGTCGCTATTCTGATCATCGCTTCCCTGTTCTCCCGACCAGGTGCGCTAGCCCCGTCTGTCCTCGCTGTCGCTGTTGTCGCGGGCGCTCTCGACATGACCGCCAACGGCCTCTTTCTCTGGTCGACACTCGACGGAGACCTCGCGGTCGTGGGGGCTCTCGTCAGCCTCTTTCCGGCCACGACTGTTCTCCTCGCGGTCGTTTTTCTCGGCGAATGCCTCGACCGCAAACAAGTCGCTGGCCTCGCGCTCGCCATCGGCGTTGCCGCCCTGCTTAGCTGATGGAACGCCGACCACGGCGAAGACCGACGAGATCGAGGAGACTTTGAGATGAAGATTGCCATCACCGCAGCGAGCGGCCAACTGGGGTCTGAGATCGTGAAGGCAACCACCGTTCTTCTCTCAGACTCCGATGTGATCGGACTAGCGCGGACGCCAGAGAGAGCGAAGCATCTCGGTGTCGAGATTCGTCCGGGCGACTACGGCCAGAGAAGTGTGCTTGAGGAATCGCTCCGGTCGGTTGACACGGTCGTGTTGGTATCGGGGATGGATTCTCCCGAGAAGCGGATCGAGCAACACCGGAATGTGATTGAAGCAGCGCGGAGTGCCGGCGTGACGAAGATCGTCTACACCAGCGTTCAAGGCGCGGAAGAGGGCACCGCGTTCTCGCCGATCATCCAAAGCAATCGCCAGACCGAGGAAGACGTTCGCAATAGCGGATTGGATTGGGTGATCGGCCGGAACGGCATCTACATCGAGCCCGATGTCGACTACATCGACAACTACGTGGCCGCCGGTGGCATCACCAACTGCGCCGGCGACGGCCGGTGTGGCTACACGACCCGGCCCGAGTTGGGCTTCGCCTACGCCCAGATGCTCACCGACAAACGCCACAACGGTCAGACCTACAACCTGCACGGCGAGGCGCTGACACAACACGAGCTTGCGCAGTATCTCAACGGTGCGTTCGGTACGGATCTGAGCTACACGCCGATGAGTGTCGCTGACTACCGCGACGATCGGGTCGCCGAGCTAGGGGAGTTCATCGGTTCGGTCATCAGCGGAATCTACGAGGGAATCAGGTCTGGCGCGGCCAACAATCTGAGTCACTTCGCCGAGGCTGCTGGCAGGGAGCATGTGAGCTGGCCTGACTATTTCGTAGGGCTTGCGAAATAGTCAGCAGAGGGTGGGGGTGAGCTTTTCCTCAGCCGGCTTCGGCAAGCAGCGCTTCGCTGAGATCCCACAGCCGGGCCGCGTCCTTGGTGTCGACGGCACGGGGTTTGACGTTGCTGCCCATTGGCGACTCAGCTGACCAGAGCTGGGCGACATCTGCGTCTTCGCAGTACAGGCCGTGCTTGTCGTTGAGTAGCGGCGACGTGGCCGCCCAAAGTGTCGTGGTGCAGCCCTGTGACGGGGACTTGAACGCGGCCTGAGCCATCGCACTCGGGTTCCCGTCTGCGTCGAGCCAGCCCATCATGATCTGCTCCTCGACCGGGAGGTCTCGTTGCAGCGGGGTAAAGATGCCACCGGGATGAACTGACATCGCACGTCCCCCGAAGCTACTCATCCGTGACGACAGTTCGACGGCGAAGAGCGCGTTGGCGCTCTTGGCCTGTGCGTAGGCGGCCCATTTGTCGTACTCGGTGTCGTGAAAGTGGATGTCGTCCCAGAGAATTCCGTTGCGGAGATGAGCGACTGAAGAGAGCGCCACGACGCGAGGAGCCTCTGCCTTTTCGAGCAACGGCATGAGCCCTTTAGTGAGCGCGAAGTGGCCCATGTGGTTGACGCCAAACTGGTATTCCCAGTTTGGGCCGACGCGGCGCTCTGGGGTGGCCATCACTCCCGCGTTGTTGATGAGGAGATCAATATGGTCGCATTCGGCGTTTAGTGTCGCAGCGAACGCTCGGACCGTGTCGAGATCGGCGAGGTCCATCTGGTGGGTGACGATGCTGCCGCGAAACGTTCCCTCAAGAGCGGCAAGGTTCTCTGCTGCTTTCCCAGGGGTGCGGACGGGGACGATGACATCGGCGCCCTTGGACGCCAACGCTTTGGTCGTCTCGAACCCGATACCGGAGTACCCCCCAGTTACGACGGCGGTGACGCCGGTTAAATCAAGACCTTCGAGAATCTGGTCGGGCTCGCTTTTGGGTCTGAAGCCGGAGCCGAGTGGGATTTGGTCTTGTGCCGACATGTGATCGCCTCTGCATGGTTGGACGGGTCCACACTGTAACTCGGGCGATTGCCGGGGTTGTACGAATCGATCGGTCACGACCCAGAGCGCCTGCTAAGCGGCCTTTGTGTCGAGGTGGTCCATTTCGATGCAATGTAAGTTTGGTTGGCACCTCGCCGTATTCAATCATTTGGTTGACAACGAGTTTCGCGATCCATATGGTGTATTCAATCATCAAGTTGAGTACGGGGGATCGTATGGGGTTGCCAGCCGAAGACGGGTTGTCGAGCGTGTTTGCCGCGTTGGCCGACCCGACCAGACGTGACATGATCGCCCGGCTGACCAAAGCCGACGCCACCGTAAATGAACTCGCTGAGCCGTACGACGTCAGTCTGCAGGCCGTTTCGAAGCACCTCAAAGTGCTCGAAGACGCCGGGCTCGTCACCCGAACCCGCGACGCTCAACGGCGCCCGGCCCATCTCGAAGCGGAGGTCTTCGATCTCATGACCAAATGGATCGAGCGTTACCGACGCCAGGCCGAGCAGCGTTTCCGCCGGCTCGACCAGGTCCTTGTCGAATTCGACGAAGACACCGACACCACCAAGACCAAGCGCGGGCGAGAAGCGTCATGACCGACGCCACTCCAACAGCCACAGAGTTCATCGGCCGACTCGAACTACTCCGTGCCGCCGCGTCAACCGCCGCCGCTGATGGCGCGGCGCCGATGATTCCGTATCGCGAGGTGTTCGCACTCGCCAAGCAGTTTATCGACACGCCACCAGGCGAGATCGAACGCATCCTCGAAAGCGACGATCACCAGACTCGAATCGGTGCGGTGTCGATCATGGACTTTCAGGCCAGACGACGGTCCACCTCTCCCGAGCGGCGACAAGCCCTATACGAGCTATACGTGCATCGCCACGACCGCATTAACAACTGGGACCTTGTCGACCGCTCGGCGCCATGGGTCGTCGGCGGCTACCTCGCCGACAAACCCCGCGACCAGCTCTACGCATTCGCACGGTCGACCAGCCAATGGGAACGACGCACCGCGATCGTGGCGACCTATTTCTTCATTCGCAATGACGACCTCGACGACACCTTTGCGATTGCCGAGATCCTCATCGACGACACAGCCGATCTCGTGCACAAGGCCGTCGGCGGGTTCCTTCGCGAAGCAGGCAAGCACGACGTCGACCGGCTCAGCGCCTTTCTCGATCGCCATGCCGCCACCATGAATCGCACTGCGCTGCGCTACGCCATCAAACACTTCGATCCCGACGCCAGACAGCACTACCTCAAACGACGGGCCGCGAAACAGATCAATGACAACAACGAAGGATCAACATCATGACCACCGCCACCCATCCCGACACTGCGATCGTCGCCGACGCAACCGTTCCGGCGATTCGCATCACGCGCGAGTTCAACGCTCCGGTCGAAAACGTGTTCCGGGCGCATACCGACGCCGAGCTGTACGCCCGCTGGATCGGTCCAAGCGAACTCTCTACAACCATTGGTGAGTGGGACTGCCGCACCGGTGGCGCCTGGAGCTTCGTGTCGGCCGACGCAGATGGCAACGAGTACGGGTTCTACGGATCGTTCCACGAGGTCCGACTCAATGAACTGATCGTGCAGACGTTCACCTTCGCCGGCTTCCCCGACGCCGTCTCGCTTGAGCGTCTCATGCTCGAGGACCTCGGCGAACGAAGATGCCGCCTCACGGCGGTGTCTCTCGTCGACAGTTTCGAGGCCCGTGACGCCATGATTGCGAGCGGAATGGAATCGGGTGTTTGTGAGGGGTACGACAAACTCGACGACCTTCTAGCCGGCCAGATCGAAAACGCAGGCGGCGAAAAGTGACCGAGATCGTCCACGACACCATCCGCCTCGAACGAGACCTGCCTCATCCGCCACAGGCCGTGTTCGGCGCATACGCCGACCTCGACCAGCGCACGTCGTGGAGTGTGCCCTCCGACGACGAAGTCATCATCTACGAGTCGGCTGACTTCGCAATTGGTGGCACTGACCGTTTCATGTGCGGCGCCCGGGAGAATCCAAGCTTCATAGGTACCACCTACTACCACCACATCGATGAGAACGCGTTTGTGTTCACCGAGCACCTCGCCGACGACAGTGAAAACCTTCTCGCCGTCTCACTCGTCACGTGGCACGTGACCACCACACCGTCCGGCTGCCTCCTCGTTGTCACCGACCAGGTCACTTCGACTGCTGGCCAAGGCCCCGTCGACGGCAGTCGAGACGGCTATAACGCCGTTTTGGACAACCTCGTCAAACATCTCAGCACCAATTTGTCTTGATCTCCTTCGCAGGAGACCTCCCAACATGTACGAGTGCTGCAAGATGCCAGCTTGCCGGCGCGGATATCTGGGGCGGGCACGAGCAGAACCAGGATGCGTTACCGGTCGCGTAGTCCTTTGCCGGCCAGGATTCGGGGCACGACCTTGTCGATCCGACGGTTTCTCGTATCGGCCTGCTTGGCGCCGGAGATGTGGAGGTTGTACTCGCGTTGCCGACCGGGAGTGAGCTCGTTGAACGCCTCTGCTAGTTCGTCGTCGTTCGCTAGTCGTTCGCGCAGCTCCGACGCAAGCTCCTCGTCGGGTCGCGGCGGCAACTCCGTGCCAGAGCGGGCGTGGTGGATCGCTTCCTTCACGTACGTCTCGATCACACTGCCGAGCGATTCGACGTCAGCGGTCGAGGTGAACTTCATGCGCTTTGGGCCGTGCGTGTTTGGTCCTTGAGCATGAAGAACGTTTTCCGGGTCGTCGAGTAAGACACCCTGAAAGAACATGAGCGCCAAGTGGTCGGAGAACTCCTGGAGGAGGACGACGTTGTTGTCGTCTTCTATGAAGTAGCAGGGCTTCCCCCACTTGATCGTCTCGCTGAGTCCGCACGACAGCAAGAGAGGGCGGATCGCGGCGATCTCGTCGGGCCACTGGTCGCTATCCGAGAGATAGGCGTCTACGTCTGCGTAGTCCTTCATGGGCACCTCCTTGAGGTCCTGT
>JBBKWJ010000218.1:0-3770 GCA_037968895.1 Acidimicrobiales bacterium
CAACGCATCGGTCGACGTGTTCCCTCACGTCATCGCCCACCTCGATGCACATGCGGAGTTGGAATAGACGCCGCAACCTGGTGGTTCAAATTAGAACTACTTGTATGCAACTACACGAATGGAGCCATCGATGGAACAGCCGACCAAAACTGATGTTGTGCTCGAGACCTTTCCGCTCTCGATGCCGTGGCCGACCCTCGACCCGTTTCTGTTCGCCGTCCACCACCACGACGACTATCCGAAGGCTCGCCCCGATCTGAGCCCTGACGCATCGGTCGCGGACCGTTCCATCGGCAACGACTTCTCAGGCCAAGACGGCTGGAGCATGTACCACGGCGAACGTGTTCCTGGGTTTCCTCAACACCCCCACCGGGGCTTCGAGACAATCACTTACGCGCGAAGCGGTCATATTGACCATTCCGACTCTCTCGGTGCGACAGCCCGGTTCGGGCAAGGCGACACGCAATGGATGACGGCGGGCAAAGGAGTCGTCCACAGCGAGATGTTTCCCCTGCTCAATCAAACCGAACCCAATCCGCTTGAGCTCTTTCAAATCTGGCTGAACTTGCCAGCCGCAGACAAGATGGTTGAACCCTATTTCACCATGTTGTGGGAAGCCGAGACCCCCAAGATCGAAGCGGTCGACGACGATGGTCGGCGTGCCACCATCACCGTCATCGCAGGCGAGCTATTAGGCCGCCAACCAGCAGGTTCGCCGCCCGACTCCTGGGCGTCGCGGCCAGAGGCCGAGGTTGCGGTCTGGCACATCAGTCTCGAAGCGGGCGCACGCTGGGTACTTCCTGCGGCATCGGGCAACGACATTAATCGAGCCATCTACTCGTTTGAAGGGTCTTGGGTCACCGTCGGCGACCATCGACTCGACGTCGGTGTCGGCGCGAGACTTGCAGCCAATGAAGACGCTGTTCTCGTAGCAGGCGAGGATGGGGTCGAATGCATCGTCTTGCAGGGCCGCCCAATTGGGGAACCAATTGCCCAATATGGACCGTTTGTGATGAACAATCAGGCCGAAATTCGCCAGGCTATGGCCGACTATCGAGCCACGAGGTTTGGAGGCTGGCCCTGGCCGCACGACGGACCGACGCACGCTGCTGACGAGCCTCGCTTTGCCCTCCACCCCGACGGCCGAACCGAACGCCCGTAGCCGACTGAGACAACCGCCGAAGGGCTGTGGATATCTACCCATCAAGGCACACCGGTATTGCGTCGAAGAACACATATGGATGGCGGACCAACAAAGGGTGCACATGAGGTTGTGCGCCGTGAGTGGCATGCATCGCCAGTCTTAGCTCGAGCAATCAAAGTCGGCGCATTTCTGGTGCCGCTCCTCAGCGCGTGGCTGGTCGTACATGGCTTTAGCGGCAAACTCTACCGGCCAAGCGGCGTCAGGGGAATACTCCTCTGGATCGCACAAGCGGCAGTCATCGGCTTCATCGTTTCGAAGCTGGTCGAGCGACAAACTCGGCGGCTTCTCCCGCTGGCAACCCTTTTCAACATCTCCCTGGTCTTTCCTGACCAGGCACCTTCGCGTTTTAGTATCGCACTCCGTTCCGGCACCGCTCGTCAACTGAAGCGACGTCTGGCCGAAGCGGCCGACCACGGCCTTGGCGACTCAGAGGAAGAGGCGGCAAACCATGCACTAGCTCTTGTCACAGCACTGGGCCAGCACGACAGACTGACTCGCGGCCACACCGAACGGGTCAGGGCCTACTCAGACATGATCGCCGAGGAACTCGGGATGTCGCAGGCTGACCGCTCGATGCTCGCGTGGGGAGCAATGCTCCACGACGTTGGCAAGGTCAAGGTCCCGGCCGAGATTCTGAACAAAGACGGCCGGCCGTCTGAGGCAGAGTGGGCGACCCTAAAGAAACACCCAGCAGAGTCTGTAGCCATTCTCGCTCCACTCACCGACTGGCTGGGCGACTGGCTCCTCGCCGCATCTGAACACCACGAGCGTTGGGACGGTACCGGCTATCCGAACGGCCTCGCCGGCCGCGAGATCTCACTTGCTGGTCGCATCACGGCCGTCGCCGATGCGTACGACGTCATTACTTCGAAGCGCTCCTACAAGGCACCAATGTCGTCTGAGGCTGCGCGTCAAGAATTGGTGCGGTGCGCCGGAAGCCAGTTCGACCCCGAGGTTGTCCGTGCCTTCTTGAACGTGTCGCTCGGCCACAAATGGGCGACCGGACCGTTCGCTTGGCTCGCCGAGGTCCCGGGTTTCCAACTCGCCGGTGCATCCTCCGCCGCAGTTCCAACGGTCATCCCATCGCTCGTTTCGTCCACCTTGGCCGCAGTCGGTGCCGCAGCCCTGGTTGTCGGAGCGACCGTCGGCAACATGCCACCAGACACGCTGGCCATGATCGACACTGCCTCAATCGCTGACTCTTCATCAAACGAAACCACAACGACCATCAGCGACGACGAGTCGTCAATATCAATCTCCGCTGGCGATACCACAACGACGAGCCAAACCACCGCGGGACCGCCACCGACCGACACAACGCCATCGACTTCCACGACAGATCCGTCAGATTCGGGCCCGACGACTACGTCCACATTGACCGCGCTGACCACGTCAACCACGTTGACCGCGCTGCCCACTACCACCGGCCTCCCTACAACCAGCGCTCCGCTCATCACGCTGCCAATCACGCTGCCAATCACCACAACCACCGTTGTGCCGACGACGACTACGACGACGGCCTCTGGTGGGCCAACCGCTGTTGACGACAACGCCACGGCCCTGCCTGGCGTCCAGAAATGGATCTGGGCCGTCGCGAACGACGATCCGGGGCCAAATCTGTTGCTAGATCTGGGCTCACTCGAGATCATCAGCCCGCCAAGCAACGCGGACACCTACGGCGTCGCCGGCCTCGGCTACATCCGATACAAGTCGCTCGGTGGCTTTACCGGGGTTGACTCACTTACGTATCGCATCTGTGACTACCAGAGTAAGTGCTCAACCGCTGTCGTCACGATCACAGTCGGCCCATAGACGGTCAGCTCAGCCGGCGCGTTCTTGCTCTTTCTCCCGTTGTGCCATACGCGATTCCAACCATCTCGTTCAGGTGTTTCGTATTTCGAAGTTGCCCAAACAAACGGGTCCCAGCCGCAGTCATGCCGCCATCAACGGTGAGCGCCTGGCCCGTGTAGAACGAGCTGTCTGGCCCCGCAAGCCAGAGCGCCGCTCCGGCGATATCGGCTCCTTCGCCTCGGTGAGGCCACGGCTGTGACATCGCCCGGGTGGCATCGGCGGCTTCGATTCCGCGCTCATCGCCGTCGTGCATTAGCGGGGTGTAGATCAGACCGGGGCAAATCGCGTTCACTCGGATCTCATGCGGCGCGAGTTCTAGCGCCGTCGTCTGCGACAGATTCACCACGGCTGCCTTTGCCGCCGAGTACGCCTGCGGGCCGCCGCCTCCGCTGAGTCCGGCGATCGACGCTGTGTTGATAATCGAACCGCCTTCTCCCTGATCGATCATCACCCGAGCCGCATGTTTCGTGCCAAGGAACACCCCAGCAGTGAGGACGGCGAACGTCGTGTTCCAGTCATCGAGCTCGATCTCGGTGATTGGTCCGAAGGCGCCACCGATTCCTGCATTGTTAAACATGATGTCGAGCCGCCCGAATGCTTCAGGCGCCACCGCCACGAGCGAGGCGACGTCAGCTTCGACCGAGACATCAGAGCGAACAAACCGCAGTCGATCGCCGAATTGATCTAGCTCGGCCAGAAGAGATTCGCCTGCCGC
>JBBKWJ010000219.1:0-35509 GCA_037968895.1 Acidimicrobiales bacterium
GGCATGGCGACGCAAGCAACAACTCACCAATACCCCGCAGCGATTCACCGACCTACTCGCAGCCATGGGCAGCTTCGCCGACCCACTCCTCGACTCGCCATGAGCGAAGTCGGCTCCGAAAAGTAGGGATGAGAGAAGGGACAGACTCCGAAGTTGGCCGATTCTCGGTCCAACCGATCTGACCGATGGCGAAGCCCAGAACCGGTGTTTCCCCTGGTCAGCTACTCGATGCGCAGACCGGAGATGGCCCGGGAGATGACGAGCTGCTGAATTTGCTCGGTTCCTTCGAAGATGTCGAAGATCTTCGCATCACGGTGCCAGCGCTCTACCGGATACTCGCGGGTGTAGCCGTAGCCACCGAGAATCTGGATGGCTCGTTCAGTGCTGTGCACGGCAACTCGACCGGCCTTCAGCTTGGCCATTGAACCTTCAGCATTCTTGAAGCCGCCGATCTTGCCGAGCCCAGCGGCCCGCCACACGAGAAGGCGAGCGGCGTCGATCTCAGTTGCCATGTCAGCAAGCATGAACGCAATGCTTTGGTTCATGATGATCGCGCGGCCGAACGCATGGCGTTCCTTGGCGTATTGGAGTGAGTACTCGTATGCAGCCCGAGCAACACCGAGCGCCTGAGCGCCGACGGCGGGACGGGTCGACTCGAACGTCTGCATGGCCGCTTGCGAATTGCCCTTCTTGCCTTCACGAACTCGAGCGAGACGCTCATCGAGCTTCTCTTTGCCACCGAGGAGGCACGATCCTGGAATCCGACAGTTGTCGAGCACAACCTCAGCGGTGTGGGACGCCCGAATGCCGTGCTTCTTGTATTTCTGGCCCTGGCTGAGCCCCGGCGTGTTTGGCGGCACGATGAATGATGCGTGGCCCTTCGATCCAAGTGTTGGGTCGACGACCGCAACAACGACGTGGATGTCGGCGATACCGCCGTTGGTGATCCAGGCCTTGGTGCCATTGAGCACCCATTCATCTTTGACCTCGTCGTAGGTGGCCCGAGTGCGATAGGCGTTGACGTCGGAACCGGCGTCTGGCTCAGAAGCAACGAAGGCACCAAGCTGCACTTTTTCAGCAGTGCCATAACACTGCGGGACCCATTCGAACAGCTGCTCTTGAGTGCCACTGGCGGCGATGCCGGCCGCAGCAAGACCAGAGCCCATGATGCACATGCCCAAGCCAGCGTCGCCCCAGAAGAGCTCTTCGAGCGCAACCATCATGGAGAGACCCGTTGGGTCGTTCATCATCATCTCGGCCATGAACTCCCAGCCGTATAGGCCGATGTTCGCGGCTTCTTGCACGAATTCATACGGAAACTCTTCGCGCTCGTCCCACTCTTCAGCGATTGGACGCATGTTGGTTTCGGCGAATCCGTGGATCCACTTCTGCAACTGGATCTGGTCGTCGTTGAGGGTTAGCGACAGTTCTGTCATCGGAGCTCCTGAGCGTGACAAAGTTACTAGCGGGTAACAAAGAGTAGCTGAAAGTTACCCGCTGGTAGCAACATCGACACAAAAAGGCCAAGGTTAAGGAAGTTCGCCCCTAAAGGACTGAAGCCCTGCCGCTCAGTCTTCGATGAGCAGCGAGCTGATCGCGGCCATTACTAGAGCCGCGTTTGCTTCGTGGTCGTCACTCTGCAAATCGAGTGGCGTGCCGACGCGCACGGTCACCGTAGGCCGCTTGATGCGAGGCTTTGGCTTCCCAGCTCGGGGCCAGACCCCGGCCGAGCCGGAAATTCCAACCGGCATGACGAGTGCATTCGCCGCCCTGGCGATGCGAGAAACACCAGGTCGAGGCGGCCCGACTCCATTGATCCGCTCTGTTGGTTTAACCAAGCGGCCCTCCGGCATCATGCAGACAAGCTCATGGTTGAGGAGGGCCTCGATAGCGGCGGCCTCGGCCTCTTCTCGATTGTCACGCGAGGTCGGAATGCAACCAATGCCACGAAAGAATCGGCCTCCGAGACCCTTGCCATCAACAAGGTCGGCCCGCACCATGACGCGGCATGTTTCATCAACGGCTCGGAATGTTGCGAGCGCGGCGACAAGGTCGAACAGGCTTCGATGATTACCCGCAAGCAACACCGGGCGATGCTCGTCGAGCGACAGCGTCTCGGGAACGTCGTAGACGGCGCCCGCCTTACCCAAGTTGACCAGGAGCGCTGCTCCCCGACGGAATCCACGGGCGTTTTCGATGGGCTGCACGGCACAAGGCTAGAAGCCATTACCCGACGCACCACACCAAACTGGCGACAAAGCTCCAATTGGTGGGCCCGCTATGACAAGATGGGCACCTTCGCAAACCCTGTTTGGCGGACAGCGGCGATGGGCGCACCAACCGCAAAGGAAATGCAATGCCGATAACTGAGCGCAACTTTCATCTCAAGGGGAATTATGCGCCGGTCCTAGAAGAAGTAACCGTGAGCGAACTCCGAGTCACAGGATTTCTTCCCGAACAGCTCAACGGTCATTTCATTCGCAACGGACCGAATCCGAAGACAGGCGCGTCGCCCCACTGGTTTCTTGGCGACGGAATGCTCCATGGCGTCCGACTGCGAGACGGGAAGGCCGAGTGGTACCAGAACCGATACGTGAATACGAAGAAGCTTGCCGATCCCTCTACCCCGATGATCCGCGACGATCTCACCATCGATCTGACAGTTGGCGTCAGCAACACTCACATCGTTGAACACAACAGCCGGGTCCTAGCCCTCGTCGAGTCGAGCCTGCCAATGGAGGTAACGCTCGATTTGGAAACCGTCGGCCCTCACGACTTCGACGGCAAACTTCGCACCCCGATGACCGCACATCCCAAGATCTGCGCCACCACTGGCGAAATGCTCTTCTTCGGCTACAGCTTCGCCGAGCCGTACCTCACCTTCCATCGGGCAAGTCCTGACGGCACCCTCCTGCAATCCGAGCCAATCTCGGTGACCGGCCCAACGATGATGCACGACTTCGCGATCACCGATCAGCACGTCCTCTTTTTCGAATACCCGCTGTGTTTCGATCAGTCAATCGCTCTCTCATCGCCGCTCCCCTATCGCTGGAATGACGACTTCCAGTCTCGACTTGGCGTCATGCCCCGATCGGTCGACGGCCGCGACGGAACCGACGCCGACATCACGTGGTACGACATCCCAGCCGGCTACGTCTTCCATTTTCTGAATGGCTACGAGAACCCCGGCGATTCCATCGCGGTGCACGGAGCGAAATACTCGGACATGTGGATCGAACCTGGCCAATTTGGCGGCGATGCGTACCTGACGCAGTGGATCGTCGATCTCGTTGACCACACGGTGATCGAGGTCCAGCGCGACGACCGACCCATTGAGTTTCCTCGGATTCCCGCCGAATACGAAGGCATCAGGGCGCGCTACGGCTACTTCGTCGGCACAAACCAACTCGAGCATTCGCTGGTGAAATACGACCTCAGCGACTACGCCACTCAGATCCACGACTTCGGACCCGATCGATTCCCCGGCGAACCAGTCTTCGTTCGCGCTGACGGCGCAATCAGCGAGGACGACGGCTACATCATGACGTTCGTGTACGACCGGACGACTGACACTTCCGATCTCGTCATCCTCGATGGTCGTCGAGTCAACGGCCGGCCCCTCGTGACAGTGCACCTCGGACGCCGGGTGCCATTCGGGTTCCATGGCAACTGGTTTGGCGACGTCAAGAAGTCGAAGCTGAAGACGAACTACCCAGACTCGTCGAAACGAAGTCGCCGATAGCGCTCGCCGCGGCAACAACGACACCGAGCACCACACAGAGCGCCATCGCCTGCCCACGGGGCACCGACCCTGGTTGGCCGAGCAGCCGGAAGATCGCAAGCGGCGCGGTGAACGATGTATTTCCTCGAGCCAGGAACGACGTGGCTCCGAACTCACCAAGGCTGACGGCAAACGCAAACGATGCGCCAGTAATAAGTGCTCGAGCGACACGCGGCCATTCGATCTCCATGAAAACGCGCCGAGTCGACGCGCCAAGCGTTGCTGCCGCCTCGCGTTGTCGAGTGCCGATCGATCGCCAGACGGGCACCACTCCAGCGAGCACGAACGGAATCCCGATGGTTGCGTGCGCCAGCGGCACGAGAATCGGTGAGCGTCGCAGGTCGAACGACGCGAACGCGAGGAGGTAGCCAAACCCGATGGTGACCGCAGAGAGCCCGAGCGGAATGAGCACTGCGAGCTCGAAGATGCTTCCAATCCTGCCGCCGCGGACAATCACGAAGCTTGCCAGCCCGCCGATAATGGCAGCGATGAGCGCAGCAGCCAATCCAATGACAGCCGATCGCCCGAGCGCTTCGACGGCCGTGATCGGCAGAAGCCGATTCGGTTCAGTCAAAGCTTCGAAGTTGCCGAATCCGAAGGCATCGCCAACCCTGACCGATTGCACTAGCACCCGAACTATTGGCCATCCAAGCACGGCTGCGGTCACCAGTGCCGCAGCAGTGACGCCGACTTTGCGCCGCGGAGTGTCGACGGCAAGCTTGCTGTTGGCTGACGCTGATCGCCCCTCGTAGACCCGCCTCAGCTTGGCGCTCGCAACCGACAGTCCGACCACGAACACCAGCTGGATCAAGGCGAGCACCGAGGCAACATCGAGCTCGTTCCTGAAGATTGCGTACCGGCGAATCTCGGTCTCGATGGTTGCGACACTCGGACCACCGAGCACCAGAATCACGCCATAGCTAGTGAAACAGAAGAGAAATACGATGAGCGCCGACGAGACGATGGCAGGCCCGAGCTGTCTGAGTGTGATCTGACGCCACGCCGCCATTGGCGAAAGCCCGAGAGTGCGGGCCGCACCAAGCTGGCTCTGGTCGAGCGAGGCCATCATGGTGCCGACGATCCGCACGACAACTGCGAGGTTGAAAAAGACATGAGCCCACAGGATGCTCGTCAGAGGCAACCGCTCAATGATCCCGACGTCGTCGGCCACACCCCTAATCGCGCCAGCAACCACCACCGTCGGAAGCACGAACGGGATCGATACGACGCCCCGCCAGAGTCGGGCGAAAGGCACATCGAACCGGCTCAGCACATGGGCTAGCGGCAAGCCGATCAACAAGGCCAACAGAGTCGACAAGAACGCCTGCCACACGGTGAATCGCACAACTCGCCATAGCGAGCGACGCCCCACAATCTCGGCCAGACGATCGACGCCAAGATCGGCGAAACCAACCTGAAAGATCTTGAACAGCGGGAACACTACGAGCGCTCCAAAGAATGCGACGACAACAATGGCCGACGCCGAAACCAGGCGCTCCCGGGGACGCCCTAACGCTGGAGAACGATCTCGTTCCATCGCTCGGTCCAATCAAGCCGGTTTGCCTCAATCGTCGCCGGGTCGAGGGTGAGAGGTTCAGCAATCACCGTCTGATGCTCGACGAAGACGTCGGGGAGCACTGCCGTCGAGCTTGCAGGAGCAACGAACATATTGAGCGGGATGTCGCTCTGAAAAGCGTCACTCAACATGAAGTCGATGAGTTGCTTCGCGGCCTGCGGTCGTTCGGTGCCGGCAAGGATCCCCGCAAACTCGATCTGGCGGAAACAAGAGTCGGTAAGAACCCCGGTGGGTGGAGTGTCGACCGGCGGATCGGCAAACACAACCTCAGCCACTGGACTTGTGGCATACGAAGTGACAATTTGTCGGTCACCGCCACCGGCCACAAACGAACCGTAGTACGCCTCTTCCCAGCCGGCAGAGATCTCGACATCGCCTGCGACCAACTGCTCCCAGTAGTCCTCCCAACCATCCTCACCGTAACGAGCGATGGTGGCGAGCAAGAATGCGAACCCCGGGCTCGATGACTCAGGGCTCTCGGTCACGAACGTTCCGGCGAATTCGGGCAACGCAAGGTCGTCAAGCGTCGCTGGCGCCGTTTCGAGACCGTCCCGCCAGTAGTTGACGCAGACGTCGCCAACATCGATCGGGGTAACACGATGCTCGGCGTCAAGCACGAGACTGTCGTCAACCGACGCAAGACCGGCTGACTCGTATGCAATGAAGATGTCGGCGTTGAGCCCCCGCTGCAAGAACGTATTGTCGATTCCAAAGAGCACGTCAGCTTCCGGCTGACCGGCGGTAAGCACAGCCCGCGACACGAGTTCGCCTGCATCGCCGCCCGAAACCAACTCAACCTCGATCCCGGTGTCTGCGGTGAATTGTTCGATCAGCCCGTCACTTACGGCAAACGAATCGTGCGTCATAAGCACAACGGCACCAGCCGCATCGGGGCCATCGCTGGTAGCAACAGTCGCGCCGTCACTGCCGCAGCTTGCGGCGAGAAGGCCAAGTGTCATCACGACACTTGTGATAGATCGTCGGTAATGGGTCATTTCCGGTCTCCCTTCGCTGGAATTATCCAGAGCAGGTTGGCGGGTCGACACTGCGTGTAAGTGCCCTCTCAGCCCGGCTGACCCGAGCTCCCCGGTATTCGGTTTGTTTGGCGAATGGTAGCGTGCGCGACACTATTGCGGTGACTCCAGCAACGAAGCTCCTCGACAAGCTCGCACTGAGGTACCAACTTCACACCTACGAACACGACCCTGCCCACACGTCTTACGGTGACGAGGCGGCCGAGGCCCTCGGCGTGGTTCCAGGGCGCGTCTTAAAAACCCTCCTCGCGAATGTCGATGGTCAACGACTGATCGTTGCGATTCTTCGGGTCGATGCCAAGCTCGATCTCAAGGCCGTAGCGAAGGCCAGCAGTGGGAAGAAAGCAGCGATGGCCGACCCAGCCGAAGCGGAACGATCAAGCGGCTACGTGGTCGGCGGCATCAGCCCAATCGGCCAGAAGAAGCGCCTCGCAGCATTCATCGACGCCGACGCCAAACACTACGAGACCGTTTTTGTGAGCGGTGGGCGTCGTGGTCTTGAGATTGAGCTCTCGCCTGCCGATTTGGCTGCGGCAGCCAACGCCAGCTTCGCGTCGCTCGCCACGGACTCAAAGTAGGGGCCAGACCAAACCAGGGCTAAAGCGGCAGTGCCTGGGCTCCGTCGGGACCGTCTTCGATACGCCAACCCTGTTCGGCAAGCGTGTCTCGAATGGCGTCGGCTCTTGCGAAGTCTTTGGCCGCTCTGGCCTCGCCTCGTTCGACAACGAGTGCTTGAATCGCTGCGGGCACCTCGCCCGCAGTGTCATTGAGCACGAGCCCGAACACGGCCGTGAGCTCACGAGCGGTCGCGGCCGCGATTGAGCCGCCATCGACGTCGGCTGCATCGAGCAACGTATTTGCCTCTCGAACCTGACGAAACAGCAGGTCAGTTGCGCCTGGGAGATCAAAGTCGTTCTCGAGCAGCCCCTTGACCTGCGCGAGCACATCGGAAGACGGCTGGCCAGACAGATCAGCGGTGCGTCGAGCGAAACTGTCAAGACGTTCCAACGCCGCCTCGGCGTTTCGAAGAGTGACGTCGGTGACCTCGATTGGCGATCGGTAGTGCGCCTGCATCACCACCAGGCGGTAGGCCCTTGGGTCGTACTCGGACGCGATATCAAGAAGGTTCATCACGTTGCCGAGCGACTTGGACATCTTCTCGCCACCGAACTCGACGAATCCGTTGTGCATCCAGTGCTTGGCGAACTGGCGACCTTCGGCAACAGCCTGCGCTCGCTCGTTCTCGTGATGGGGAAACATGAGGTCCATGCCTCCCGTATGAAGGTCGAACCCTTCACCAAGAATGTCGAGGCTCATCACCACACACTCGGTGTGCCATCCAGGGCGTCCGGCACCCCACGGCGCATCCCACTTGGGCTCGCCCGGCTTCGCTAGCTTCCACAACGCGAAGTCGGCGGGATGACGCTTCTCCTCAGTGAAAACGACCCGTTCTCCGCCCCCTTCGAGCAGGTCATCGAGTGATTGATGGGCCAGGAGGCCGTAGCCCTCTACCGCCTCGACGGAAAGGTAGACGCCGTCGCTTGTGATGTATGCCTTATCCGCCTCAATCAGACGCCCGACGAGCGCCACCATCTCGGCCACGTATTCCGTTGCGTGTGGGGTGTGATCGGGTCGGCGGACATTAATGAGGTCCATCCCCTGCCACCAGACTTCTTCACAGCTTGTGGCGATATCTGACCAGTCACGGCCCTCGGCGTTGGCCCGATCGATGATTGAGTCGTCGATGTCAGTCACGTTCGAGACAAAAGTGACGTCGAGGCCATTCCACTCAAGGAAACGACGGTAAAGGTCGAACACAAGCGCCATTCTTCCGTGACCGATGTGAGGTGGGCCATACACCGTGGGCCCGCAGACGTACATCGAGACCTTTCCAGGGTCGCGGAGTTCAAGCGGAACAACCGCTTGGCGAGCGGAGTCGTAAAGGCGAATCATGTCGGCCAAGCTACCCGATCGTCCCTTCAGCCGTAGACCCTTTTCCCTACTGATTTCGCCAAGCCCTGGCCTCACACGCGATACCGAGGCTGGTGCGCTCACCAGGAAGTCGCAACATTTCTTGATCCATCTTCTGTTGCCGCGTCCTTCGTGGCCGGTAGCGTGCGAGACGTGACACCGCAGCAAAACCCGTCCGGCACGTTCCTCGTCCACATCTCTGGCGTCGACCACCCTGGCATTTCGGCTGGCCTCATGCAACGACTCGACGACGCCGATGCAACGATCCAAGACGTCGAGCAGATCATCATTAGAGGCCAGCTTTCGCTCAGCTTGGTTGTCGAGGTTCCGGGCGACCACGACCTGCTGAAAGAGCTTCTTCTCTTTGGCTGGCAAGAGAAGGTGATCATCTCATTCGAGGCCATCGACTCAGATCCAATCGACCGCAAACCTGGACTCATCGTCACGCTCGTTGGGGCTCACGTATCACCGGCGGAGTTCGGTGCGGTCGCAGAAGAGATCGCTTCGGCTGGTGGCAATATTGATCGAATCATTCGCCTCGCCCGCTACCCCGTCATGGCGTTTGAACTCGTCGTGTCAGGCGCCAATCTCGCCGACGTACGTGACCATCTTCTCGTAAGAGCGAAGGCGCTCGACGTCGATATTGCGGTGCAGCGAGAAGGCCTGGAGCGTCAGGCCCACCGTCTCATCGTGCTCGACGTCGACTCCACTTTGATTCGCGACGAAGTTATTGAGCTGATCGCCGACGAGGCGGGCAAACGAGCCGAGGTCGAGGCCATCACCAAGAGGGCGATGGCGGGCGAACTCGACTTCGAAGACTCACTCCACCAGCGGGTTGCGCTGCTCGAAGGAATCAGCACCGACGTGATGGATCGAGTACGTGATCAGGTCAGGCTCACCCCAGGAGCTCGCACCTTCGTCCGCACCTTGCGACGACTCGGCTATCGCACCGCCATTGTGTCCGGCGGCTTCACCGTAGTCACCGATCATCTCGCGAGAGAGCTTGGCATCAACCACGCCTACGCGAACCAGCTTGAGGTACACGACGGTGTGCTGACCGGCCGGGTCACCGGGCGCATCGTTGACCGAAAAGGAAAGGCCGACCTTCTCTGCACGATCGCCGAACTCGAAGGCGTGCCGCTCAGCCAAGTCGTCGCCGTCGGCGACGGCGCCAACGATCTCGACATGCTCAATGCGGCGGGGCTCGGTATTGCCTTTAACGCAAAGCCAATTGTGCAAAACGCGGCCGACACAGCGATTAATGTCCCATATCTCGACGCGATTCTCTTCTTGCTCGGCATTCGCCGCGAAGACATCGACGCTGCTGACAACGATCTGGACTAGACGCTTTCCAGTTTCCAGCTTGCCGTTAGCCGAGGATCACCGTCGCAACTCACGCGGCCCTCGCGATGCAGCGCAAGAAGATGCGATAAAACCGAGCTGGCAGCTGCTCTCCAAAGTCGTTTATCGGTCGCTTCATACATTGGCGGCACGAGTTCCTTGATGGTCGTCGCCCCGCCGCTCAGACCAGCCAGAATCTGAGCTTCACGACCCTCACGATGTGCGATGAATGCGCGCACATACGAATGAGGGTCTTCAATCGCTGGACCGTGGGTTGGCCAATAGCGAATGTCTGGCCGGTCAAGCAGCTTTCGCAAACTGGCCATGTAGTCGTACAAGTCGCCGTCCGGAGGCGAGATGACTGACGTAGCCCAACCCATGACATGATCACCGGTGAAGAGCACCGATTCTTCTCGCAGACCAAAGCAGATGTGATTCGAGGTGTGGCCTGGGGTGTGCACCACGTCGACCGACCATCCGGTGCCTACGATGACATCACCATCGTCCACCTTGATATCGGGCACGAACTCGAGGTCGGGACCCTCACTCTTGAGCTCATCAGGTAGCTCGGCCCATTCCTTGTCAAACTGCTTCTGCTCGTCTTCGGTGATGTACTCATCGAACCGAACGGTGTCGAGTGGGTCGGCTTCGGGCACCGGACCGTGTGGCCCGAACCCAACCGTCGGCGCGCCAGTACGGGCGACAAGCGTATTCACCGCAGCGGTGTGATCGGTATGGGTATGGGTGACGAGGATGTGCGACACGGACTCGTCCGGGCCAAGGGCGCCAAGCACTGCGTCGATGTGTGCTTCGAGCTCCGGGCCGGGGTCAATGATTGCAACATTGCCCTTGCCGACGATGTACACGCCCGTCCCCTTGAACGTGAAGGGGTTCGGGTTCTTGGCCACAACGCGACGGATTAGTGGCGACAACTGCTCGACTACGTGGTAGTTGGGCTCGAAGTCTCGATTGAATGCAGGTCCGGCCACAATGATCTCCTGAGCGTTCCTTGTGATAGCCAGAAGGCCATCCGATACTGGGGGCCATCATCGTGCGACGAAGCGGCCAACACAAACCGAGGTATCAGGGAGCCTCGACCAGAGGGGCCAACCGCTCAAAGATCCACGGCTCGGGACGAGTGGGGCGCCCCGCTCGATTGCACACACCGGCCCGAACTTCAGCAGTGACAAGAACGGTGTCACCGCGGCTAATCACTTGCTTCCATCGACTGCTCGCCCTGCGGATCTCGATCACACTCGTAGACACGGTGACCGTGTCACCCATCAGCGCCGGCCGCACGTAGCGAAGCGACAAGTCGGTAATGACGAGCTGGAAACCAGCGTCGGTGAGCGAGACAAGGTCGAGGCCAACTGAGGCCAGGGCTTCGGTTCGTGCCACCTCGAGGTAGACGGCGTACACCGCGTGGTTTACGTGACCATATGGATCGATCTCCGCAAACCGAACATCAATCGAGCACTCATGAGCCATGCCGCGACGCTACATCGTGAAGGCGAGATTGCGACTTGCTCGCTCACCGAGCTCGGAGTCGCCATCGGACTCGACTCGTCCCTCGTCGATGATCGCCTGGGGATCGACTCGGCCACAGGCCAGAAGCAGGAAGGCTTGATGGTCGACGGTGAGCGACGCAGTTGGTGCTTCGAGTCGGTCAACGACCCCGGCCCGGCCATCGACTGCGACGTACATATTGCGGCCAGCATCTCCGGTGACGTGAAGGGCGATGGACTGCCCATCAGCGAGTCCGACCTTCTTGCCAATGATGTAGCCGAGGCTCCGGTGGACCTCATCGAGCGCCATCTCGGCTGCCGGTCCGTCGAGGTGCCCGGGAATGCCTAGAGGCACTCGAATATCTTGTTCGTGGACCCACAGGTCGAAAACACGGACGGCCATAAAGCGGCCATAGGTCTGGGCACCAACAGGGGTCCACGACGGCGCCTCAAACACACTGTCATCGAGGCTTGCCAGCTGAGCCTTTCTTGCATCAAAGATTCGACGGGTCTCGGCGAGGAGGTCAGCGCCAGACCATGTCACCCACTCGGCCATGTCGGCCCCGATGGCAGCGAAATCGAGCGGCGTGTCGACCGAGGGTTCATCGATCTCGAGCAGTGCCTTTTCGATGGCGGCAAGGTGAGCGAAGACGCCAGCGACGGTCCAGTCAGGACAGAGCGACTGGGTCGCCCATTGGGACTCGTCAAGCTGCTCGCCAAGCGAAAGAAGCGAGTCGAAACAAATGGCAGTGTTATCGCGAAGTAGTTGTTGGGTCATGGTGGTCCTCTCGAAGAACTCGATTGTGGCATGAGCCGCGACCCGAACCGAAACCTAGACGATGTTGATGGTGCCTGTCCCCGCACTCGTCCAGCCGACAATTGCCGCTTCGTGGCCGGAGTCGATCAGTTGCTGAAGCGTCTCAGACGCGACGTCTGAAGGTACGCCGAAGACCAAGCCGCCAGAAGTTTGCGCGTCGGCCAACAACATCACCACGCTCGGATCGACTCCGTCGGCCACGAGCCGAGCCTCAATTGATTCAAGGTTTCGCACAGAACCGCCTGGCACAAACCCTTCATCGGCGAGCTCGCGGACACCGTCGAGAATTGGCACATCGGCCGCAACGAGGGTCACGTCGACTGCCGATTCAAGGGCGGCTCGCCCCAGGTGACCGAGTAGCCCGAAGCCAGTGACGTCAGTGGCGCCAGTGGCACCTGCGGCGAGAGCGATTGTGGCGGCTCGGTCGTTGAGCTTGGTCATCTGGGCGATTGCCGCCTCAAGCAGAGCCGGCGGGCAGCTGCCACGCTTGACCGCGGTTGACACCACGCCGATTCCAAGCGGTTTGGTGAGCAGCAGCGTCTGGCCTGGCCGCAGGCCAGCGTTGGTCAGGAGGCGATCGGGATGAGCTTCGCCGACGACAGCGAGACCAAACTTCGGCTCGGGATCGTCGACCGTGTGACCGCCAGCAATGACGAAACCGCCCTCAGCGGCGATCGAGGCGGCTCCGGCCAGCACTTCGCCAAGAAGATCGGTGCTGAGTTCTTCGCGATTCCAGCCGCAGAGGTTGAGCGCCAAGAGTGGCGTGCCGCCCATGGCGTACACATCGGACACCGCATTAGCCGCGGCGATACGGCCCCAGGTGAAGGCGTCGTCAACGAGCGGTGTGATGAAGTCGGCAGTAACGATGAGCGCTCGGTCGTCGGCGAGGCGCCACACGGCGGCATCGTCGCCGGTTGTCGCATCGACCAGAAGTCGAGGATCGTCATTTGGGGTTAGATGGCTCAACACGTGGGCCAACTCGCTAGGCGAGAACTTGCACGCTCAACCAGCGCCGTGGCTGAACTCAGTCAGTCGTCTTGTCATGGTGCACCCCCGTTCGTCGTCATGCTCGTAAGCCGCCAACGTTAGCTGACGTCTGGCTCTGGCCATATTCGCAGCGGCAAGAGTTCGACTACCTCGTCGAGCGCAACGTTGGGTCAGTTCGTCGATGTTCGAACGACGAGACAAGTTGGCGCCACCACTCGTTCAGGCGGCGAGGTTCGAGCATCTATCGACTTCATGAGAAGGCGACCAGCGGCCGCTCCGACGGCTTCGACATCTTGTCGAATAGTCGAAAGGCCGAACAAAGCAGACATCTCGTTGTCATCGAATCCGACAACTGCCATGTCTTCTGGGCTCCGCATCGACCTCCGTCGCAGTTCGTCGAGCGCTCCGAGGGCCATCTCATCGTTCATGGCGAACACCGCAGTTGGCGGGTCGTCTAGCTCAAGCAAACGGCTCACTGCCTCTCGACCGCCATCAATCGAAAAATCGCCAACGACTTCGAGTTTGGGGTCGAGGGCGATTCCTGCCGTGGTGAGTGCCTGACGATAGCCATCACGACGCAGACCAGGAATCTGGAAGCCGAGCTCATGGGGAAGGCCGTGCAACAGCCCGATGCGGGTGTGGCCAGATCGTATGAGGTGAGAAACAGCCAGACAGGCCGACTCAGATTCAGGCAGCGTCACTGAACCAAAGTGCTTCGTCTCGTGCCCAATTGTCACAATCTGGGCTCCGGCCTCGCGCAGTCGGTCAGCTTCTTCGGGGAAAAGCAAGATATCGACAAGTACCAATGCATCGCTGCGACGCCACCATGCGCCGCGCCCGGCCAAGAAGCGATGCCGTTCGGCCTCGCTCGCGACGACGTAAAGCAGAAGGTCATAATCGGCGTCTTTGAGAACTGCCTCTAAACCTGCGACAACAGACGAGAAGTACCACGTATTGACTACCGGTACCGCGACAGCGATGGTGCCAGTTCGGCCAGCAGCGAGTCGGGCAGCCGATGGGTCGGCGACGTACGCCAACTGACGGGCGACATCGCGGATCCTTTGACGTGTCGTTGGCGCAACGTTTGGCAGGTCTCGTAGTGCTCGACTCACGGTCGCGACTGACACGCCAGCGACCTTGGCGACGTCTTCGATCGTTACCTGTTTTGACGGGAGGCTGCTCATTCATAACTCGCAGTGATGGAAAATACGGACTGTCAATGCGGTGTTACGGAAGCGGGACCCCTTCGGAGGCTTGGAACAAGCCGTACACGTCGTCGCGATCGAGAGTCACGCCTAGAGCCGTATTTGCGTCGGCCAAGCGATCAGGGTTTTGCGAACCAACAAGAGCGACCGGTCGAGAAGGATGCGCAAGGATAAAAGCGATCGCCAAGGCGGACCTGCTCACGCCTTCGCGCTCGGCCAGTTCGTCCATCAGGGCGAGAAGCTCTGCCCTGACACCCTCGCCGGTTGCCAGCGACCCGCCTGCAAGCGGGCTCCATGCCAACGGCACTGTGGCTTCACGCATACAGCGGTCAAGCGTGCCGTCGCTCATCGGGTCCAGATGGGTAAGTGAGAACTGTGGCTGATCGCTGGCAATGGGGAATGGCAGGAAGCGAGCAAGCGCGTCAGTCTGATGCGGCAGGTGATTCGACACACCGACGGTACGAATCTTGCCTGCTTCGACCAATCCGACCAGCGTCGCGGCGAGTTCTTCGGGGTGCGTGTACATGTCGGGTCGGTGGATCTGATAAAGGTCGATCGTCTCGACGCCAAGCCGCTGCAAACTGTTGTCGCATGCCGTGATGAGGTAGTCGGCACCCGAGTTGTATGGCGTTGGCGGAGCGATTCCGCCCTTCGTGGCAAGGACAAGCTGGTCACGTAGGTGAGGGGCTTTGGCCAAAACTCGACCGAGAACTTCCTCATTTGTGCCGAATCCGGTGCCGCCGTGATCGAGACCATACACATCAGCGGTATCAACAAGATTCATGCCAAGCGCCAGTGCCGCTTCAAGCACCCCTTGCTGTCGACTCACATCTTCGCCACTATCAGTGAACCGCCAGCAGCCGAAGCCAATTGGGCCAACCTCAAATGGGCCGAGAGTGCGCGTGGAAGCTGAGATAAGTGAAGTCGAAGTAGTAGCCATTGTCAGTCGAGGTTAGCAATCGCGTCACTGACAATTACGCTCCTCGTGTGCGAGCAACCACGACTTAGTCGGAAGTCCCCCGGCGAATCCAGTCAATGAGCCGTTGGCGCCGACAACACGATGGCAAGGCAGCACAATTGACACGGGGTTTTTGCCGTTGGCATTCGCCACTGCTCTGAAGGCGGTCGGTCGACCGAGCGCAGCCGCCTGGCGCCCGTACGTCGTTGTTTCACCGTATGGGATTGACGCGAGCGAGGCCCATGTCTGTCGCTGAAGATCGGTACCGACAAGATCAAGCGGAATTGAGAAGTCGATTCGGCTCCCCGCGAAATAGTCGTTGAGCTGCGCTTTGGTGAGTTTGGTTATGTCGTTCTCGCCTTCGACAGCAACCGCAGCTTCCTTCACTCGAGGGTTACCCTTCCGCTGCTTGTCGGCTGGCCATAAGATCGCTCGCAGTCCTCGGTCGCTGGCGACAATCGTCAACTCACCGACGGGTGAATCCAGGGTCGTCATAACCAGCGGAACTTTCCCGCCTGCGCTGTGTGTCTTCGACTTGGTGTTCATCGTTTCTCCTTCGTCAGGCTGCTGCTATTGCTGTAATCGGCCCACAGGTGATGCATGGCGTAACTCCGCCACGGACGCCACCGCTCGGCCGCGGCTTCAATCGCTTCATCGCCGTCGAGGCCGACGTCGAGCGCCACTTTTCTCAAGACAGCATCACCGGGACAGAAAACGTCAGGGTCGCCAAGCGTCTTGATCGCAATGATCGACGCAGTCCATGGCCCAACACCCTTGATCGCCACAAGCTGGTCGTGTACTCGGCTTCGCTCGGTTGCGAATGGGCCAAGCTGTAGTTCACCAGTTGCGACTGCGTCAGCGAGTCGGACAATCGTTGCCGCCCTCGAACGAGGGAGCGACAA
Source organism: Acidimicrobiales bacterium (assembly GCA_037968895.1). GTDB lineage: Bacteria > Actinomycetota > Acidimicrobiia > Acidimicrobiales > SZUA-35 > JBBKWJ01. The sequence goes on from JBBKWJ010000219.1 coordinate 16,078, forward strand.
TGTGTCTGGATCAAGCACCGCGAGGGCCTCGGCTGTTGGAAAGCAGTGTGTTACTCCCCCGACCGGCTGGTCAAGCGGCTCGCCGAAATCCATCACGAGCCGGGCGGCCGAACCGACTGCGCTCGCGAGCGACACCTGCTGGTGCAGCACTGTCTTGGTCAAAGTTTCATCGCTCGCCACCGATCCTGGCACTCTTAGCCCGGGCCGTTTGGCCGCGATGTGCCCCAGGACAGGGTCATCTCGCAAGACCGCATTGATGACGGCCGGGTCTGCGTCGAGATCGAGCAGGCGCCTTACCCGATTTATTCCGACCGGGAGGTCACGAAGCGAGGCCAACCTGAACCGTGCTCGCACCACGTGTTCGTCAACGTCGTCCTCCAACTCAACGACCGCATGGCCTCCCTGAAGATGAAGGGCTCGGCGATACGTAGTCCCGTCGATTTCCTCGACACCGGGAGCCCCGTGAGCACCAAGCCATTGCCAAAGCACTGCGGAGTCGAACGGCGGACGATACGGCAGGGAAACCTCGACCCAGTCGCCATCACTTGGCCGAATCGACCCGGTCCGGCGCAATGCGGTTGGAGTGAGCGCAAAGATCTCACGAATTGTTCCGTTGAACTGCCGCACGCTTTCGAAACCAGAGGCGTAGGCAATGTCGCCGAACGGCAGGGTCGTTGATCGGATGAGATCGCGGGCGATTCGACCCCTCCTCGCTCGAGCAAGGGCCAGTGGCGACGCACCAACTTCTGCCCGCAGCACTCGATTGAGGTGCCGAGAACTCACATGCAGCGTGTTCGCGAGGCCCTCGACCCCAAACTCGTCGACCACGCCATCATCGATCGCACGAATCGTCCTGGCCACAAGGTCGTCTCGGCGGTTCCATTCAGGCGAACCAGGCACTGCGTCGGGAGCGCATCGTTTACACGCCCGAAATCCATCGGCCTGAGCCGCAGCCGGCGTGAGATAGAACGCCATATTCGCCGGCTTCGGCCGCACTGGAGTTGGACAACTGGGCCGGCAGTAGATTCCCGTCGACGTCACGCCAACGATTACCCAGCCATCAAACCTCGGATCGCGGCTCGTAACGGCGCGAATCCAATGGGGGGTCGGTTCGACGGTGAGCGATGTCATGCCCACATCGTCGCACCAACCGCGCAGACTTCCTAGCGGAAATCGGACATCTCAGTTGGCGCTTGCTTGTGCGATACTCCCACGATGCCCCAAACCGCTAGCGCTCTCCCGTCAGTCGACTTCGCCGCTCGCAATACTCCGCTCCAACGGTGCGATCGACTCGCGCTCTCTCTCGGGATCGCACCAGGCCATTTCTGGATAAAACGCGACGACATGACCGGCCTCGTTGGTGGTGGGAACAAGGCTCGAAAACTCGAACTCCTCGTCGCCGAGGCGATCGCGGCAGGAGCGAAGACGCTCGTCACTGGCGGTGCCAGCCAGTCGAACCACGTTCGAGCTACTGCCGCTGCGGCCCGGGTCGTCGATCTGGAGTGCGTCGCGGTATTGGCCGAAGCGACACCACCGACCGAAGCTGAGGGAAACCTCATTCTCGACGACCTTCTTGGAGCAAGAGTTGTGTGGACAACGCGCGAGGAGCGACATGTTGCGCTCGCCACAACCGTGACTGCGTTGACCGCAGAAGGCAAAGCCCCATTCGAGATTCCGCTCGGTGGGTCGTCGACCGTAGGCGCGAGCGCGTATGCGCTGTGCGCTGACGAACTCGCCACCCAACTCAGCAGCGACATGACCGTCGTGTGCGCCGTCGGCTCGGGGGGAACGATGGCGGGGCTAGTGAACGGACTTGGGCCTCACGATCGCGTCGTTGGGTTTGATGTTGCTGCGAACCCGACCATGGCCCCCGATCTGGCTGCGCTTATCGAACAAACTGCTGAGTTTCTCGGTCGTGAAGTGAGCACCAAATGGCGGCTCGAACCGCCCCATGCAAATGTCGCATACGGCCAACCAAACGACGATGTCTTTGCCGCGATTCGACTGGTTGCAGACACAACTGGTCTTGTGCTCGACCCCGTCTACAGCGGTCGAGCCATGGCCGGTCTAATCGTTCTCATTTCTGACGGTTGGCGCCCCGAAACCACTCATACTGTTTTTGTCCACACCGGTGGACTGCCAGCGCTCTTCACGGCGCGATATAGCGACCGTTTCGCGATGCCGAAAAATGCGAGAATCGAAAAATAGTCATTTCTCCTGCCACTTTCTGAAGTGTGGGCGCCGACTCGGGTTCCCGGGTATCGTCGGTGGGCATGGCAATCGAGGCGACGGCAGGCAGCGACTTCTTTTCGACGACCAAAGACCTCTCACTCAGTGAGGTGGCTTCTTTGTGCGGCCATTCAGTTCGAAACCTTCGCGCCTACATGCAGCTAGGGGTGCTCCATCACGGAGACCGGCGCGGACGCGAAACAAGGTACGACGAAACTCATCTGGCCCGTCTCGACCTCGTCAGGAGTTACCGGAAACGAGGTTACTCGTTGGCCGCAATTGCCGATCTAATCGCGGCTGACAGCCTGCAACCGGCGATCAACAACCCGTCAGCTAACGACATCATCAATTCTTGGTTTCAGCCGACCGCTACGTTCGACACCATTGCCGCCCTTGAAGTCGCATTTCCCCAGATCAGCTCTCACCCAAACCTCGTTGTCGGCGCCATCGATCGTGAGCTCGCGTCGCTGCGCGGCACTGAACTTACCGTCCACTGCCCTGCCGCGCTTGAGTTCGGCCTCGATCTGCTCAGACACGGCGTTCCACTAGAAACAACGCTTCACGAGATCGACCACCTCTGTGAACTCGTCGAACCGATTCTCACCCACGCGCTGCATGTGGAGTCGCTGATTAGGCAAGCGGCTGGCAGCGTCGAAGACGCTGGAGTCGCCGAGACCGTGCCGCTATACATTCTTCGAGTTGCGTCAATGTCGACTCGACGACTCGAGCGAGAACGCGTCATTGACCTGACGAGCTAGTCGCGCAGCACCGATACATCGTGGGGGTGGCTCTCTCGCAACCCCGCACCGGTGATGCGAACCATTCTCGTCTCTTCTTGAAGCTCGCGAAGATCTGCTGCGCCCGCATAGCCCATACCAGAGCGGAGGCCGCCGACCAACTGCCCTACCAGCTCTGTGAGCGGACCGGCGTAGCGGACGCGTGCCTCGACCCCTTCTGGCACGTGCTTGCCTTGGCGTTGAGCCGACCCATAACGGTCTGATGCCCGGCCTCGCATGGCGCCGGCAGAGCCCATGCCTCGATAGGTCTTCCACATGGCGCCATCAACGAGTTCGAGATCGCCAGGAGCCTCGTCGCAGCCGGCCAGAATGTTTCCGACCATCACTGCGTGGGCGCCAGCAACGAATGCTTTGACGATGTCGCCCGATGTCACGATGCCACCGTCAGCGATAACGGGAACCCCGTGGGCCCGTGCTGCTGCCGTGCACTCGAAGATCGCCGACATCTGCGGCATGCCTGCACCGGCGACAATTCTCGTCGTGCAGATCGAACCGGCGCCAACACCGACCTTCACGATGTCGGCCCCCGCGGCCACGAGCGCATCGACGCCTTCTCGTGTCACGACATTGCCGCCGACCACACAAAGGTCGGGAAAGCGATCTTTGATTGCCCGGACGGCGGCGATGACACCGCTGGTGTGACCATGAGCCGTATCGATGACCACAATGTCGACTCCGGCTTCGACGAGGGCGCCAACCCGTTCGTCGGTGTCGGTAACGCCGACTGCCGCTCCGACACACAAACGGCCATGCGAATCGAGAGTCGACTCTGGCTTCTGGATCCGCTTGAAGATGTCTTTCACCGTGATGAGGCCGCTCAGCCGTCCTTCTTCGTCGAGGAGTGGCAACTTCTCAATTCGATGCTTATGCAGAATGAGCACCGCTTCATCAAGCGAAGTTCCCATTGGAGCGGTAACCAGTGGTGCGTGAGTCATGAACTCGGCGACGGGCAGGAGATATTCATCTGGAGTACAGAACCGAACGTCGCGGTTCGTGAGGATGCCCACGAGGCGGTCGTCGTCATCAACGATCGGCACACCGCTAATCTTGTTGGCCGCCATCAAGGCCTCGGCGTCGGAGAGCAGCGCATCGGCGTTGAGCCTGATTGGCGAAGTGATCATGCCAGCCTGAGCCATCTTGACGCGACGGACCTCGGCGGCTTGTTCCTCGACGGAAAGGTTTCGGTGCAGAATACCGATGCCTCCCTCGCGAGCGAGAGCGATGGCAAGCGGTGCCTCAGAAACAGTATCCATTGCCGCCGACATGAGCGGTACTCGAAGTGTCAGCGGCCCTAGCTTGGTCGAGATGTCGACATCGTTAGGAAGCACCTCGCTCCAGCCAGGCACAACCAACACGTCGTCGAAGGTCAATGCCTCGAAGTGGTCAAAAAGTTCTTCGTTCATACTGCTGTCTCCTCAAAGACTTGCCCGAGTGCGCTCACCAAAAGCTGGTGTTCGGCCTCGTGCATTCGCTTCGCAAACGTCTCACAAGTGTCGTTGTCTTTAAACGGTACTTCGCACGACTCGATCACCGGGCCCGAATCAACCCCCGCGTCTGGCACCCAGTGGACCATCGCTCCTGAAATCAAGATGGTTCCCGCTTGCCAGGCTTCGAACGCTCGCTCGATTGCATGGAGTCCGGGAAACTCACCGGGCAGCGCGGGGTGAAGGTTGAGTACATCGAAGTTGTCAAGAAACGCAGGAGAGAGAAGCCGCATCCACCCCGCGAGCACGACAACGGTTGGCTCATAGCTCGCCACCATGGTGGCTATCCGTTTGTCGTACGCCTCGCGACTCTGATTAACGGTCTGCTCAACGACAAGCGCATCGACGCCAGCGGCGGCGGCCCGTTCCAATGCGAAGACATCGAGCCGATCAGAGAACACCGCAACGACTTCCGCGTCGAGCTGCTTTGTCGCGCAGGCGTCAAGAATTGCCTGGAGGTTCGATCCGTTTCCGGAAACCATTACGACAAGCCGAGGCGTCATGACAGCCGCACTCCACTCCCCTGGTTGACCTCGCCAATGACGAAGGTGACTTCGTCGATTGCGTCCTGCAACTCTTCGAGGCGCTCGGGAGCAACCACTACGACCATGCCAATACCGAGATTCAGAATGCGACAGGCGTCGTGCATGGTGAGACCGGCCCGATCGATCAAGAACTGGAACAGTGGTGGAATTGTCCATGAGCCGGGGCGAACTATTGCACCGCAGCCGTCGGGCAAAATGCGAGGCAGGTTGTCGATCAGACCACCGCCGGTGATGTGGGCCAACCCGTCGACAAGGCCAGCATCAAGCGCCGCCCTTAGGGGCGGAAGATAATTACGATGAACGGCGAGCAGCGCGTCGGCTAGCGTTTCACCGTTGCCGCCGGGCAGGGCTTCGTCTAACGACATGCCGGCGACGACTTTACGGGCGAGGCTGTAGCCGTTTGTGTGCAAGCCACTCGAGGACAGTCCGACGAGCAGATGACCAGGGGCAATGGCCGGAGTCGGGAGAAGGTCTTTCCGATCGACAACTCCGACAAGCGTGCCGGAAATATCGACGGCACCTTCGGTGAGCACGCCCGGCATCTCGGCCGTCTCGCCGCCGATAAGCACACAATCAGCGGCTCGGCATGCCTGGGCCATTCCGTCGACGACTCGACCAACAATCTCGGGGTCGAGGGTTGCCGACGCGACCGTGTCGAGGAAGAAAAGGGGCCTTGCGTTCTGTACGAGCACGTCGTTGATGCCATGGTTGACAATGTCGGCGCCGACACCTTCCCAACGGTTGGCTTCAGCCGCTAGGACCGTCTTTGTGCCGACACCATCAGTTGTGGCCACCATCAACGGGCAGTCCATGTCTTTCAGTGCGCTGAGATCGAAGACACCGCCAAAGCTTCCGAGCCCAGCCACAACACGATCATCGTGAGTGCTTTTGACTGCCTCGGCGATACGAGCGGTCGTTGCCGCGCCAGCCTCGAGCGAAACTCCAGCCTGGGAGTAGGCATCGGATTCTGCGTCGAGGTGCCGCCAGCCGATGTCGCTTCGGGCGAACAAACCGCGACCGGTCAGCTGATTGACCACTTCGTATGCCTTTGCCAGCGCGGCGCCGAGATCGGCGGCCTCGCCGGTCACGCTGAGCACCCGGCCGCCAGATGAGACGAGTGTGCCGTCGTCGTCCCGTGTCGTCGCAGCGTGGTAGACGGTTGTTCCGCTCACGTCAGGAATCTCTGGGATCGTGACGGATGGTTTGGGGGTTCCCGGGTAACCATCGGCCGCCACAACGACGGTTGCTGCGGTCGTATCGGCCTTAACTCTGACGTCGGCCCAGTCTTTACCTGTCGCAGCAGCGAAGAACACCTCGCCGAGGTCACTCGTGACGAGGGGGATGATGACCTGCGCTTCGGGGTCTCCGAACCGGCAGTTGTACTCGATCAAACGAGGCCCATCGGCGGTGAGCATGATTCCGGCGTAGAGCACACCGACGTACGGCATCCCCTCCGCAACCATGCCACTCGCTGCCGGTTGAAGGAACGACTCGCAGAGCTGCTCGACGAAGGCACTGTTTAGCCCGGGAACCGGGGCAAAGGCTCCCATACCGCCAGTATTGGGTCCGGTATCGCCGTCGCCGACTCGCTTATGATCCTGCGCGGTCAGGCCACCGATCGGGTCGACGCGTTCGCCGCTAATGATGCCGAACAGCGACAGCTCTTGGCCTTCGAGGCGCTCCTCGAGAACAATGGTTGAGCCTGCCGCGCCAAGCGACCCCTCGGCCAGCAAGGCGTAGATTGCGCGCTCTGTCTCGACCCGACTGTTCGGAATGATGACACCCTTGCCTGCGGCCAACCCGTCGGCTTTGACGACAACCGGCACACCGACCTCATCGAGCCAAGCAACGGCCGTCTCGATGTCGGAAAACGTACGGTTACGCGGACCTGGTATGCCGTGCCGATCGGCGAAACCTCTGGCAAACGACTTCGAGCCTTCGAGCCGAGCAGCAGCGGCAGTCGGGCCAAAGCACGCGATTCCAGCGGCCGCAAGCTCATCAGCAAGGCCTCCAACGAGGGGGGCCTCCGGCCCGACGACGACAAGGTCGATCGCATTCGTCTGGCAGTAGGCGATGAGCGCACCAGAGTCATCGACGTTGACCGCCACGTTGATACCGGCGGTTCCCGTATTGCCGGGAGCGACGCTAAGTGCGGTGACTGACGGCGCCGCCAATAACGACTGCGCGAGGGCGTGTTCGCGTCCGCCAGATCCGATCAAGAGTACATTCATAGTGTGAGGTCCTAACCGAGTACGCCGTCGAAACGTTGCTTACTAGAAGACAACGACAGCTGAACGGGAACGGGGTACTTTCCGGTGAAACAGGCGTTGCAATAGCCTGAGTCGCGGTTGAGCGCTTTCATCATCCGGTCGACTGACAAGTAGCCAATGCTGTCGGCACCGATGTGTTGGCCAATGGATTCGACGTCGAGTTGGTGACCGATGAGTTCGTCGTAGGTCCCCATGTCGACGCCGAAGAAACAAGGGTGAGCGATAGGCGGACACGTGATTCTGACGTGCACCTCTTTGGCGCCAGCATCTCGCATCATCTTCACAAGAGGGCCCGAGGTCGTGCCGCGCACAATGGAATCATCGACCATGACGACCCGCTTGCCACGGATATTTTCGTCGAGCGTGTTGAACTTGAGTTTCACACCTTGGCGACGGAGCGAGTCGGTTGGCTCGATGAAGGTTCGGCCGATGTATCGGTTTTTGACGAAGCCTTCGTTGTACGGAATGCCGGAGAAGTTTGCGTAGCCAATTGCGGCTGGCATTGAAGAGTCGGGAACTGGGATGACGACATCGGCCTCGACGGCATGCTCTCTGGCGAGTTCTTCGCCGAGACGCTGGCGAACCTGATGGATGCTCAGGTTGTCCCACTCGGCGTCGGGGCGGGAGAAGTAGATGTGTTCGAACGTGCAGCGGGCTTGCGTTTCCTTTGGCGGAATCGCCTGGAACGTGCGGGCAACCTGGCCCTGCAACACCACGATCTCGCCTGGTTTGATTTCGCGTGTCTGCTCGCAGCCCATGGTTCGAAGGGCTCCGGTCTCAGAAGCGATGGCGTGGCCCCCGCCTGGCAACTTACCGAACGACAGCGGCCGGAATCCCCATGGATCACGAGTGGCGATCACCTTTGTCGAACAGATGATGACGAGCGAGAACGCGCCCTCCCACTGGGGCATGACGTTGGCCAAACGCTCTTCCCACGTCGCACCTTCGGTTGCAGCCAACATGAGCGCAAGGACCTCAGAGTCTGAAGATGACTGGAGACCGGCGCCACGCTTCAGCAGCTTCGATCTGAGCTGGTCGGCGTTCACTAGGTTGCCGTTGTGTGCTACCCCGAGCGGGCCGTGCATTGTTTCAACCAGGTACGGCTGGACGTTTCGCTCGCTGCTTGCGCCCGTTGTCGAATAGCGGTTGTGACCGATTGCGAGTGCGCCGACGAGCGGATCGAGCGTGCCTGAGTCGAAGACCTGGTTGACGAGTCCCTGATCTTTATGCACTCGTACGGCACGACCGTCCGAAGCGGCAATGCCAGCCGCCTCTTGGCCACGGTGCTGAAGGGCATATAGCCCGAAGAAGGCGAGGCGCGCGGCATCGTCATTCGCTGAAGAGATTCCAACAACGCCGCACTCCTCCTTTGGATGATCGAGGTCGAGGACGTTGTCGCTGGTCACGGTGAGGACTCCTGAAGGCTGGCAACTGCAGCCACAATTCGTTGATCGATCGGCGTGTCGCCCGGAACGAATTGTTGTCCGGTTAACCGTTCGAAAAAGGACACATAACGTTGGCTTGTCGTGAGCCACACTTCATCGGGGAGCACAGGCGGTGTGCCTTCGCCCTTATAACCAACCTCGAGGAGGGCTAGTCGGACGGGCTCCTTGTCGAAACTTTCGGGCACCAGACCAGCCGCCAATCGAGCATCGAGGGTTGATGCTTCCCAGAAGCGGGACGAGTCCGGCGTGTGCATTTCGTCGATGATCAACAGTTCGCCGTTCGAGTCGAGGCCGAACTCATACTTCGTGTCGGCCAGGACAAACCCAGCCTCGGCGGCAAGTTGCGTGCCTCGTTCGAAAAGGCGGAGGGCGATGTCTTGGATCTGCTTCCAAAGCTCGGGCTCGACCAGTCCCTGGTCGGCGACCGCGGCGATCGAGATTGGTTCGTCATGCGCTCCGTCTTGCGCCTTCGTGGTTGGCGTGATGATTGGCTCAGGCAGCGGGCCGTGTGGAACCAAACCGTCAGGCAGCGTGTGGCCATAGAGCACTCGCTCACCCGCGAGGTAGCGGGGCAGAACCGCGGTGGAGGTGCTCCCGGTGAGCCGGCCCCGCACGACTACCTCGACGGGAAGTGGCGTGGCGTTGATGGCGACGAGCGCATTTGGGTCGGGGAGGCTGATGACATGATTTGGCACGATGTCGGCCGTTTTTTCAAACCACCAAGCTGCGACTTGATTGAGCACTTGCCCCTTGTGCGGCACGAGGCCGATCACGCTATCAAACGCACTCAACCGGTCGGTAGTGACCAACAGTCGGTGTCCAGACGGCAGTTGCCAAGATTCGCGAACCTTGCCAGTCGAGTGACCGGGCAGGTCTAAAGAAACTCGCGCGAGCGTTCCCACAACAACCACTCGAACAGGATGGCTTCGCCCTTCACTTGTCCCGCGCCGATCGCGTTGATTCAACAAAAAGTTGGCAGGTCGCGTGAGGCAACGACCGCGGACAGCGCGAGAACGTTCCAAGGCTGGACGGAAACGAGTGTCATACCCTTTCGTCATACTGAGCGGATGATGAAATTCTTGGTTTCGACCAACGATCTACAAGGCAAGGAGCGGGGCGACTTCAATTGGGTGCCGCCAGGCGAGCTCGTAGCCCGTTACGGCATCATTTGTGACGCCGAGAAGCCAGACGGCACGGGGTGCGGGTGTGGCCGCTCCTTTGGTGGCCTGGTCACCAATCGGTCGACAACAACGGCCAAGGTCATGGAGCTTCCAATTGATGAAGCCGGCTGGCGGTCCGAGGTACATCGCATGCTGCAAGAGACCGACTGGGCGAGAGGATTGAGCCTCAATGAACTCGCCGACTACATCGACTGGATGACGAGCCGCGACCTCCACGCAATTCAGGAGCTGCCCATCGGCACCATCCTCGGGCGGCGGGCGTGGAACGAAGACGGTAAACCATGTGTCGACGACCTGCTCCTGCGGTTCAGGCCAGAGGCGAATTCCTGGCTCGACTAGTCCAACTACAACTGCCAAGATGGCGCCATGTTGAACCGGCTCGATGACTATCCAATCCATCAGACTCCGGAGCCAATCGCTCATCTGGCCACGACCGACCGAAACGCCTACGACCGCACGTGGTTCAATGGCTACTCCCAGAATGGATCGCAGTTCTTCGGCATCGGCATGGCTATCTATCCTCACCGAGGCGTGATGGATTGTGCGTTCAGCACCGTCGAAGAAGGCGGAAGGCAACACTCGTTCTTTGGGTCGCGCCGTGCCCCTCTCGAACGAACTGACATGCAGGTTGGCCCGTTCCGCATGGAAATCATCGAGCCGTTACGACGGACGCGTGTGATTCTCGACGACAACGAGTCTGGGGTCAGCTGCGACCTCACGTTCTCTGCTCGCACCTCGGCAATCGAAGAGGCCAGACAGACTCTCTGGCATGGCGGCCGACGCACTATGGACGCAACCCGATTCGACCAGTTTGGCCGTTGGACCGGAACGGTCAGCCATCCAGACGGCGATTTCACAGTCGCCGAGTGGCATGGCACCAAAGATCGGTCATGGGGTATTCGTGGGGTCGGCGAACCCGAAACAGGAGGCGCTCCTCGAACCGGACGCGGCATCTTCTTCCTCTGGGCTCCCCTGATCTGGGACGACCACGTGTCGCACGCCATCTTCTTCGATGGACCAAACGGTGAGGCCCTTGTGCGCGAGGGCATCGAGGCACCCCTATTTCCAGCCGAAGACGACATCCCAGAATCACTGGAGTCGACCGATACCCGGATGATGACCGCTGCTCATCGAGTCACATACCGCCCTGGTACGCGTCTCGCTTCTTCAGCTGAGATCGACCTCGTTCGATCTAACGGCGATGTGCGCACCATCACGCTCAACCCCGGATTGCGTTTCCACATGAAGGGTCTCGGATACCTCCATCGCGAGTGGGGTCAGGGTTTCTGGAAGGGCGAGCTCGCAATGGGTGGCGAATCGTTCGACCCAGGCGCTCTTGACCTTCTGGCTCCAGATTCCGTCCACGTCCAACAGGTCGTCCGTGCGACAGACGGAACCAAGTCAGGCGTCGGTGTTCTCGAGCAGCTCTGCCTCGGCCCGTACGCTCCGTCCGGATTCACCGGCGCCCTCGACGGCGCCAAATAGCTCCTCCGTACCCCCCCCCACCGGGACCAGTTCGCAGATTTTGGCGGATTTCGGGGGATTTAGCCTCGGAGGCGGGTGGCGTGGCCCATCTTGCGACCGGGGCGCGCCTCAGCCTTTCCGTAGAGGTGCACCATCCAATCGCCGCTGGCCAACATGTCGGCTACTGAATCGGTCGAGTCGCCAATCAGGTTGCGCATCTCGGCATCGCGGTGGCGACTGGTGGCCCCTAATGGCAACCCGGCGACAGCTCTGATGTGCTGTTCGAACTGGGAGCACGCGCAGGCGGCCTCGGTCCAGTGGCCCGAGTTGTGCACCCGAGGAGCGAATTCGTTGACAATCACGTCGCCATCACCCACCACGAAGAACTCGACCCCGATGACGCCCACATAATTGAGCCCCTCGAGGAGTCGCTTCGTGCATTCGACTGCGGCCGCGATTGTTGCCTCGCTCACGAGCGATGGAACCACCGATTCGGCCAGGATTCCATCGACATGGGTGTTGCGAGCCGGATCGTAGAAGACACAGTCTCCAGATACCGACCGAGCACCGATAACTGAGATCTCGCAGTCGAAGTCGACGAAGCCTTCGGCGACTGCAGGAACCGAGCCCAGTTCGTCGAAAGCAGTGTCTGGCACCGCACCCGAAATTCGGAGCTGCCCTTTGCCGTCGTAGCCAAAGCGCCGCGTCTTGATGATCGCCGAGCCGCCGAGTTCCGCGACCGCCGCGACGAGTTCGGCTTGCGATCCAACGTCGATGAACGGCGCAGTGCCCACTCCAAGGTCACGAATGAAACGCTTCTCGACTACACGATCCTGGGAGACAAGCAACGCCTCGGGCGTGGGGCGGAGCGGCACGGCATCGCCGAGTTGGCGAAGGTGCTCCACCGAGACGTTCTCGAACTCATAGGTGATCACATCGGACATCGATGCGAGCGTGCCAAGTGCGTCCTGATCGTCGAAGGACGCGATGAGATGTTGATTGCTCACCTGCGCCGCAGGAGCCAGCGGATCGGGGTCGAGTACAACGATTTTAAAGCCGAGCCGAGCCGCCGCCATTGCCAACATGCGGCCAAGCTGGCCCCCACCCACGATCCCGATCGTGTCGCCAGGTCCGAGTGCGATCATCAGACGAAGTCGATGGGACGTTCGGCGATTGCCAACGTCTGCGCCGCTCGATAGGCATCGAGGCGAACGGCCAAGGCCTCGTCGCTGAGAGCAAGAACTGCAGCGGCGAGGAGGGCCGCGTTGATAGCGCCTGCCTTGCCAATGGCAAGGGTGCCGACCGGGATGCCAGCCGGCATCTGCACGATCGAAAGCAGACTGTCTTGGCCAGATAGCGCCTTTGATTGCACTGGAACGCCAAAGACGGGAAGCGAGGTCATCGCTGCCGTCATGCCGGGAAGATGGGCAGCGCCGCCCGCGCCCGCGATGATCACTTTGATTCCGGCCGCCTTCGCGCCCCGAGCAAATGCTGTCATTCGGTCTGGGGTTCGATGGGCCGAGACGATACGAGTGTCGTGGTCGACGCCGAGCGCATCGAGCGTATCGGCGGCGTGCTTCATGGTGTCCCAGTCTGACTGGCTTCCCATGATGATCGCGACCGTTGCGACTGGCGTGCCTTCATCGTTGCTCATGCGCTAACCAACGCGGAGATCCCCGCTTTGAAGAGCGGCAGGCAATTGCCGAGATTGTCACGCCCACGAAGCGGATTTTGCCGGTCGAGCACATGGTTTTCTGGGTGCGGCATTAGCCCGAGGATCATGCCAGTCGGGTCACACACGCCAGCAACATCTCCGGGCGAACCGTTTGGGTTGGTTGGGTAGTTGAGGTCGGCTGGGTCGCCATTTGCGGTTACATACCGCAATGCAACTTGGTCGTTGGCCTCAAGGGCCGCGAGGTCGTCAGAGATGAATCGGCCCTCGCCATGGGCCACTGGGCAACGCAGCGGTTCAGCAAGGTCTCTTGTCCAGATTGAACGGCTCGAACAGGCATCGAGTGTTACCCAGCGACATTCGAACTGGTGGCGTTCATTCTGGGTGAGCACCGCGGCCGCACCGTCGCCAGGAAGCAGCCCGGCTCGAACAAGGGCCTGGAACCCGTTGCAGACGCCGAACATCGGGATTCCGCGATCGCGGGCTTCAAGAAGCTGATCGCCGAACCAGCTGGCAAGGTCGAGCCCAAAGAGTCGTCCCGCGCCAAGCGCATCGCCGTACGAGAAACCGCCTGGCAGGGCAAGTACGTCGTATGAGCTCAGTGCACGCTCGCCCGATCGGAGTGCCGTGAGGGGGACAGACTCCGCTTCGGCACCAGCAAGGTTGAATGCGAGAGCGAGGTCGGCATCGCGATTGGTGCCAAGGGCGACGGGGATGAGCACGCGGGGTTTCACTGTGCGCCTCCTACATAGGCGTGTCGTATTTGATCAAGGCTCACTCGAAGATCGCCGAGCACGACGTCTGGTCCTTCGGTAATCGAACCACAGCGTCGACTCATCGACACCGTCGACTCAAAGGCCGCGGCATCGTCTGGTGTCACTTCGACGAGATAGCGACCTGATCCTTCACCAAACAACGTGGCCGGGTCTGAGTCGCAGCTAATAGCGAGACCAAGGCGGCCAGCGAATGCCCACTCGGCGGCCGCAACGGCGAGCCCGCCCTCGGAGAGATCGTGAGCGCTTCGCACGAGTCCGGCAGCGATGGCAGCCGCCAGTTGATGGTGCCGTTCGATCGCACTTGGATCGGCAGCGGGGACTGCACCACCGTTATCGGCGCCGAGCACGGCGTCAAGATGCGAGCCGCCGAGCGCGCCGGCTTCTGGACCAACGAGATACACCGCATTGCCGGGTGAAACGACTCCGGTGAGAGGGATCGTGTCGAGATTCTTGGCCAGCCCCATCACCGTGATCACGAGCGTTGGTGCCACCGGGTCGGCGACGCCATCTTCATGCACATACACGTTGTAGAGCGAGTCTTTGCCCGAAACGAACGGAGCGCCGAAGGCGACGGCCGCATCGTGGCAACCTCGACAGGCGGCTACGAGCCCAGCAAGTGTGTCTGGGTCGGTTGGGTTGCCCCACGCAAAGTTGTCGAGCAGCGAAAGTTCGTGCGGGTCGGCGCCAGCGACGACTGCATTGCGGACTGCCTCGTCGATGACATGCCACGCCATTGCTTCTGGGTCGAGACGGCCGAGCAAGGCGTTGACGCCAATCCCGAGCACAACCGCACGCTCGCCGTTTGTTCCTGGCGGAATGACTGCAGTGCCGTCAGCCGGGCCGTCTCCCTCCACGCCGGCGTATGGTCGGACAATTGTGCCGCCGAGCACCTCGTGGTCGTATGTCCGAATAACGTCTTCGTTTGACCGAATCGACGGATGGGCAAGCAGCTGCAGCAGTGCATCCACCGGATCAACTACAAGATCGGTGCGGCGCGCTGGCCTGCTGAGATCGAGGGCTGCGGCCTGCATTACCCGCTGTGGCCTGCCATCGTGAAGGAACTCGCAGTCGATGTCGATGACGACCTCTTCGCCGTTGCGGACGATCATTCGGCCTTCGCCAGTGAATCGTCCGATGACCTGCGCTCCGACGGACCAACGCGCCGCAAGTGCGAGGATGGGGGCAGGATCGGGGGCGGCAAGGACCATCCGCTCCTGAGCCTCGCTCAGCCAAACTTCCCATGGCGCGAGGCCTGGGTATTTGCGTTCGACGAGTTTGAGATCGACATCGGCGCCGAGCACCGCAGCCATCTCGCCAACCGACGACGACAGCCCGCCGGCCCCGCAATCGGTGATGGCGTTGTAGAGCTTGGCGTCGCGAGCTGCGACGACGACATCGATGAGCCCCTTCTCGACAATCGGGTCGCCGATCTGCACAGATGAACCTGCAACATCGGCGGTCTCGACGCCCATGGTCTGAGACGAGAACGTGGCACCACCGACGCCGTCACGACCGACGGCTCCGCCGAGAACGACGATTGAGTCGCCTGGCTGACTGGAGGTCGGGTTGCTCCCGGCCGGAAGTAGGCCAAGGCAGCCAGCGAAGACGAGCGGAGTGGTCGTGTATGCCGGGTCGTGGATGATTGCTCCGGCGATATTGGGAACGCCAATCTTGTTGCCATAGTCGCCGACGCCGGCGATGACACCAGAACGGATCTGGCGCGGATGCAAGACACCATCGGGAAGGTCGGCGGGGTCGACATCGTCGGGCCCAAAGCACAGGATGTCGGTTACCGCGATTGGCTTGGCTGATACGCCAAGAATGTCGCGCACCACGCCTCCCACCCCGGTGTTGGCTCCACCAAACGGCTCAAGCGCAGAGGGGTGGTTGTGGGTTTCGGCCTTGATGGCGACATCAAAGTCGTCGTCAAAGCGAATGATGCCCGCGTTGTCGACAAACGCACTCTTAACCCACGGAGCGTTGACCGTGTCGGTCGCGGCACGAAGGAACGTTTTGAGTAGACCGTCGATCTCGCCGTCTGGCGTCTGAATGAGGCCACCGAACGTCTTGTGGGCGCAATGCTCAGACCAGGTCTGCGCCAGCATCTCGATCTCGCCGTCAGTCGGCTCACGTCCGACGCTCTCGAAGTGGTCGCGGATAACGACCATCTCTTCGGGGTCGAGGCCGAGTCGCCGCGATCGATTGACTTCAGCAAGGGCAGCCGCGTCAAAGCCTCGAACAGAAACGAGTTGGGTGAACGGTTCGACTGCGTGCGGGTCGGCAAACGCCGGAGAGAGTGCGCCAAGCGCCCAGCGTTCGACGACTTCGTTGTGAAGCACACGGCGGGCGAGAACTTCGACCTCGGCGTCGTCAAGGTCCGCTTCGATAACCCAGCGTGTTGCGAACGTCGCTGCTTCGACGGGCAGCCCGAGTTCGTGGGCCGCCCGTACGAGCTCGGCGCCTTCTCTGTCGGTCACGCCAGGACGCAGCCCGGTTTCTATCACAAGTCCAGCAGGCTGATGGTCGCCCGCGTGCTGCCACCACTGATGCACAGGATCAACGACGAGGCGATCGGCGATGACCTGCAGGTCGGCATCTGACAGATCCCCCAGCACATGCACGAGCCGGTACTGCTCGATCTTCTTTACATCGAGCGAGAACAAGCGGGCACGATCGCCAGGACTGTCTGGCCCTTCGCTCACATGACCGGGACCAACGACAAGTGCGTGGTCGGCTGTTTGAGTCCGAGACAATGACTGAGTCATGGGCGTAAAGGATGACCGTCGGCTTGGAACATGACACCGACCATACGACCATTCAACAAAAATGTTGGTCGCGGCGGCTAGCTTCAAAGCCGTGAGCACACCAGCAACAGATTCGTCCTTCGTATTCGGCGTCGACCTCGACGGTGTGTGCGCCGACTACACGCTCGGGTTCCGCGAAATTGTGGCTGAGCGCCGCGGGGTCGATCCAGAGTCGCTCCCGATCGAACGGTCGTGGGATTGGACCGAGTGGAATCTCTCGGCCGCTGAATTCGCCGAGATGCACCGCTACGCCGTTGTCGAACGACACCTCTTCCGCACTCTTCCGGCTTTCCCCCAGGTCTCCGAGACGTTGTGGCGCTTGTCCGACGCCGGAATCTGGATTCGCATCATCACCCATCGCCTCTACGTCAACTGGGGACACGCTGCTGCCGTCGCCGACACAGTCCAATGGCTCGACGACGCAAAGATCCCCTATCGCGACATCTGCTTTCTTGGAAAGAAACCTCAGGTCGAGGCCGACTGCTATATCGACGACGCCGCTCACAACGTTGAGGCGCTGCGGGCTACGGGCAACCCATGCATCGTGTTCGACCAGCCATACAACCGCGATCTCGATGGACCACGTGCATCGACATGGGAAGAAGTCGAGGAACTAGTCCTCGACTTCGCGGCCCGTAAGGTGACGATTCAGCCCCAATTCAAGGGTGTCGACGCCGGAGGCGATCGCCTCGAACGTCATAAATCGAGCTGGATATTAGACTGACGCAGGAGAGGCAGCATCGGAGAGGCCGGTGAGCGCTTCGCGCCACCAGCTTGTCTCTACGACACTCTTTCCAGGGACGGAGCCAAGAAGGGCATCAACCGCGGCAAGCGCGGCTGGGTTGTCCTCTGCAGCAAGCCGCAAGTCGAGCAGATTGTCGATGACACGCCCTTTATCGAGCAACTGCCCCTCGATGGCGTTCTGAAGTTCGGCGATCAGGTTGTCCAACACAGAGACCATGTTGCCATCAATCGGCACCAATGCGGGTGTCGCTTGAGAAGTCATCTGTCTCATTTTTGCCGATTTCGCGCGAAGTAGCTGGTCAGAGCACATTACGGTAGTACTACAACCGTGGTCCCGAGGGATGCCGTTGAATCCAATCGAGATTCCCGAGGACGACGACCGTGTGAGTGATGGCGATGCCGTCATGACCAGCCCAGGCGACCGGCGACTTCGAATAGACGACACGCGGCCCGATATTGCTATGAGCGGGCACAGCTGGAAACGGCGGTGGGGGCGGCGGGGCCGCGGTTCGGGATTCGCCGTACCAGTGATCGCGACAAACTCAGGCGACTCGGAGAATCCGAGCAGCATTGTGGTTCGGGTTAGCCCGCCCGCGAGCAGGGACCGCCAATACTCACGCCCCTCATCGTCTGGCGGCGCCAGGCCGCCGATTAGGGAAAAACCGCTATTGCGGTCATCAACCAGCTCATTTTGTGCTTGTTGTTTTTGCGCGACATGCGGAACCGTGTGTCACTACACCAGCAGTCACCGTGACCATCAGGCATTTTCCTGTATCGTCTCCGTCGATGAGTCTGCGCAACTGGCACACCAAGTACCCAGGCCGGTTCGTGGTGGGCGCATTCGTTGGTTTCATCGGGCTTGGTACTTTGGCCCTCTGGCTTCCCGTCTCCCAGGAAGCCGGAACCCCACGCACCTCCATCTTCGACGCCCTCTTCACCGCCTGTTCCGCAGTCACTGTCACTGGCCTTGGTGTTCTCGACACCGGTTCGCACTGGTCGCGCACTGGCGAAGTTGCGTTGCTGGTCCTGATGCAGATCGGCGGTCTTGGCATCATGACCCTCGCCAGCGTGGCCAGCATCCTGCTCTCGAAACGGCTCCGCATCGGCCGAGGACTTCTCGCTGGTGCCGAAATCGGGCTCGGCGATCTTGGCGAACTCGCACCAGTTCTTCGCTCGCTTATTCGGTTTTCGTTTGGGTCCGAAGCTGTGATTGCCCTCCTACTCACCACCCGCTTCGTGATCGAGGGCAAGCACACCTTCCAAGGCTCACTCTGGCTTGGCATTTTCCACAGCGTCTCCGCCTTCAACAACGCCGGTTTCTCGACGCTTGAGGGCGGCCTTGCCCGCTATGTGGCAGACCCCGCCGTGTCGCTCATCGTGGCTGGCGCAATCATCCTCGGCGGTCTCGGATTCCCTGTCGTGTTCGAACTAAGCCGTCAGCATCGCAAGCCACATCTTTGGTCGCTGCACACAAAAATCACACTGATGATGACCGGCCTGTTACTGGCGGCAGGAACCGCAACACTTCTCGTCCTCGAATGGACCAATCCCGACACGCTCGGCAACGAATCCGTCCCGGTGAAGATCCTCGGCGCGTTCTTCCAGTCGACTACGGCTCGAACCGCAGGCTTCAACACCATCGATATCGGAGCGCTTCGCGGTGGCTCAATCCTGGTCATGATCTTGCTCATGGTTATCGGCGCCTCGAGCGCTTCAACCGGTGGCGGCATCAAGACAACGACGTTCGCCGTCGTCGTGGCAACCACCCTTTCCGAGTTCCGTGGCGCCAAAGAGACATCGCTCTTCAGCCGCACTCTCGACCGTGGCCTTCAGCGGCAAGCCTTAGCGCTTGTCGTTGCGGCAGCTGGCACAATCGGAACCGCAACATTCCTGCTTTCAGTGATGATGCCAGACGTCAGGCTCGACGACCTTCTCTTTGAAGCGACGTCGGCCTTCGGAACCGTTGGCGTCAGCACAGGCATCACGACCGTGCTCAACGCTCCGGCCCGAGTGCTCATTAT
>JBBKWJ010000220.1:0-24090 GCA_037968895.1 Acidimicrobiales bacterium
CCCCAGGTCTTGTTGCTCGACGAGCCGCTTGGTGCGCTCGACCTCAAGCTCCGCCAGGAAATGCAGAGCGAACTCACGAGTTTGCACTCCGATCTCGGCATCGCATTCGTCTACGTCACGCACGATCAAGAAGAAGCCCTAACCATGTCTGATCGAATTGGCGTCATGCACGATGGTTCGCTACTGCAGGTAGGGACGCCAACCGAAATCTACGAGCGGCCGTCCAACCGTTTCGTTGCCGACTTCATCGGCGAGATCAACCTGCTCACGGGAACGGTCAATGCCGACGGCACTATCGCTGTTGGTGGCACATCGATCCGAGCCGAACGTGCTTCGCTAAAGCCCGGCGACTCCGCAACTATTGCGATTCGCCCCGAGAGCATCGACATCACGCTTCCAGACGAGAAACCAGTCGACGGCTGGAACTCGCTTTTTGGCACCATCGAGCGCCGTGTCTACTTCGGCGACGCGCACGCGTATGAAATCACGACGGCTGGGGGGAATCTCAGTGTTCGTCGAGACAACCGGCCACGCAATGCACTGCTCGAACCTGGTCAAGCAATAACCGTCTCGTGGTCGCCGGTGGCGACGAACGTGCTGGAAGAC
Organism: Acidimicrobiales bacterium; assembly: GCA_037968895.1. Taxonomy (GTDB): domain Bacteria; phylum Actinomycetota; class Acidimicrobiia; order Acidimicrobiales; family SZUA-35; genus JBBKWJ01. The sequence continues at coordinate 607 of JBBKWJ010000220.1, forward strand.
TGACGATGAGCACGACCTCTTCTGACAGCCAGCTTGACGCGAAGGCCCGAAAAGCCGAAAGCCGCACCGGAGTCTTGACCGCGCTGCCAGCCGCGCTCTATCTGGTCCTGTTCTTCTTCATTCCACTCATCATCATTATTGCGTACTCGTTTGCGACCAGGACGGCCACAGGCCGCACCGACCTGAGCGGATGGAATATCGAGTCATACGACCAGATGTTTGATGGCCTCGTGTTGGCTATCGTCTGGCGCTCATTCGTATTGGCGGCAATTACCACCGTCATGTGCCTCATCGTTGGGTACCCATTTGCGTACTATCTCGCGACACGCGAAGAACGAGTGCGCAACATCCTGCTGGTCTTGGTCATGATCCCCTTCTGGACCAACGGCCTTATTCGTATCTTCGCCATCCGATTCCTACTCAGTTCCAATGGTCCGGTTTCGCAGGCCTCAGAGTCTCTAGGGTTTGGACCCTTCAGGATCCTTTTTACGCCGACGGCAGTCGTGATCGGAATGCTCTACAGCTTCCTGACATTCATGATTCTTCCCCTCTATGTCGCCATCGAGCGTATGGATTGGAACCTGGTTGAAGCAGCCCGCGACCTCTACGCCGACGGCGGCACAACCTTCCGCAAGGTGACCCTGCCACTCACGAAGTCTGGCGTCATCGCAGGGTCGATACTGGTGTTCATTCCAAGCTTCGGTTCGTACGTGGTGCCCGAAATCCTAGGCGGCGCAAAAACGTTGCTTCTGGGTTCCTATATCGCTCGCCAGTTCGGTCAGGCTCGCAACTGGCCATTCGGCGCAGCGCTGTCTGTCGTCCTCATCCTCGCAATGCTCATCGCAGTGTTCATCAACCAGCGAACTGATGCATCAGACTTGATCGCAGGTGACGAATGAGCGTAGGAATGCAAACCAGCAAGTGGACACGGCGGGCCCTTCGCTTTAATGCATGGTTCGTCTTTGCCTTTTTCTACATCCCGATCATCGTGCTCGTGGTGTTCTCGTTCAACGGCTCGGCGCGGGTAAACGTGTGGGGTGGTCTCTCCACTCGTTGGTACCCAGAGATGTTCCAGAATGAGCAGATCCTGTCGGCGCTTAAGAACTCTCTCATCGTCGCTGCGATCTCGACCGTCGTGTCCACCATCCTCGGCACGTCGTTGGCTATCGCCATCGATCGCTATCGATTCAAGGGGCGAAAGACGCTCGACGGTCTGACCTACCTCCCCGTAATTATCCCCGATGTCACGATGGCTGTCATGATGCTGGCCTTCTTCGCCCAGGCATTCCGCCTCATCGACTCGTTCGGGCCTCGATTCCAACTCGGCCTGTACTCGGTCGCAATCAGCCACATTGCGTTCAACATCTCGTTTGTGTCGGTCGTCGTCCGAGCCAGACTCGGCCAGCTAAACCCATCGCTCGAAGAAGCGGCCCGTGACCTGTACGCATCACGCTGGCAGGCCTTTCGGCTCGTGACGCTGCCGCTCATACTGCCAGGAGTGATGGCTGGCGCTCTGCTCGCCCTCGCATTGTCACTTGATGACGTTGTGATCTCAGCGTTCGTGACCGGGCCTGGTGGAACTACACTCCCCGTCTACGTCTTCAGCGCCATCCGCCGTGGGGTTACACCAGAACTCAATGCCATTTCCACAATAATGCTGGCCGTCTCGACGATCTTGGTCCTGAGTTCGCTGTTCCTGCAACGGACACCGAAGTCTGAGCCTTCAACGGACACCGAAGACTGACGTACAACTTCACAAAGCAAAGGGAGACTTATGAGAACGAAAGCTTTTATTGTGCTGGTCGCCACCGCGCTGCTTGCAGCCGCGTGCGGTAGTGGCGGCGACGACGACGCCGCCGCCAAGGCCAGCGAGTGCAAGCCGGGCGAGACCGACGGCGATCTCTCGTTCTATAACTGGGCCGAATACATGGACCCAGACCTCATCACCAAGTTCGAGACCGAAACTGGCATCAAGGTCGAATACACCGAATACGAATCGAACGAGCAGATGCTTGCGCAGATCGACGCCAACGCCGCGACGTATGACCTCGTAGTGCCGTCTGACTACATGGTCGACACAATGCGTCAAGAAGAGTTACTGATGCCACTCAACTTTGACGCCATTCCAAACGCGTCAAACATGGGCGCCGAATGGGACAGCCCACCGTTTGACCCTGAAAATATGTACCACGTGCCGTACCAGTGGGGAACCACGGGCATCGGCATCACCTACGAGGCCTGGGCGGCTCTCGGCGACACCGAACCAACGTGGGGCTGGATCTTTGATCCTGAACTGAGCGCACAGGTTCCTGGGGGCATCGCCATGCTTGATGATGCTCCAGAAGCAGTGTCTGCTGCCTTGAAGTATCTCGGCTACAACCTCAATGATGTGTACACCGGTGGCGACGAAGACGCCGTCAACGCAGCGGGCGCGCTTCTAAAAGAGACCAACGCCCGCTTGCTCAAGTACGACTCGGTGAGCTACGCCGACGACCTTGTAAACGGTGAAGTCGCCGTTTCCCATGGTTGGAGCGGCGGATTTGCGACATCTTTCTTCGAAGCCGATGCCTACGAAACTGCGGTCTATCTCATTCCGAAGGAAGGTGCTGTTCGTTGGGTTGACACCATGGCAATCCCGACCACAGCCAAGTCGGTGTGCTCCGCCCACGCCATGATCAACTTCATTGCTGACGCTGAGAACGGTGCGGCGCTCACAAATTATGTCTACTACGCAAGCCCCAATAAGGCAGCCGAGGAATTCATCCTTCCTGAGATCCTGGCCGACCCAGGCATCTACCCCGACGAGGCAACCTCAGCCAAGTTGGAATTCATTCCAAATGCTGGCGACATGGCTCTGCTCGTGCAGGACGTGTTTACCGAAGCAAAGGGCTAACTAACACGGGTTAAGTAACACAAAAGTTCAGATCGCGGGACGTTGAGTATCACACTCAGCGTCCCGCTCTGCTTTTTATGGACCGCTCGCTAGCGCTCGTAGACGGCAACTCCGCCGACAAATGTCGTTACGACATGGGCCGTCAGCACCTCATCGATATCGAGCGGGTTGCCTTCGACGACAACGAGGTCAGCAGCTTTGCCAGGAGTGATCGAGCCGCTACGAGTCTCTTCGTGGTTCACCCAGGCTGCGCCAGTGGTGAAGCCAGCCAGTGCCTCCGCGAGAGTGATGGCTTGACCCGCCTCTAAGACGCGGTCGTCGTCGGGCATCCGCCGGGTGGCGGCCACAAACATCTGAGGGAACGGATCGGGGGTTGACACCGCCCAGTCGGAACCGCAGGCAAACACGGCCCCAGAGTCAATCAGGCTGCGAAACGGATACTGCCAACTCGTTCGTTCCTCGCCTAGCCGAGGTGCGGTGAGATCGACCATCGTGTCGTCGTGGCAGGCCCAGAGCATCTGGGCGTTGACAGCAACGTTCAATTCAGCGAACCGAGGAATGTCTTCCGGCCGCACCACCTGCACGTGCGCAATATGCGGCCGCGTCTTCTTCGCATCGGCAACCGATCCAGCGGCGACAGCGTCAAGCGAGTCGCGGATCGCACGATCACCAATGCCGTGAAAATGTGGTTGCATGCCAGCGGCCATGGTCTGTGGCACGGCTTCCAGCAGCAACTCTCGGGGCAAGAAGGTCAGGCCAAAATCATCACTGCTTCCTGCGTATGGATGGACCATTGCCGCCGTGGAGTTTTCACAGACGCCATCGACCATGAACTTGACCGACCCTGGTCGATAGCGCGTGCCGGCCTCGCCGTAGCGCTCGATTATCTCTGGCAGCTGCTCCATGCCGCGATCTCGGTCCCACCAGAGCGAACCAATTGCCGTGCCGAGCAAGCCGCCGTTCTCGTCAAGTTCGAGATACGCCTTGTGCGTCGGAGCCTCGACCCATGCATCGTTCCACGTCGTGATCCCCATAGAGAACATCATCTCTTGAGCAGCGAGGAGCCCAGCCATATTGTCAGCGTGCGTTGTTGGCGGCACGATGTCACCGACGAGGGATGCGGCGCCCTCTTGAAGAGTCCCGTTTGGCTTGCCATCAGGGTCTCGTTCGATACGACCGTGTTCGGGGTCGGGGGTCGTGTCATCGATTCCCGCCATATTCATGGCGAGAGTGTTCACCCACGCCGCGTGGCCCTCGCTGCTCACCAGATACACGGGCCGGTCCGGGACGACTGCGTCAAGCCACTCAGCCCGAGCGACTCCACCCTCAACCTGTTCCATCGACCAACCGCCGCCGAGGATCCACTCGGCGTCTGGGTGAGCTTCGGCGTAGTCCTTCACTACTTTCTGGAAGGTGGCGACGTTGGTCGCCCTGTCTTTACCGAGCTCGTGAAGATCGCATTGGATAAGCGTTACGCCGCTTAGCGAGGGGTGAATGTGTGCGTCGTGGAAACCAGGCAGTAACACCCGACCCTTGAGATCGAAATGGTTACCGTCTGGCGGAGCCCCGTGCCCGACTGCCGCGATGGCACCGTCGACCACTTCAACCCAGTCGGGCGAGGGGTTTGCGGGATCCATAGAGTGGATCGTCCCGTTGCTAAAAATCATTCGTTGACTGGCCATCGAATCCTCCACTGAGCTCCCCCACGGAAGCGCTCGGCACAGACTAGATCACTGGTCGAGTGCCGTCCTTCCCGGCGCTTGCGGAATGCGGAGACAGAATGTTGCTCCACCTCCAGGAGTGGCCTCGACCGTGACGCCACCGTTATGTCCCTCAGCGATTCGCCGCACGAGAGCCAGCCCGAGACCCGCCCCGTCATGGGAGCGACGCGAGCGAGACTCATCGCCCCGGGCAAACGGTGCGAAGAGCACTTCGGCGGTAGCGGGATCGATGCCATCACCATGATCAACAACGCAGACAACGACAGCCTCCTTGTCCGTAGCCAGGGTCAGCTCGACGGGAGTCTCTGGCTCAGTGTGTTGGCAGGCGTTCGCGCCAAGATTGAGCACAGCTTGGTGGAGACGAGCCGGGTCGCCAAGAACGACAAACGTGGCCTTGGGCGCCATCGTGAGCGTGATGGCATGTGTTGGGTGGGCGGCCCGAAGGTCGTAGGCAACGGCGGACGCAACGGCGGCTAGATCAACCTCTTCCCAATTTGATCCGTCAGACGGACGAACCAGGTTGAGCAGCTCATTCACTAGGTCAGCGAGCCGTTCGGCCTCACCGCCTATCCGCTGCATGGCACGTTGCAGGCCATCGTCGTCAAGCATGCCCGCTTCATACAGCTCGCTGTAGCCCCGCAGAGCGGTGAGCGGGGTCCTCAGCTCATGAGCAGCGTCAGCCATGAAGTGTTCCATGTCGGACCTGGCCCGCCGTGCCTCCGACGCCGATTCTTCACTTCGAGTGATGGTGCCTCGCAGTTGGGCGATCATGCGTGATAGATCTTCGGTGAGGGCCGCAGTTTCCCTTGGACCCGCTGGCGGTCCGAGGTCGGCGTCGAGGTCACCTTCTGACACCAGGTGAGCGGCCCGACTAATGCGAATCACAGGCTGTCCAATGACCCGGGCAACCCAAACCGCAATCAATGCCTGCAACGACACGAGCACGACGCCGCCGAGAAGCAGGTTTCGCCGCAGGCTGGCGAGCGAGGCATCAACGTCGGCGAGAGACAACGCCACGACCAGAGTTGTCCCATCAGGCTGAACCCGGGTAGCCACGCGATAACGAGTAGTGCCGTCGAGCGTCGCGATTTCTGTCGAGCCGACAAGCGCTGCGATGTGATCTTGATTCAACACGAGTAGCTGCTCAGAACCTGCGAGCAACGAGCCATCCGGCCCCAACACACCAGCGAGCGGCTTTTCCACTGCGAGGTCGTCTGGCTGTGGTGCCGGTCCGGCGCCACGGCCACCGCCGCCCTGCGCCCCGATTGTTCGCGATAGATCGGCGTCAACCGTTGCCAGTAGGTCTCGCTCAACAGCACTGCTGACGTAGAGGCCAAGCCCGAGCGAGCCAAGCAACACTGTGGCCAGCAGCGGCGCGAGCAGCATTACCTGGAGAGGCGGACGCTTCATGCCGAAGCCGTGCGCAGCACATAGCCCACACCCCGTTTGGTGTGGATCAGGGCCGAGTTGCCGTCGTCTATCTTGCGTCGCAGATAGCCGATGTAGAGCTCAACAATATTTTCGCTTCCGTCGTAGTCGTCGTCCCAGACCTGCACCAGGATTTGCGCTTTCGATAGCACCACGGTGGCGTTCAGCACGAGATAGTGCAGGAGCCGAAACTCAGTTGCCGAGAGGTCAATGACTCGCCCCGACCGTCTGACCTCGTGCGACGAAGGGTCGAGCGTCAGATCGTCGAACACAAGGAGATCTGCCGTCGTCCCGGTGCCACTCCGGCGCAGAATCGCACCGACCCGAAGCACCAATTCCTCGACGCTGAACGGCTTGGTCAGATAGTCGTCGGCGCCCGCGACGAAACCGGTGATCCGATCGCCGGTGCCGCTGCGGGCAGTGAGAAACAGCACCGGAGCGAGCCGACCGGCCTCGCGCATCCGGCGGCAGATCTCGAACCCATCAAAGCCCGGCAACATCACGTCCAAGATCACAAGATCGAATTCAGCACGAAGCGCTTCCGAGAGACCAGCTGCCCCATCGTCAAACTGAGTCACTGAATACCCCTGAAAGCGCAGGGCGGTGGCGACGATGTCGTTGATTGCTGGCTCGTCTTCGACGACCAGAATGCGGCTCGCAGCCGCATTGGCTTCAACATTCATGTCTGGCCTCCACTACTCATTGACACAAGTGTGCCGCCTCATGCTGTGAAACTGCTGTGAGGGACGGAGAGGCACGGGGCAACCACGGCTACCCTCGCGAGATACCGCGATCCGGACACGTTCGTCTGCGTGGCCCGAACCCGAGCCTGAAGGAACCAAAATGAATCTTGACACCGCCCTCGTCTGGGCCTCAGAGCGCAAGCTCGGCACCCTCATCACAATCCGCCGAGACGGTCGACCACAGTCTTCTGACGTCTCGTACACCGTCGTTGATGGGAAGTTCGTTGTCTCGCTGACCGAGACGCGGGCAAAGACAAAGAACATCAGGGTCGACAACCGTGTCGTCTTGCACATCTCCCAGCCAAAGATGCACTGGTACGTCTCGTTCGACGGAACCGCCGAACTGTCACCGCCCGCCCAGGCCCTAGGTGATAGCACCAACACCGCCCTGATGGCCTACTACGAAGCCGTCGCCGGAAAGCCGCACCCCGACTGGACCGAATACCAGCAGGCCATGATCGATGAGCAACGCCTTCTCGCCACGATTACGCCGACAACAGCCGTCGGGATGATCGCCTAGATCGCGATGGCCGAAACTCGGTTCTGGATCGAGCGGACGAGGCTGAGCGCCGCCATCGCCGAGGTCTTCGGATTATCAGGCAGTGGGCTATTGCTGATCGAGACCTCGAGCTGACCGAAGGCTCCGGCCGCTGAAATCTCGTGTCGGTTTGTGGTAGCACCAGGGTCGGCAATCAGCGTGATCTTGGTCAGGGCCGGACCGATGCCAGCGAGGGCCGTCGTCATCGCCACGTTCGCGTTCTTCGGAAAGGCTGACGCTGTCTCGTCGGCCGTGCCGGTGAAGAATGTTTCTGGCCCCGTCAGCGCATCGAGGGCACAGAGCGTTTCGGCCGGAGTGTTCAGCCATGCGTGTGGCGGCTTAACAATCCGATGCTCGACGGTATCGATGCCCATGAGTCGAGCCGCAGCCAAGGCGTCGATACCGCCGAGCGCCCCAGTCTGTATGTGGACCTGCTGGCCCGATCGTTCAGCAGCGGTACGCAGCGAGGCCAGGAGCGCAGGGTCAGCGAACGCTGACACCGACGAGACGATGAAATCAGCGCCCGCTTCAAGGGCCGCGTGGCCCCAGGGGCCAACACTGTCTCGGCCAGCCGCCTCTGCCACCACATCAGGCTTGAATTCGGCGAGCTGTTCCGGCCTAGTGATGAGCACCGCGTTCGACGGCAGGTCGGGGCGCGTCCGATCATTTCTGACCGCGACTGCGACGATCTCGACGGGCGAGTCGCTCAGTAGCTTCGCCGCGGTCCGGGCAATGGCGCCCCAGCCAACGAAGGCAAGGCGTAACGGTTGGCTAGTTGACACAGAGCCTCATCTCAGAGTTCGAGGCCGCACTGTTCGAAGGCTTCGCGGGTCGCGGCCTTCTCGGCGTCAGTGAGTTCAAGCAGCGGTGCCCGCACGCGTCCGCCCACTTGTCCAAGCAATTCTTGCCAGTACTTCTGGTGCGAATGCGGCTTCTCGGCTGGGCGAGTACCCATAAGCGCAGCGCGGACAGGGTCAAGGCTCTTACTAATGGTCCGAGCTTCGTCGGCCCGTCCGGCGAATGCGGCCTGGGTGTAGTCGTGCATCCTGCGGTCTTTTGCCGTTTGGATGAGATACGGGGGCGACGAGCAGAGGTACAGCCGCCAGTTGAGTTCAAGGATGTTGTCGAGCCATTCGGTTTCCGATGCCGTGCTGACCTGGATTCGGTCCGACGCGAGCTCGGTGAGCTCTGCGTACATCGAGCGATCAACGCTGTATTTGATCGCGACGACGTTGTCGAGATCGGCCAATCGATTGCAAAGATCAGGTGACATCAGATAGCCGCTATCTGGATGACTCCAGAGGGCGATACCGATGTCGACACTCTCCGAAATTGTGCGGTAGTAGTTGAGGAGTGTCTCGTCTTGCTCCCGGAAGAAGTGAAGGGCGGGAGCGTGCACCACGATGTAGTCGGCGCCGGCCTCCTGCGCGTGTTGAGCGAGATCGAGCACAACATCCATGTTTTGGTCTGAGCAGGACATGATCGTCTGAGCGTTGTCGCCGGTCGCCTCGACGGCGAGTTCGAGTGAGCGTTTGCGTTCGTCGACTGTCATTGAGAAGAACTCGGCCTGCTTGCCCGCAATGAACAGGCCCTCGATTCCGAGGTCTTGCGTCCAATGGCGGACGTTTTCGCGGAACCCGTCTTCGTCAATTCGCAGTTTCTCGTCGAACGGCATGAGGGCGGCGGCCCAGATTCCAGTCATGTTGGCCTTTGCGTAGGCCTTGGCGTCACTTCTGCTGTAGTTCATGTTTGGCCTTTGCTAGACGATTGAGATGCTGTGCGAGACGTTCTTGATGACCATGTAACTGTCGAGTCCTTCAGCGCCGCCTTCACGGCCATAGCCACTCGACTTCACTCCCCCGAAAGGAGTCTCTGGCAAGGAAGCCTCGAGCGTGTTGATCGACAGATTGCCGGCCTCGACGTTGTCGACCATGCGATCGATGTAGTCAGCACGATTAGTGAAACCGTAGGCCGCAAGGCCGTATGGCACGGAGTTCGCCGCGGCGATGGCCTCATCGAGTGAGGCGACCGGGTTAACGATGGCAAGCGGACCGAACGGTTCTTCTTGCATTACTTTGGCGTGGTCGGGCACGTTGGCCAGCACAGTTGGCTCGAAGAAGTAACCCTTCGTGCCAATGCGCTTTCCACCGGTCATCAGCCGTGCTCCGGCGTCGCACGCATCGGCCACGAGGTCGGCCATCGCGGCGAGGCGCCGATCATTCGCGAGTGGACCCATCTCGGTTCCGGGCTCCATGCCGTCGCCGACAACTGTTGCCTCGACGCCGCTCGTGAACTTGTCGAGGAACTCGTCGAAGATGCTCTCGTGGACGAAGAATCGGGTCGGCGAAGTACACACCTGGCCTGCGTTTCGCATCGCTCGTACCGCCGAGGTTTTGGCCGCAGCAGCTACATCGGTGTCTTCGCAGACAATAACGGGAGCGTGGCCGCCAAGTTCCATAAGTACTGGGGTCATGTTGGCTGATGCCAAGTTAGTGAGATGACGACCGACTGGAGTCGACCCGGTAAAGGCGACGAGCCTGACAACCTCACTTGGAATCAGGTGCTGGGATATGTCAGCTGGCACTCCAAAGACAAGATTCAACACGCCGGGCGGGAGCCCCGCATCGTGGAACGCCTGCACCATGTGGACTGCGCCCGCTGGCGTCTCTTCGGCGGCCTTCAGAATGATCGAACAACCCGCGGCGAGGGCACCCGCAATTTTGCGTGCGGGCTGGCTCATCGGGAAGTTCCACGGCGAGAACGCCGCAACCGGCCCGATGGGCTGGTGATGCACGACGTACTTCACGCCGGGCGCACTGGGGATGACCCGACCGTAGGTCCTCACCGCTTCACCCGCATCCCATTCGAAAAACTCACACCCCCGAATGACCTCAAGCTTGGCGTCCCCGAATGGCTTGCCGTGTTCTGCGGTGATGGCATAGGCGATGTCGTCCTGACGTTCTCTCATGAGGCGAGCCGCTTCGCGGATTAGATCGGCCCGTCGCTTCGGGGCGGTCGCGCTCCACACTTTGAACCCTGCAGACGCCGCGGCTAGCGCGTCGTCGAGGTCGGAGGCCGTCGCCACCGGCAACCGACCGATCTCCTCCTCAGTCGAGGGGTTGACCACGGGCATTGTCGATTCGGTGGCTCGCCAAGCGCCGTTGATGTAGAGCTTGATTTCTGGGTATGACGTCATGAGGGCTGAGCTTTCGTGCAGGGATGTGAACGATGGATCGAGGGTGACAAGTTTAGAAAGCCGTCCTGATCGACCAGAGGTCGGGGAACGCAGGCCGGAAAAGAGTGGTGGCTAAGTAGGCCGCTCCCTCAGACCCGCCGGTGCCCATCTTCATGCCCATGGTGCGTTTGACCATCATGACATGGCGATAGCGCCACTCCTGAAGCCCTTCGTCAAGGTCAGTGAGCGTTTCGCAGAGCCCGGCGAAGCCTTCGTCCTTGTAGCACTCGATAATGGCGGCTTGCAGCTCGGTGTTTTCGGCGATTGGTTCGCGCACGTCGCGGTTGAGTATCTCACTCGGAACGGCATAACCCGCGCCATGGAGAACCTTGACGAACACATCCCAGAGCGTTGGCGACTCGTGTCGACGCTGTAGCTTCTCACCCTCTTTGCCTGCGAACCACTCGATTTGCACTCGATCTTTGATGCCAAGCGTGAACTCGATCTCGCGGAACTGAGCCGACTGGAATCCACTCGCGTTTGCAAGAAAGGAACGGAAGCTTGCGAACTCCGCCGGGGTCATGGTTTCAAGAATGTCGACTTGCCCCACCAGCGTTTTGAGGATCTTAAGTACCCGTTTAAGGTGATGACTTGCCCCGCTTACTTTGCCGTCATTCAGCTCGGCGATGATGAAGTCGAGCTCATGAAGCAACTGCTTGAACCAGAGTTCGTAGACCTGGTGAATGATGATGAAGAGGGTCTCGTCGTGCTCGGGCGCACCCGTTTTCGCGTCGACCGAAACGCACTGCTGAAGTGTGAGTAGTTCGGGAACCTTGAGGTAGCTGCCGTAGGTGAAGCTGTCGTTGTTTTCGAATGGGAGGCTCATGAGGTTGAGAGTGCCTTTGGGTTGGCGAGCGGATCGAGGTCAGGTAGTGGTGGAAGGCCAGCGACAAGCGCATCAACGTCGACCGTCGGGTCGGCGATGGCCGACGCGATGATCTCAGCCTGGGCAGTCGCCCGTTCAAGGGCTTCTACATAGGGCATGGTTGAGAACATGACCATGTTGTATCTGGGGCTCAAATGTCCGGGATGACGTTGCTCGAGCTCAAGAGCCATCGAGCGTTTAGCGAGATAGTCAGGGTCGATGACGCCCGAACGCATTTCGACGTAATTGCTGAGTGCCATGTCGGCGATCGCATCGCCATTTGGTTTGCGATCTGCCTCATAGTTTCGGAACGCCGCGCTGAGGTCGTCTGGTGAATCTGCCATGTGCCTCGCGAGGGCCCTGGCCGACTCCATCGCCGCATTCATCCCTTGTCCATGAAACGGCACAATCCCATGCGCAGCGTCTCCAACCAGAACGGCTTGGTCGCCGTGGCTCCACCCGTTTGCCCTGATCGTGCCAAGACGGCCGGTTGGGTTTGCGTTGAACTGTTCCGCCAAATCAGGCGTGATTGCTGCGAAATCGTCAAACTCAGCAGCAAAAAAGTCGTCGATTGCTTCGTCCGTTGTCAACCCGCTGATCGTGTCACTCGGGGCGAAGAGCGTGATCGTGAAGTCGCCCCCGGGATTGGCTAGTGCGATCAGCATGAACTCGCCCCGTGGCCAGATGTGCAGGGCGTTGGGATCGAGACGGTGTCTGCCTTCCTCGTCACCCGGGAGTGTGAGTTCTTTGTAATCGTGATCGAGCCACTCAGTTCGGGAGACACAACTACCCGCCGCGACCATCGCTTGACGGACCGGAGATCCTGACCCATCGGCGCCAACCATGACACCGAACGGAGCGGTCGAGCCATCGGTGAACGTCAGCTCAGAACGTTCGAAGTCGACCGACTCGAGCCGGCGCTCGAACTCGATGGTGACGCGGCCAGTAGCCTCGGCCTCGTCGAGCAGGATCGCATTCAGATCGCTGCGAGAAACAGAGTGGATGACCTCGTGCGGCTTGCTTCCATATGGCTGCAACGCAGGTGTCTCGTCGCCAACTGCGTGAACCATCCGTCCCCGCATCGGGATCGTGATCTCATCTACGCGTTCGATCACGCCAACATCGATCAATGGCACGATGCCTCTCGTGGCGAGGGCGAGGTTGATGGAACGCCCAGCCCCGACCTCGGTACGCCGAAGATCTGGTCTGCTCTCGTAGACCGTAACATCGTGGCCCTGCTTCGCTAAGTAGATCGACAGCAATGCGCCAGCAGGCCCGGCCCCGACTATGACGAGCGGGCCGTTCACTGAACTATCCCATCGAGAATCTCGACGAAGCGGTCGATGTCAGCGAACGAGTTGTAGAGCGGGACCGGAGCAACTCGGATGACGTCGGGCTCACGCCAGTCACACAGAACTCGAGCCTGCTCAAGCTCATCGAATACTCGCTTGCCGTCGCCGTTTGTGACACGAAGGGCATATTGACAGCCCCGCTCGCTCATCGCTGCCGGTGTGATGTTTTCGATTCGACCGCCAAGCGTTTCGGCGAGACGCCGGTCGAAGTACTCGATTTGGAGCTCAGACTTTGCCCGCATCGCGCCTACGCCACCGGCTTTATCGATGACGTCGAGTGACGCTCGAAGTGCAGCCATCGTGAGCACTGGAGCATTCGAAAGTTGCCATGACTCAATCGTCGGAATGGGATCGAACGTCGTGGCCATCTCGAAACGAGTAGCCGAATTGGTACCCCACCAGCCAACGAGCTTCGGCAGATCTTGGTCGTCGACATGGCGTCGATGAACATAGGCAGCAGCGACTCCACCGGGCCCACTGTTCAGATACTTGTAGGTACACCATGCGGCGAAGTCGACTCCCCAATCGTGCAGGCTGAGTTCGATGTTGCCAGCGGCGTGGGCGAGATCGAATCCGACGATGGCTCCCGCGGCATGGCCCGCCTTCACAATGTCTGCCATCGGCAATACCTGGCCGGTGTAGTACTGAACACCAGGGAGCAAGACAAGCGCGAGTTGGTCGCCGTGCTCGGCGATTGTGGCAAGAATGTCTTCATGACGAAGGGTGTCTTCGCCGTCGCGCGGCTCAAGCGTGATGAGCGAGTCGGACGGGTCGAAGCCGCGCTGGCGAATCTGTGACTCTGCGGCGAAATGGTCGGATGGGAACGCGTGGCTCTCGATGATGATCTTGTGGCGTTGTGGTGTCGGTTGGTAAAAGCTGACCATCAACAGATGAAGGTTGACCGTTAGACCATTCATCGCAACAACCTCGTCGGCGTGAGCGCCAACAAGTGATGCGAGCTGATCGGTCAGCAGGCCGTGGTAGTCCTTCCATGCGAGGTCGCCGGTGAAGTGTCCTTCGACGCCGAGCGAACTCCAGCGATCGAGTTCAGTGTTCACATACTCCCGAGTGGCCTTGGGCAACGCACCGAGAGAATTGCCAACCATGTAAATGCCTTCAGGAACCTCGAACTCGTCACGGAGATCAGCCAACGGGTCTGCGGCGTCGAGCTCAGCTGCGGTTCGGTCCTGAGTAGAAGAGCTGCCTGTCGTGGTCACAGACGCCAGTCTTTCCCTGGGTGCAGGTGACCACAGCTCGGGCATGTCCGTGCCTCTTCGTCACCATGGAAGGCGGCGAACAGTGGCGGCAAATCTTTATCGATTGCCTGCACTTGGACCTCGACCCGGTGCACCAACGCAGAGCACTTAGGGCATGGCCACTCAAACGCATCGAGCTCGCCCTTTGGCCGCTGGTATTCGACGACGAGACCAATTGAATCTGGGTCGGCACGTTGGGGTGAATGGCGGAGGTTCGGCGGAAGAAGATAGACCTCGCCTTCACGAATCGGCATGTCGAACGGAGCGACACCATGCTCGGGCCAGATCCATAGGTTCATGTCTCCCTTGACCTGGAAGAAGAACTCTTCGCGAGGGTCCTCGTGGAAGTCGTTGCGCTCATTGCCGCCGCCGACAATCATCACGATCATGTCGGCTTCACGCCAGATCTGTTTGTTGGCTACCGGCGGGGTGAGGTCTTCGCGGTGAGCGTCAACCCATGTCATCAGGTTGAACGGTCGCCGATCGGCCGGGGACGGGTCATAGTTGGTCATTGCAGACTCCCTCTTGGTACGTGCTTCATCCTGCTTGCCTTGCGTCAATTGCGGTTGCGTGATTGTGTGCCTCTACCAATGCGGTGAGGTCATTTAGTTTGGCAATGAGATCAGATAGATCTCCGGCTTCGGCGAGAGCCTCGTTTTGCAGTGCCATCGCTTCGTCCACGAGTTTCGCGGTGAGTGACTCCCCGGCTGGCGAGATGGCAACAAAGCGCTGACGCTTGTCGGTGGTGCCGAGCGAGCGTGAAACTAGCCCGCGATCTTCCAGCCTGCGCAAGGCGTGAGTGACCGTTGGTTGCGGACTCAGAGCGGCAACGGCTAACTCTGCCACGCTCAATTCGCCCTTTTCGTCGAGCACAGACAGCAGCCGCCACTCGGATCGGCTGACGCCGTATTGGGTAAGCATGGCATAGAAGGGCGCCGACAGCGTCTGGTCGGCTTGCCTCAGGAGATAAGGCAGATAGCCATCGAGAAATGTCGGTTTGTTCCGGGGCATGCAGTGACACTATATTCACACGAATACAAAGTCAATATTCATATGAATGGATTTTCATGCCTACGTATCAGCCCTTCTACCCCGCCATCGTCGATCCCACTGGCGTGAATGCATCAACTGACGCAAGGCCGATGCCAGTAACCACCGACGCAAGCCGAGAGGCCACAGTCGCCGAGACTGGTGGCGAACCGCTCGTCGACTTCGACGGAACATCGAACCCCTACATCGACTACCAAAGCATCGACCTGCTGCTGTCGCTACAGCATCCGCGCAGCTCTGGGTACGACGAAATGTGCTTTTTCGTCATGGGACAAGTCAAGGAGCTGCTCTTTAGAGGGCTCCATTTCGAGCTGGTAAATGCACAGCGCCAGATCGAGGAAGACAACGTCGCAAACGCCATCCAGATACTGGCCAGGGCTACGGCGTTCACAAGCTACATCGCCGACTCATGGAACATTCTGTCGACGATCTCAAGCGAGGGCTTCGGACAATTCCGCGACACGCTAGGGACCGCTTCGGGACAGCTGTCGTTCATGTATCGACACGTCGAGTTCGTACTCGGCAACAAGAATCGTCGACTCGCTGAAGCTCATCGAAACGTGCCCCATGTATGGCCCGCTCTCCGCGACGCACTTGAGTCGCCAAGCCTGCACGATGAGGTGATCGCCCTACTTGCCCGTCGAGGGTTCGACATTGACGCCAACGCGCTTGACCGCGATTGGTCGGATGAGTACGTCCCAAACCTGTCCGTCGAAGCGGCGTGGCGAGAGATCTATGAAAATCCCGCAGCCGACAACGAGCTTCACCGACTCGGCGAAGCCCTCGTCACCCTCGACCAAACGTTTTCGATTTACCGCTGGCGCCACTTCACCTCGGTCGAGCGCATCATCGGCTACAAGCCCGGCACCGGCGGTTCAGCCGGCGTTGGTTGGCTGGAGCAGATAACACGTCACCATTTCTTCCCCGAGCTGTGGGCAATTAGCAACTAGGTCGGGTTCGCCTTAAGCCTGAACGCTGGACCGCCAGCACACTTGATCGACTAGGGTCGCCTGGTGACCGACGGCGAACGCTTGGCAAGCTGGATCGAGGCCGGGTTGTTCAACCCGGACGCCCCTGGCGCTGACGCGCTTCGTCCCGTACTCGAGTTTTATGCATCGATCGGTGTCGCCCCAGCTAACTTCGCCGATGTCCCAACCGAAGAGCTGATATCGACGATCAGCAACAGCTTTCTGCGGCCCGGACGGCGCTTCAGCGCAAACGAAGCCCGAGACGCAATCGGCCTGACCCACGACGAGTTCATCAAGCTCTGTCGAACCGCCGGCTACTCGCTCGACGGCGAGTTCACCGATACCGATGTTGTCGGGTTCAAGTCCTTCACATTGGCTCGAGAACTCTTCACCGAAGAAGCGCTGCTCGAGTTCGCCAGGACGCTCAGCACCTCGATGGCCAAGGTCGCTGATGCCACCTCGGCCCTCTTCCGGCTCGATATCGCACCACAAGTGGAAGCCAGCGGTGGCGACGAGGTCGAGTTCGCTCGCCTCAACCACCAGACATCAGAGCTGATTGACGTGATCTACGCGCCAATGAAAGCGTTCTTCTTGCATCAGTTGACCGGTGCAATCAAACTCAGCGACCTTGGTCGCCAAGCGGTAACGAGTTCGGCGACGACAACCATCAAGGTGGCGGTAGCGTTCGTCGACATCGTTGGATACACACGATTCGCTGGTTCGATCGACCCTGATGAACTCGCCCACTTCATCCGCAGGTTTGAGTCACAGGCCACTCAACTTGTTAGCGACCATGGAGGTCGGCTCGTCAAGATGATCGGCGACGAGGTGATGTTTGTAGCCGTTGAGCCCGCTGCCGCCCTTGCCGCCGCAGCTGCCATTGTCGAGTCATTCAGCGGCAGCGACTCCGCGCCTCGAGCAGGCGTCGCGTACGGAGAGGTAGTGGCACTTGGTGGGGATTACTACGGAGAGGTGGTCAACCTCGCATCTCGAGTCACCGATCAAGCAGTTCCTGGGGAAGTCCTCGCTGACAAGACCACCGCGTTGGCAGCTCCCGAGCTGCACTTCGAGCCTGCCGGCCGTCGCCAGCTCAAAGGCTTCGACGAGCCGGTGCCGTTGATGACACTCGTTCGGAATTGAAGGTGACATGACTATTGAGTCGAAAATCGTTGAGCATTATGGGGCGAGCGAGTTGCTCGCTGCCATTGAGGCAGGAATCGAAGCGTTAGGAAAGACGACCGCAACGGTCACCGTCGTTGACCTTGGGCCGGTTGACGAATTCCATATCGGTGGCCGGGGGGCAACGAGCACGCTGTGCGATCGACTCCAGATTGGCGCCGACGACACGGTGGTCGACATCGGGTGTGGCATCGGGGGAACGGCGCGGCTGCTGGCGTCAACACTTGGGTGCAAGGTCACCGGTATCGACCTCGTCCCGGGTTACATCGACGTGGCCCGAGAGCTGACTCGTTGGACCGGACTGAGCGACGTGATCAACTACAAGGTCGGCAGTGGACTCGACCTTCCCTTGCCAGACAACTCGTTCGACGCGGCGACGCAGCTACACGTCGGGATGAACATTGAGGACAAAGATCAACTCTTCACCGAGATTCATCGCGTTCTTCGGCCCGGAGCGATGTTCGGTCTTTACGACGTGATGCAGACAGCCCAAGGCGAGCTCAGCTTTCCGGTGCCATGGGCTGCCGATGCGTCAACCAGCTTCTTGGCTGACATCTCTGCCTACGAAGCAGCACTCGCTTCTGCGGGATTCGAGATTCTCGAGGTCATCAACCGCAGTGAGTTCGCGCTCGAGTTCTTCGACGCAGTCAAAAAACGAAACGCCGAGCGCTCGGGGCCACCGTCGCTCGGGCTCCACACAATCATCGGCTCGGCCGCGCCAATAAAGCTAGCGAACATGATCAGCAGCATCGCGGGCGGGATTGTGGCTCCGGTCGAGATCATCTGTCGGTGCAACTAGCCAGTCCGTGCAAGACTTCGGGCCATGGACAACGTGCTGGTAATTCTGTCCGACGAGCACTCACCTCGTTTCATGGGGTGCTCGGGGCATCCGCTTGTGAAGACTCCGAACCTCGACGCGCTTGCAATGGCCGGAACCAGGTTCACGAATGCGTACACGCCTTCACCAATCTGTGTTCCCGCGAGAGCGAGCCTCGCGACCGGTCGCTGGGTGCATGAGCTCCGGACGTGGGGTAGCGCAGAGCCATACCGAGGCCAACAGCGGTCATGGGCGCATATTGCTCGCGATAACGGTTATACGACCGCATCGATTGGCAAGCTCCACTACGGGGCCTCCGACGAAGATCACGGCTTCGACGAAGAGGTCGTGCCGATGCACATCGTCAACGGGGTCGGCTGGGTTCAGGGACTCGATCGCAGCCCGTCAGCTGACTACCCAGAAGCCCACGAATACGCGGCAGACGTCGGCATTGGCGAGTCGAGCTATGTGTCCTATGACAGGACAATTGCCGCGAAGGCGGTGGAATGGATCACCCGACACGGGGATGACGCGAAACCTTGGGTGTTGCTTGTTTCGTTCGTGTCACCGCACTATCCGCTGACGGCGCCACAGGAGTACTGGGATCAGTACCGCGACGCGAGCGACCCCGAGGTCGAGGCAGTCGAAGAAGACCACCCGCAAGTTCAGCAGATTGCTCGATTTTTCAACTACCACGATTCCTTCGATGACCAACTTGTTCGCGATGGCCGCCGTGCGTACTTCGGACTCTGCACTTTTCTTGACGACCAGGTGGGAAAGGTAATCAACGCCCTCAACGCGACCGGCCGAAGGGATG
This sequence comes from Acidimicrobiales bacterium, assembly GCA_037968895.1. Taxonomy (GTDB): domain Bacteria; phylum Actinomycetota; class Acidimicrobiia; order Acidimicrobiales; family SZUA-35; genus JBBKWJ01. The sequence goes on from JBBKWJ010000220.1 coordinate 19,469, forward strand.
ACACGACGATCGTCTACACCTCAGACCACGGCGATATGGCGGGGAATCGGGGCCTTTGGGCCAAGAGCTATATGTATGAAGACTCCTGCGGCGTACCCATGTTGATTCAAGGGCCTGGTGTTCCCGCTGGGTTGGTTCGCTCTACCCCTGCGAACCTCGTCGATGTCCACAGCACGGTGGTTGATCTCGTCGGAGGCACCGACCCGGGCGAGCGCGGCATGTCGTTAATCAAACTCGCAAGCTCACAAGATGACCCCGACCGCGTCACGTTCTCCGAATACCACGACGGAGGGGCAACAACCGGCTTCTTCATGGTTCGTTCGGGCCGCTGGAAGTACGTGTACTACGTCGGAGATCGACCGCAGCTCTTCGACATGGTCTCAGATCCTGACGAGTTGCATGATCTCGGATTGTCCTCGGATCACGAGACCGTGCGAGCCGACCTCGATCGGAAGCTACGTGACATCGTCGACCCCGAAGCGGCCAGCACACAAGCGTTTGAAGACCAAGCGGCGCTCCTCGAAGCGTTCGGTGGTCGTGACGCCATCGGCGATCAGCTTCGATTCAATCACACGCCGACACCGACCTAGCTAAGTTTCTCGTTCTGCTAACTCGGGCGCGACCATCGGTCGGCGCGTTCGCCTGGCTTCGTTTTCGTCTCGACACTGACTGGCGCTTCGTCAACGCGTCCTCCTTCTCCGACAACGCGTCCTCCTTCGAGGCGCAACTCCGTCGCCGACCGGTCGATCAACTCTTGGTCATGCGTACTCGACACGATCGAGACTCCGTTGTCGACAAGCGTCGACAATGCCTCGACGAATGCGGACTTTGCTGCCGCGTCGAGGCCCGTAGTCGGTTCGTCGGCGAGTAAAACTGTAAGCGGTCGAGCGGTCGCAACAAGAAGACTGGCCTTCTGGCGCTGCCCCTTACTCATCGCGTTTGGGTATCGCTCCAGCAGATCAGACGCTTCGAGAATCTCCGTGAGGCGCGTCGATATTTCGGTCGGTTCCGAGTGTCCGTGTAACCGAGCCACGTACGTCATTTGATCCCAAAGCGAGAGATCATCGAAAAGGGCTGGCTGGTCTGGCACGAAGCTAACGAGGGAACGGGCGGCCAGAGAACCAGCAGGGTGGCCGTCGATTTGCACCGTGCCCCGAGTCGGGAGGATTAGCCCAGCAGCGATCAGCAATAGCGTCGACTTGCCTGCCCCGTTGTGGCCAACGAGCGCTGTTGTGCCCGGTTCGATGACGAGGTGGTCTATTTCAAGCGCCACCGACTTCGCATAAACCTGCTGTAGTTCTTCGACCACGATCATCAGCGTTTCTCCAACGGAAAGGTAGCAATGAGTGCTGCGACGATCACCAACACGGCCGTCGCCGAACCCCATGGTGCATTGAGCTCATCTGGGTGTAGCCACCCGTGCGACACCACGATGGTGAACGCCACGATCAACAATGGGCCCAGCATGGCGCGGGCCCAAAGCGCCGGACCAATCCCCGTTGGCCCAAGAACGCTGGCCAGCTTGGACAGGTCGGGCGAGCCGAGTCGGCCTTGCGTCGCCGCAGCAAGCGTCCCGAAACTGAAGATCCCGACCACGCCAAGACCAGTCGGCAGGTCTTCGATAATTCTCCAACCGATGCTCGCCAGGCCGAGAACCAAGCTGAGCATGACGGCGGTAAGGGTTTGTCTCCGCAAGATGGTGGCCGACGATTGGGGGTAGTGCACTAGGAACACGATCTGTCCTGTTGTCGCCGCTACGGGCGAAGCCAACTCGATTCCAACGACGAAACCGATCGCCGCAATGGCGAGTGCAGTGACACCATCAGCCGGGTCCGCTAACGCCACGAGCAAGGCCGCCCCAACACCGGCAACCAGAAATTGACCGACCCTGGCGAGCCAGCCGCTCTCGATCGACGCCAGGTATCGCCACAAATGTGTCGGCATCCAACGTCTCGCTAGGTTTGCCCGCTTACGCCCTTCAGTGTGATCGACGGCCCGTCGCAGACTGACGAGCACCTGCTGAAAGTCGAAACTCAACATGGCGGAACGCATGTCCTCGAGGGCCGACGCTCGGCGCCAGAGATGTTCGACAGGAATGTCGTCTAGCGACAAGATCGCGACACCACCAGAGATGGCGAATCCCGCCCCGAGAACGGCAACGCCTGCCGCCGACCATAGCGACTCGCCTGCCGCGACCAAGGCAGTGATTGACAGGGCAACGATGACATTGGCGGCAACGATGAGTCGCGGGTGGCGCGGCGCTCCTTTGAAAACGACAAGCCAGCCAACGGCGCTGAAGACCGAGCACATCATCGCGATCGCTACGACCACCGAAGACGCACCCGCCTCACCAAACCCAAACGTATCGGCGTCACTAAGGGCCAATAGCACCGTCACTGCAATAGCAGTGAGGGCTCCATAGGCGACCGCTTGGCGAAGCAGCCGAGGCAGCATCGAATCCCTCAAACGTCGGGGTGATCCAAGTTCGTGAAGGACTCCAGCTCGGTTAATCAAAAACGGACCGCCTCGATAGCCAATCCATGCCGAGCCCGCAACAGCGACTACAACCGTCAGATCGCGGGCGCGGCCGAAACCACTGACGTTGCTTGGAAGCACAACCGCAAGGCCCGCCCCATAGAGCGGAAGTAGAAACCACCCGATCATCGCAAGGTACAAGCTGTAAAGATCGTCGCTCAACCGCGACCCTGGGGCTGCCATCGCCTGCCAGGATGCCAGCAACGGACCCTCCTTCAACCTGGCTCGAAAAGGATTCCCTATCCTCTAACAATGGCTGACACGACTGACCCCCACCTCTGGCTCGAAGAAGTTGAAGGCGACGAGGCGCTTGCCTGGGTCCGATCACAGAACGAACGGACCCTCTCGGATCTTCAGTCCGATGAGCGTTACGCCAGTTTCGAGGCCGCCGCACTCGAGGTTCTGACCTCGAAGGAACGGATCCCGTACGGAACAATCCGTGACGGCCAGGTGTACAACTTCTGGCAAGATGACGACCATGTGCGCGGGCTGTGGCGCACGACATCGCTTGCCAGCTATAGCACTGATACGCCCGACTGGGAGCTCATTCTCGACGTCGATGCCTTGGCCGAATCAGAGGATAAGAACTGGGTTTTCAAAGGCGCCAATGTCTACAAGCCCAAGGGCAGTGACCGCTACCTCTGCCTTGTCTCGCTCTCCGACGGCGGGAAGGATGCCATCGTCCAGCGCGAGTTCGATCTCGACGCTCGCTCCTTTGCACCGGACGGTTTTGTCACCATCGAGGCAAAGCAGGCTGCGTCATGGATAGATGCCGACACTGTCCTCATCGGAACCGACTGGGGCCCCGATGCCGACGGTTTGCCTACCGTTACCGACTCTGGCTATCCCTTCGTGGTGAAGCGCTGGACGAGAGGTACACCACTAGCTGACGCCGTCGAGGTCAAGCGCGGCGTCTCAACCGACGTTGGCGTCTGGCCCTTCACAATCGAAGATGATTCGGGCGACCTCCTGATCGGAGCGGTCCAAGCCGACACCTTCTTCACCTCGACCTACTGGCTCTTTACCGACAGTGGCCCGATCCAGTGGCCGATCCCACCAAAGTCAACGCCGAAAGGCATCGCCCACGGACAGTTCATTTTCTCCCTCGAACAAGACTGGCAACCGGCCGACACGGCGTTCCTTTCCGGGGACCTCGTGGCCTTCAACCTCACCGACTTCCTCGACTCGCACGAGTTGCCGATCGTCGAACTTGTCTTCCGGCCAGGAGCGACCCAGGCGGTGAGCGGCGTCGCCATCGCCTCGGGCGGCACGCTGTTGTCGATCACCGAAAACGTCGTCGGCCGGGTTCTGCAATTGGACCGCAACGAGGCTGGCTGGTCAACCACTCCGATCGATCTTCCTGGGGCAGGCGACGTTGGCGTTGCTTTCGCCGATCGTGATGAGGCAACCGTTCTGCTGAACTACGAGGACTTCCTCACCCCAAGCTCGCTCCTCGCACTCGACAGCCTTTCCGGCACGGTCACCTCGCTCAAGGCACTGCCCCCGGCTTTCAACAGCGACGGCCTCGTCGTCGAACAGCTCGTCGCCTCCTCGGCCGATGGCACCCCAATCCCCTACTTCGTGGTCCGCAGCGCCGACACTCCATTCGACCAGACAACACCAACCCTGCTCTATGGCTACGGCGGATTCCAGGTCTCCCTCGGCCCGTCCTACAGCGGAACCATTGGCCGGAACTGGCTTGAGCACGGCGGTGCATACGTCCTCGCCAACATCCGGGGCGGCGGTGAGTTTGGGCCCGTTTGGCATCAGGCTGGCCTCAAAACAAACCGCCAACGGGTTTACGACGACTTCATCGCCGTCGGTGAGGCAGTCATAGCGTCAGGTCTGACCTCGCCCGAGCACCTTGGCATCATGGGTGGGTCAAACGGCGGTCTGCTTATGGGGGTCATGCTCAACCAACGGCCCGACCTTTGGAACGCAGTTGTTGTGCAGGTTCCCCTGCTCGACATGCTCCGATTCCATCTTCTATTGGCCGGTGCCTCTTGGGTTGACGAGTACGGATCGCCCGACGTGCCTGAGGAACGGGCCTTCCTTGAAACCATCTCGCCATACCAGAACTTTGACGC
>JBBKWJ010000221.1:0-42287 GCA_037968895.1 Acidimicrobiales bacterium
CGAGTAGACCGGCAACAACCTTTGGAATGAGGTCGCTATCTGGCCGTTCGGTGATGAGCGAGTTCAAGATCACGCCGTCGGTTTGTCGATCGGAGTGGGCGATGAGATAGGCGTCCTCGCCATAGTCGGTGGCGAAGGTGGCGGCTCCTGCGGTTTCTGTTGCTCGGTTGAGGACGACTCGTTCGATTGCGGCGTCAGTGGTGGTGTCATCGATGACCGGCCAGAGCCAGGCCAGGGCATCGAGTTGAAGGGTGTCAGACGCCCTTTTATACAGTGAAAGCGCCTTTGCGCTGTCGGTATCGCCCGCGGTATGTCGAACATACAGCGCATAGGCTGACATTGAATCGCGAACTTCTTGTGAGTAGTAAGCAGGGAAGTGGCGCTCGATCTCGTTCAGGTACGAAAGGGCCGACGCCATAGCTGATGAGGGCACCGTATAGCCAGCAGCCTTGGCGGCGACAAATGCATCGGCAGCAGTGATCGACACGAACGGCTGAGAGGTCTCGCCACGGCGCCACCACGAGAAACCGCCGTCGTCGTTTTGCAGCTTGACTAGCTCAGCGATGTCGCTCTGCACGTTAGCGTTCAGAGTGGCGGTGTCAGGAAGCCCGGCGGCATCGAACGCGTCGAGCACATCTCGCAACGAAGCCACTGCGATGATGCGAGTGGCCAAGCCATCGGCGCTCTCATACCGGTACTCATGCAGATACAGCACGGCGTCGGTGAGCGCTTGCAGCGCAGTTGACGATGTGTCGATCTCAAGGCCACCGAATTGTGGGAACACGCCAGTGGGGGAGGCGATCGGCTGGGCAATGGCGCCTTCGTCAACCACTCCGTATGTGGCGAACGCCTCTGCTGTTGACGGCGTGTAGACCGGAAGGTCGACCTCGGCTGAGTCCGCCTCATCGCCACTCACGGCGGCGACTCTGAACCTTCCCGTTCCGACCTGGTCGGTTGTCATCGGGAACCGAACCTCGATGCGGTCGTTGGCAGGAACGGTGACTCGCTTGCCTGCCATATCGCTGAGCGTGAGATTGGCTTCTTCGACTGCGACATCGACGATCATCGGTTCGTCAGTTTGGTTCTGCACAACGATCGGCAACTCAAACTGGTCACCGAAATTCAAGAAGCGGGGAGCGGACGGCCTGACCATGAGCGGGAGCCTCGCCGTGATGGTGGACTCGCCCTTTCCAAACTCGTCATCACCGTTGACCGCAACGGCCATCACCCGATACCGCGTCAGACTGTCTGGCAGCGGAACCGCAACGGTGACCGAGCCGTTGGCATCGGTTGACTCGTCTGGCGAGTACACCGCAAGTGCGCTGAAGTCGGCACGCACGTCGATAGTCTTGGCCGCGCCACCGTCGGAGTCCGCCGCGCTTCGGTCGGCGAAGCCTTCGGACTCGGCTGAGTCGTCAGTTGCGGCATCGCCACCGGGAGATTGCGCTTCGGTCGTTGCCGTGTTGGCACCCTCTTCAGTTGGCTCGCCTTCGCCAGAAGCCGAGACGAGGTCGGAGCGGTTGAGCACGATGCTTGCCCGTATTGCTTCGGTCCACACCTCGTCATACAACGGCCGGTAGAACGTGGCGAGGGGGTCAGCGAGCTGATAGCCAGTAAGCGACAATACGGCCTCGTCGACGACCACGATCGCAACATCAGCGCCCGCAACGGCAGCTCCGTCTGGACCCATGACGCTGACCGTCACGGATGTGTCGTCGCCTGGTTCAAGCTGAGCGGCGTCGGGAACTACTTCGACCGAGAGCGTCCGCGACACGGGTGGAATCGACAGCGAGATGCGCCCTTGCGCATAAGCCGGTCGGGCCGGTAGCTCGGGGAGCGGAGTGCCGTCGTCGGCGGTGCGCTCAGCGGAGCCAACCATATCGATCTGGACCGTAAGCCCAGGGATATCGTCGTCGGCGATGGGGATCTGCACGATCGCAGTGCCGTCAGGAGCCTCGAACACGTCGGTGCTTTCAATGCCGCCTCGTGTCACGGTCATGAGCCCGGTAGCGGGACTGAATGGCGCCTGAACCAGCATCTCTGCCGTATCACCAGGGGCGTACTCATCGGCGTCTGGAACCAGGGTCACCGCTTCGAGTTCGATGTTTCTCGTTGGCACCGACGTTCCACCGCTTACCCAACGGGTCATTTGCGATCGATTGCTCTGGCCGTCATCGTCGATGACGACCGCAGTCACCTGATAGGTGCCGCCGACTGGCGTCTCAAACTCACAGGTCACGGCGTCGGCCTCGGAGGCGACGGTGCAGGTCTGCACGTCGACAACCTCTTCGGACCAGCCGCCGTCGATGTAGCTCGATGTCAACCGCCCAGCCTCGATCACGACGTCCCGATCCGTGACAGCAGCTCCGTCGATGTCGGTGACGATGGCTTCGATCCGGAGCGGCGTGTTCTTCTCGACGAATGGTCGGTCACTGCGAATGCCGACATAGAACTCGGCCGGATGGACGAGCACATTTGTCGTTGCCGACCATGCCTGTCGATTGACGTCGAAGACGGTCGCCTCGGCTGTTACTGACGTAGGTTGGTCGATCTCGGGTCCCTCGAAGTCCATGCGGAGATAGTGGCTTCCCGATGCGTCGGTGGTTCCCGCAAATCGCTCGACCTTGTCCTCGCCGAAGCCTCCGCAGTCGTCCCAGCACTCGTAGTCGCCGAAGTACCCCCCGTCCTCGTAGAAACCGCCATAGCCGCCATAAGCCCACCACGGTTGCCAGATGCCAAACGAGAAGTCGCTTCGGTTGGGTGGCGAGTATGTCGTTGTTTGGCTCCGGACGGTCCACTCAACGTCAGCGTTGGCGAGCGGTCCACCGGCGTAATAGCTGGCATCGGCCGCAATAGTTGCAGCGTCGTTTGCGTAGTACGGGGCTGGCGACTCGTGACGAGCGGTAACTTCGAACTCGGGGGTTCGGAACTCTTGGATGCTGAAGGAGTGGTCGGCTCCCTGGTACTGCAAGCCAGCGGCGCCGACAAGCTCGAAGTAGACGTACCCCTGTCCTAGGTTGACTCCTGCGGGAAGAAGGAACTCGATGTTGAACCCGCCGAGACCATTTAGCTCGGTTGTGCCTTCTGTGAGCTCAATTCCTTGCGGGTCGTACACCTGATAGCGAACAGTCGCCGCGTCGCCGATTGCGGCAAGCTGATAGTCGGTCGACGAGGTGAATCGCTTTACCCAACCCTTGAGCCGGACGGTCTCTTCTGGTTTGTAGACGCCTCGGTCATCGAAGATGTACCAACGGGATTCGTCTGAACGTTTAGATTGTTCCCAGCCCTGATACCAGCTTGAGGGGAGCATGCCGGTGTCATCGCCAACTGTTGCGACGAGGCCGGTCACCTTCCCCGCTCCCAGAGAGACAGTAGCCAGACCATCGTCGTCGGTCGTGATTGACTTGTTCTGTCCAAGAACTTGAACCGAGGCACGAGGCAGCGGTTCGCCGGTGGAAAGGTCGGTCGTCCAGACCAAGAGCTCCTTGTTCGAGATGACGGCATCGACGCCAACGTTGGTCGACTGCACCCAGGCGAGCGTCGGCCGGTTCTGCCAGTACTGCTCTGAGTCTTGTGACAGCTCGAGGGTCGACTCAATGAGGACGACAAGTTGGTTCGATTCGGACAATGGTTGCTCGAGCGAAACAAACGTCTCGACAATGGCGTCTTCGGCCCCCTCGATATCTACGACCTCGTCGAAGACCTTGGAGAATGGTGGCTCGGCGTTCTCCGGATCATTCCAGAATGTCTCCATGTACCGAACGAAATCGTTTGACTGCGAAGGCTTCACCGACCAGGCCGCAACCCGAACACTGTCGTGATTGACCGTGGCAACCGAGATTCCAGCTTGATCGGCCAGAGGATCGAGCGTGACAAACTGGCGCTCGAAACCGCGTAGAGAAGGACTGGCCTTGCCAACCTTGAACGTAACTTTCTTGTCGTCTGTCATCGATTGCCCGAAGGTGTCGGTGATGCCCTGGTTGACGGTGACGGTGTAGTCGGTCTGCCCCTTGCTCGCCCCGGAGATTTGAATTGTGTCGCCGTACACATTGATCGAGACACCGGGAAGCTCGGGCGAGATGTTGATTGCCGTTTTTGAGAACTTGTTCAGGTCGAGAGGATTGTTGAACTGAATAATCCAGGGCGTGAGTGGTTCGCAGCCATTTCCGTAATCACAAGAACTATCGATGACGCGCAACGGAGCGAAGGTACGAGCGTTGAACTTCGCTGATTCTGTGGTGAGTTTTGGCCCCTCGGCGGAGGGAGTTCCTGCCCCGAACTCGATAGTCAGGTCGGCGTCGGCAGGGAGCGGATTTGTCGCTCGGAAGGCTACGACACGGCCGTCAAGCGATTGATCAAGCAACGACGCAACCGCATCGTCGCCTTCGATCTCGGACGCGGTCGCGAGTCGGACGGGCTTGCCGTCGCCATCGGCCTTAAGTGTCAGCTTGGACAGCACGGCCTCGGGATCGACGACCTGATCGAACGTGGCGACAAACACCTGTGTCGTCGGCAGCGACTCTGAGGTGGGATACAGCGATGCAGCGACGGCAGGTGGCGTCGAAAAGGTCCAGCTGAAGTCCTTGGCGAGTGTGTGGCCCGATTCGGCTGTCGTGCCTGCGGGGACGGTGATTTCATAGTCGGTTGCCATTGGGAGGCGGTCGGTTGCGCCTGGTTCAACCTCGAACCGGAGGGTTCTCGTGCCAATCCACCGCCAGCGGCCCGGGACCGATGGCGTCATCTTCACCGGAATGTCTTGTGTGTCGAGTTGCTCGAGTGTGGCGAGCGGGATCATTGGCTCGTTGAATGTCAGGCTGAGGTATGGCGCAATGGTGACCTCGCCTTCAGGCTGGAAACGGAGCACTTCGAGCTGATTGGTTTCGGTGGCGCCTGGATTTGTCTGGGTGCCGTCAGCCGGAAAGGCAGCTGCGATGGTGTCGCCGACCAGAGGAGGGGTGAGGGTTTGCGCTGGCCGATTGAAGGCGGGTTGTTCGAGCGGGATGTCCCATTCGGGGAGTCGGTCGAGGACGGCGGCCACCTCTTGGTCAGTCAAGGCTGAACCGGCAACTACCGAGATCGGGGCCACTGAAGCTGGAGCCCCGTCGCTGAGCCGGATGCCTAGCTCGTCCGATGTCTCCGGACCTACTCCAGTGGTGCCGCCTAAACGGGTTGACTCTTCCGATGCCGATTGCTCGTCGTCGTTCTCGTCGTTGTCACTGTTCGTGCAGCTACTCGCTACGAGCAAGACGCTGACAAACAGGGCAAGAACACGAAGGACCTTGCTCATTTCAGGATGCTGCATCGGAACACACCTCTCTGTCTCACTAATCGGCCAGAACAGCCAACTCCTGAGTGAGACGTCTCGGATCGTCAGCTGGTTCCCGTCCGGGTTAGATTGCTGCGATGGTAGCTCTCGACAAAGACGACAATCTTTTCATCATGCATATCGGTGACGGCGATAACCGGTTCAATGCCGACACCGTTTCGGAGATCAACCACATCCTCGATGAAGTCGAAGCTGCAGAGGGTCCAGCCGCGCTCGTGACGGTGGCCGACGGAAAGATCTGGCACAACGGTCTTGACCTCGACTACATGGGGACGCTCGATGGTGATGTCGCGCCGTTCCTTAGCTCGGTAGAAGCCGTGTTCGCCCGAATGTTTACGCTTCCAGTTCCGACAGTTGCAGCGATGCAGGGCCACGTGTTTGCTGGAGGAGCGATGTTTGCGCTGGCCCACGATCATCGCGTGATGCGCGAAGATCGTGGCTTTTTCTGTCTTCCCGAGATCGACCTCGGGATGTCGTTTACCGATGGCATGGCCAAGCTCATCACGGCCAAGGTGGCGCAGCCAGCGCTGCATCGCCTCGCAGTGCTCGGTGCTCGAATGCCGGCTCCGGCCGCAATGGAGGCTGGCGTGGTCGACATGGTGACCGACCTCGACTCCGTCGTCGAAGAAGCAAAGCGCCTCGCGGGCCACGTAGCCCCCAAGGCAGGGCAAGCGCTCGTTGCGCTTCGTAAAAACTTTTACGGCGACGCGATCGACGCACTTCTCGGCGGCTAGCTGACCGGTCGTTGCGTATTGGCCAACCAGATTGGCAACGCAACCATGAAGAAGGCGCCAAGAACATTGCCAATCGCGGCGGGAACGATCGCCCACGCAAGTCCGTCGCCCCAACCTGGTCCAACGTTGAGCGGCTCAATCAACGCGAGATAGGCCATGTTGGCAGGGCTGTGAAGAAACCCGCCAGCAACGAACACCATGACGGTGACTACAACGGGAATGAATTTGCCGATGACCGTCCGCCCCATCGTGGCTAAGAATGCGGCCATTCCGACGAGCCAGTTTCCAATCATTCCCGACACGACGGCTTTGAAGAAACCCGTGGTTCCGCCGACTCCTTGATACCGCATCTTTGAATCGACAATTTCCACAAGCAGTGCTTCGTAGGTGTTGCCGTAGTCCTGTGAGTAATTGATGAGGGCTCCTGTGACGACAGCGCCGATCATGTTGCCGATGGCGGCGAGAACCCACAGCCGGAGGATCGCGCTACCCGTTGCCGCAGTTCCTTGGTGCATCAGGGTCGCTGGCAGTTCGACGTTGACCTCGGTGAAAAGAAGGGCCCCACTCAACACGACGAGGAAGAAGCCGACCGAGAAACCGAATCCTTCCAACAACCGCTTCAGGCCTTCGTTTTCGGTCCCCGCCGCAATAAGCGTGCTGAATAATGCGCCGAACGTGATGAACGCACCAGCCATTGTCGAGAGAATCAGCACTTTGGTGGCGCTTAGTGAGATGGCCCGGCGTGAGCCGATCGCAGCCATCTCAAGAAGCACCACCTCGGGGGCGAGGTGCTGGGAGGTTGGGAGATCAAGTTCGTCGAAGCTCCGCCTTCCAAGACCTGGCGATGGGTCCCCTGGCATCAGAGCGCAGCGATGTAGACAGCGCCGACGACAAGGCCAAATGCAGCGTGAGCGAGCAGCATGCCCATTGGCGTCATTGGTCCGTAGCCGGTCATCGCCACACCAGGCTTCGCGAGGTCACCCGAGCGCACCAAGGGGTGAGCCATGTCCAACATGACCGGCATCATGGCTGTCACGCCGACGCCGTGGCCGAGACCGAGTAGCAGTCCAACCCAAATTGCGGCCTGGTCGGTCGATGGGCCGATGGCGTGGAGCAAACCAACATGGACGAGTCCGAACATCGCACCCATCATGAGGTGCATCATGAAGCCGATCGCGTACACCGTCGCCGGTGGCGCTTTTGGGGCGACCATCGTGCCGAGCGAACGCAGAAGGTCCATCGTGGTCATGCCGACGGCTCGGCCCATGTAGATGACGGCGAGCATCGCAATTGCGCCCGCAATTCCGGCGTACACCGCTGGTCCGGCCTCGAAACTTCCGCTGAGGTTGAGAGCAAGAACTGACGTTGACATTTGAGTCCCTTTCACTCGGCCACGTATTGGCCGAGGCACTAGGAACCGTCGAACGAGGCGCGGCTTGCTCAATTGCGCCATTTCACGCAATCAACGACTCACTCGGTTGCCCGCTCGGCGCCGACGACGTGGTATTTCGCAAATATCCAACTGAACTAACGCGAGTCCTTACGCGCTCGTGGGAGGGTGGTTACACGAAGAACCTTGGAGGGAAGGTTTGCTCGTCGGCAAGGAGTGGAGGGCTGGAGGGAGCCCCCCACTCCACTGCCACCTTCAGCTCGAAGCCATCGCTCGTCTGCAACCCTCAAGTTCGTGAGGAAGACCGTGAGTCAGTTACTCGAGATCTCGTCTTCGGCCTCGATGGCCTAGTTTTAACGACGATGGTCAACCGCTCCGATTCACCGTTTCGACACCAGCTTCCCGAACTCGGAACGGGGATAGTGACCCGAGCCAGACTTCTTGGAGAGCTGCGTCAGCGCTTCGAGCGCAGGTTGGTAGTTGTGACCGCCAACGGTGGTTTCGGGAAGACGACGCTGCTCGCGCAAAGCGTTCTTGAAAACCAGCTTGATCCGAGCGGCGTCGACGTGTGGTTGCAGGTCACGGTCCGAGATCGCGAACCGGACATCTTGCTAGCTGGCCTCGCTGAAGCACTCGGCAATGCCATCAAAACTCGTGTCGACGCCGAACCTAGCGTCGACTCCTTGATCGAGGCGATTTGGGCGACGGCCCCTCTCGACATAGCGATCATGATTGATGACGCTCACGTGCTTGACGGTTCTTCCGCTTGGACGGTGCTTGCCTCGCTGAGCGCTGGCGTACCAACCAACGGACATCTAGTCATAAGTTCGCGAACCGTTCCGCCGCTGCCCATTCGCTCCTTGCAGGCTCGTGGTGCCGTCGTGCTCATCGACGAAGATCAGATGCTGTTTGATGCGATTGAGCTGAAGGCGTTCGCTGAAGTCCGCCAGCTTGACCCCGGTGTCGAGGCCGATTTGCCGTCGTGGCCAGCACTCGCGGCGCTGACCTCGAGCGCGGGGCGGGAGGCGGCGGTCGGGTTTGTGTGGGAGTCGGTGCTGCAGAGCATCCCCAAAGAGCGGCGACGGGCGCTCGCCTTGCTCGTTCGGTTTGGCCGTATAGACGATGATCTGGTGAAGGTCATCGTGGGTGACAGGTGGACCGCGGCGCGGGTGGTGGATGGACTACCACTAATCGAGTCGATTGGTGAGGCTCGACGTTTCCACGATCTATGGAGCGAGGCGCTCGCTGATGAGGTCGAAACCACACAGTGGCAGGATGCCCTAGTTGCAGGGGCGGCGCTACTCAAGGAACGTGGCGAACTGCAGGGTGCGGCCCGTTGTCTTCATCTGGCCGGTGCAGATGATCTCCTCACCGAAGCCGCGTTTGAGTTCGCTTCACTCTCTTTCAGTACCGGCGTGAATTCGCCCGATGCCCTTTGGTTCGCAGAATCGCTGCCAATCCACGGTCGGACCGGTGCTTTGGGTCGCTATCTCAGACTCCTTCATGGCGGATCAACCTACGCCAAGACCGTTCCCGACGACATGGGTGAGGTGGCGCGACAAGCAATGGAAGACGGCGACACCAAACTCGCATCGCTCGCGTTGTGGCGTTCAGTGCAGTACCAAGGCGATATTGATCCGGGAGCGCTGGTAGTTACCGATCTGCTGCAACAATTGTGCGATCTAGGTGAGCCCTTTGCCAGGGCCGCGGTTGGTCTCATTACCTCCCATCTCGCCGAGGCGCGACACGATATCGACGCGGCGATTGGAGCAATCGAGATGTTCGACGAGATGGACGAAGATGCCAGGATCGCAGCCATTGCGTCTCGTTTTCTTGCTCTCGGACATGCCGAACAAGTCGCGACCACACTCGATGCGGTGTTGGCCGACGGCGTCTCTGACCCGGTGCAAGCGCAGGCGGTGTGGTTCCGAGGTGAGATCGACCCGTCGATCGCGTGGCCCATTGCCGCTGAGTTGCCAGCCCGCTATAGCCCTCGTAGGTATCCGGGTGTCCACGTCCCTCTGCTCAGCATTGTGGCGTCGGTCGCACTCGCGGCCGGGGAGTTGACCGATGCTCGGGAGCTAGCCAACACAGCCCTCCGTACGGCTGCAGGCGCCGAGCGGCGTCTGCTTCTCTTTGCCCGCGTTGCCGATGCACTTGTAGCTCTGGCTGAGGAGGGCGAAGAGGCGGCCGCGGAGCGATTCGAATCGATGATGGAAGATGTCCCGCTTGGGCCGTGGCCTGCGTGGGCCTACCTCAGCGCAGTCGCGCCAATCCGGGCACTTGTTCCGGGCTCGGAGTGGCTGGATGATCTGCCGTACGGACCATCACTGAAGACCGCAGTGCAGGCCGGTCGAGCGGTAGCCGAACTCCGATCATCGGGTGATGCCACGACAGCGAGCGCTCTGGCGTGGGCGTCGCCCGATCTTCTTCGCGTGCACGTACCGGCCACTATGCTTTGTGAACTGGCATGCGCGGCAGGGCTCGATCAGCCGGATGTGGCCGCCACATTCGATGCCATTCCTGACGGCGTCAACCTCTTGCGCACCCTCGTCGATCACCCCGCTGCTGCCGTTGCCGATGTAGCCGCCGCCAGGCTGAAAGACGAGCCGAGACGACCTGCCTATCAGCTTGGGATCACGACGCTCGGCGAATTGAGCGTGCATCGAAGCGACGGCGTCACGGTCTCAGATCGGGTCCGCGGCGGTCGAGTGCAACAGCTACTGACGTATCTTTTGCTGGAGGATGCACCACGACGGACTGCCATTACTTCAGTGATGTGGCCAGACCTTCCCCCGAAGAAGGCCGCTGCGAACCTACGGATCACGCTGGCGTCGCTACTCGATCTCATTGAGCCCGACCGCGACCCAGGCACGTCATGGTTCGTGCGGTCTGTCGACGGCCGCCTGCAGCTAACTAGCGATGGTGTTCGCATCGACAGTCAGGTGCTGTCTCGTCATCTTGACCTCGCCCGCGACGCTGAACGCAACGGATTGCCGACCGTTGCCCTTGAGCACTTCCGGGCTGCTCTCGCCGCGTATGACGGCGACTTTCTGCCCGACATCGATCTCGAACCGGTGGTGCAGGATCGACTGCGCTTTCAGTCGCTCGGCTATAACGCTGGCTGCCGTGTTGGTGAGCTTCTGCTGGCCAAAGGTGAACCAGAAGAGGCGCTTGGTTTCATCGCGAAGGCGGCCCAAATTGACCCGATCGCAGAACGGGCGCACCGACTCGAAATTCGATGCCACATGGCGCTTGGCTCCACCTCGGCCGCTCGCCTCGCCGGTGAGCGTCTCGTCGCGATGTTGGCTCGGGAGGGGCTTGCTTCTGACCACGAGACAACCCAACTGCTCGCCCGAGTGGGAGCCAGGTCGACGTAAGAGGACGGGCTATTTCGGTGGCATCCGGATGCCACCATCGACGCGAATGACCTCGGCGTTCATGTATGGGTTAGTGATGAGCTCGATCACCATGAAGGCGAGTTCTTCGCCGTAGCCAAGACGCTTCGGAAACAGAACCGACGATCCAAGATGAGCCTTGAACTGGTCGGAGGCTTCGCCCTCGCCGTAGATCGGGGTGTCGATCAGGCCAGGGGCGATGGTGTTGACTCGAATACCCATGGCCGAAAGGTCACGAGCAATTGGCAAGGTCATGCCGACAACGCCGCCCTTGGAGGCGGAGTATGCGGCTTGACCGATCTGGCCGTCGAAGGCAGCAACGGATGCCATGTTGACGATGGCCCCACGCTGGCCATCTTCGGTCAGCGGTTCGGTTTTGGCCATCGCGGCCGCCGACTGGCGGAGCATATTGAAGGTACCAAGTAGGTTGATCTTGATGACGAAGTCGAACGTTGCCTGTGGCATCGGATCGTTGTTGCGATCGACGGTCCGACCCGCTCGGCCGAGGCCAGCAGAGTTTACGAGGGCACGCAGTGGCGCCATTTCGCAAGCGGCGGCAACTGCGGCTGCGCCGTCTTCTTCGCTGGAAACATCACATTTGACGAACAAGCCGCCAATTTCCTTGGCGACTGCGGCGCCCTGCTCCTCATTGAGGTCGGCGATGATCACTCGTGATCCAAGGGCTGCGAGTTGGCGGGCTGAAGCCTCACCGATTCCCGAAGCGCCACCGGTGACGATAGATGAGCTGTTGGTGAGATCAATACGTGGCATCAGGCTTCAATCCTCTCGATAATTGTTGCGTTGGCCATGCCGCCGCCTTCGCACATGACCTGGAGGCCATACCGGCCGCCAGTGCGCTCAAGTTCGTTGACCAAGGTCGACATTAGCTTGGTGCCTGAGGAGCCGAGAGGATGTCCAAGCGCAATTGCGCCACCGTTGACATTGACTTTCGCCATGTCGGCTCCGGTCTCTTTCTGCCAAGCGAGGACAACAGAAGCGAATGCCTCGTTGACCTCGAATACATCGATGTCGTCGATGGTGAGGCCACTCTTGGCCAGGATCTTCTCGGTCGCAGGAATTGGGCCCTTGAGCATGGTGACCGGATCGGTTCCGGCAACGGCGAATGCGTGGAAGCGAGCTCGTGGCTTAAGGCCAAGCTCGGCTGCCTTCTCGGCACTCATGATGAGCACGGCCGAGGCGCCGTCTGAGATCTGGGAAGAGTTGCCAGCAGTGATCTTGCCGTCTTC
The DNA here is from genome assembly GCA_037968895.1 of Acidimicrobiales bacterium. GTDB lineage: Bacteria > Actinomycetota > Acidimicrobiia > Acidimicrobiales > SZUA-35 > JBBKWJ01. The sequence goes on from JBBKWJ010000221.1 coordinate 12,096, forward strand.
GGCGAACGCTGGCTTGAGCTTGGAGAGGGTTTCGGCGGTGGTGCCTTCGCGGAGTCCTTCATCGGTGGTCATCATTTCGATGCCATTGCCCAAATCGACGGGGACTGGGATGATCTCGGCGTCGAAACGGTGTTCTTCGGTGGCCTGAATGGCACGGCGCTGGCTTTCGGCACCGAAGACATCGAGGTCTTCACGGGTGAGTCCGTACTCGGTGGCGATCATGTCGGCACCGATTCCCTGAGGCGGGAGGCCGGATTCTTCGTAGCGATCGAACATGGCCTGTGGGAACGGGAAGCCCATGTCTTTTACGACCGAGGCCCCCATCGGGGTAGTGCTCATGACCTCAACGCCAGCGGCGATGACGATGTCGTACGCTCCAGCCATGACACCTTGGGCCGCGAAGTGAGCAGCTTGCTGGCTTGAGCCACACTGGCGATCGATGGTCGTTGCGGGGACGCTCTCTGGCCAACCGGCGGCGAGGACTGCGTTACGTCCGATGTTGAGGCTCTGTTGGCCAACCTGCATGACGCAGCCCATGATGACGTCGTCGACCAAGGCGGGGTCGAGGTTGTTGCGCTCTTCGAGGGCCTTAAGTACGTGGGCGGCGAGGTCTGCCGGGTGCCAGTCTTTGAGCTTGCCGTTGCGTCGGCCACCCGGTGTGCGTACCGCGTCAACGATGACTGCGTCTCTCATGTGATCTCCGTTATTTCTCAATGGGACGGAGCGAAAAGCCCCGTTGGTCAGATTGTGTGCCAGCGTACACTTAGCGATTCAAACAATCCAGTAGCTGGACTATTGTCACTTGGCTTTGCCTACGCCGGGTCGTCGAGTCCTACAAGGTTTTGCTGGATCCGCCCGAGTAGAGCAGCGAGTTCTTGGCGCTGAGCTCGAGAGATGCCATCACGTAGGCCGTTGCGGATCGCTCGGTCGATCTCCTCAATTTGGGCCATGGTTGATGTTGCGTTTGGCGTCATCGAGATGAGCCACACGCGTCGGTCGGAATTGTCGGCTGTTCGTTCGACGAGGCCTTCAGCGGCGAGTCGATCAATCGACGAGCCGGTGGCTGCTCGGCCATGACCGAGATGGTCGGCTATCTGGGTCTGGGTGACGGGGCCGAAGTCGTTGACGTAGGCCAGGATGCTGGCGGTGGTCAGATTGAGGCCAAGACTCGCGAATCGGTCGTTGTAGGCCTTCGTGATTTGTCGGGCCGTCGCCATGAGCGTCGTCTCGACGCGCCGCCATGGCGGCGCGTCGAGTTCGTGGGTTGCCGGCTCATTGCCGTTTGATGTCTTGTCAGCGGTCACGCGTAGAGACGGTAGCTGATCAGATCAGCCGGACAGACGGCCGCCTTCGGACACCAACTTCTTGATGAGCGGCGATGGCTCCCAGTGCCGGCCGCCGATGAGCTCGTTGTACTGCTCGATCTTCGAGAGCACTTCGCCGAGCCCGACCGTGTCGGCCCAAAACATCGGGCCACCGGTGTAGACAGGCCAGCCGTAGCCGTTGATCCAGACGACATCGATGTCGCTGCCGCGAGTGGCGATGCCCTCTTCGAGGATCTTTGCGCCCTCATTGACCATTGGATAGAGGCAACGCTCGAGCACCTCTTGATCGGACACCTCACGCTGCTCAATTCCGTGAGCGGTGGCAAAATCTTTAATCATTTGCTCGACCTCGGGGTCTGGGGTCGATGCCCGAGTCTTGGGGTCGTATGTGTAGTAACCCTTGCCGTTCTTTTGGCCCTTTCGACCGCTCTCGCACATGAGTTCACGCACGTTCGAGCTGGTCGATGTTTCGGCCTTCCAGCCAATGTCGAGGCCGGCAAGGTCGCTCATGGCAAACGGGCCCATCGGCATGCCGAAGTCGAAGAGGACCCGATCGACCTGGGCTGGGGTTGCTCCTTCGAGGATGATGGCGTTGGCTTCGATTCCACGCTGGAACAACATGCGGTTACCGATGAATCCATGGCAGACGCCAGAGAGCGCAGGAACCTTGTTGATGGTCTTGCTCAGCGCCATGACCGTCGCAATCACGCTGTCAGCCGTCTTGTCGCCGCGCACGACTTCGAGCAGCTTCATGACATTGGCAGGAGAGAAGAAGTGCATTCCAATCACGCTTTCGGGGCGTGTGGTTGCAGCGGCGATGACGTTGAGGTCGAGCGCCGAGGTATTACTGGCGAGGATGGCCCCTGGCTTACAGATCGAGTCGAGTTCAGCGAAGATGGTCTTCTTCAGATCCATGTCTTCGAAGACGGCCTCGATCACGATGTCGCACGTTGCGAAATCGTTCTTGTCGACCGACCCCGTGATCTTGGCGAACCGTTCTTCGGCCTGCTCGGCGGTGATGCTGCCTCGTGATGCTGACCGGTCGTAGTTGCCTTTGATGACAGCAAGGCCACGGTCAAGCGCAGCCTGCTCACGTTCGACAATGACAACAGGGATGCCAGCGTTGGCGAAGTTCATGGCGATGCCGCCACCCATCGTGCCGCCGCCGAGAACGCCGCAGGTCTCGATCGGAATCGTTGGCGTTGTCTTCTCGATGCCGGGCACCTTAGCGGCCTGGCGCTCGGCGAAGAAGTAGTAGCGCTGGGCTGCCGACTGGGTGCCAGACATCAGCTTGCCGAAGAGGTCGCGCTCAACCGCGAGGCCCTCGTCGAAGGGAAGATTGACTGCGGCCTCGACGCACTGCACGTTGTATTCGGGGGCGAGGAAGCCTCGGGTCTTGCGGGCGATCTTGGCTCGGAACTTCGTGAAGAGTTCGGGGTCGGTGCCATCGAGACTGCGATCGCGGATACGGGTGAGCTCGCGTCCTTCGGCGACGACCTTGGCGGCAAAAGCCAAGGCGCCGGCACGGAGATCGTCGACCATTTCGTCGATGAGGCCACATTCGAGCGCCTCGGCTGCGCTAATTGGGGTGCCCGATGTCATCATCTCGAGGGCCTTTGCCGCGCCGGTGACCCGGGGGAGACGCTGGGTGCCGCCGGCTCCTGGCAGCAGACCAAGCTTGACCTCGGGGAGACCGAATTTGGCGCTCTCAACGCCGACCCGGAAATGAGCACAGAGGGCAACTTCGAGGCCGCCGCCGAGGGCAGTGCCGTGGATGGCGGCGATAACGGGCTTAACGCAATCTTCCATTGCCGACTGCACTGCCTGCAGCGATGGACCCTTCGGTGCTCCGCTGAACTCGGTGATGTCTGCACCGGCGATGAAGGTGCGGCCTTCGCAGATCAGCACGATCGCGGTTGCGTCCGTCGCCGCCGCTTGGGTGACGCCGTCGAGGATGCCCTGCCGTACATGATGGCTCAGGGCATTGACTGGTGGGTTGTTGACGACGACAAGGGCGACGTCGCCCTCGCGTTCGAGCGAGACGGTTTCAGTAATGGCAGTCATTGGGAGGTTTCCTCGTTGAGGTCGATTTCAAACGACACACAGTCTGGCAGAACGACCCCACCCCTCCAAAAGCAGCCGCTTTTCAGGGGCATTTTCGCGCTCAAAAGCGGCCGCTTTTCGGGGGTGTTTTCGATGCAGAATCACCGCCGCTATTAGCGGGTGGGGGGTTTTAGCATCAGAACCGGCGTGTTTGCCACGTAGTCCTGATAGGCGGGCTCGTCGCCCCAGCGCTTCTTGCCTCGCCGTTCGAGCAGCGGGATGCCGCTGACCCTTGTCAGCAACAAGTAGACGAACACGGGCGAGATCAGCATGGCATAGCGCCATCCGCTCAAGATCGGAAGCGCAATGAGAGCGATGCCGGTCCACAGTGTGATCTCGCCGAAATAGTTCGGATGTCGCGACCACGCCCAAAGCCCGGTCGAGATGAAGCGACCTTCATTCGCTGGCTTGGCTCGGAAGGCCCGCTTCTGTCGATCGGAGACGGCCTCGATCGCGAACCCGACGATCCAGACGACGATCCCGATCCTCGCCAAGTTATCGAGCGGTTCCGGGTTGTCGGCGGTGAGAACGGCAAGCGCGCAGGCGAGCGTGAGTGTGACCCAAAGCCCCTGTAAGACCCAGGTGCGAAGGAAGAACCAGACGTTGGTCTTGAGCACGTCGAACCTGCCATCTCCACCGTCGGCGGTCACCCGAATGAACAAGAAGGAGCCAAGCCTGACCGCCCAGATACCGACAAGGGTCGCAACAACCCAAGCCCGCGTGTCGCGCTGATCGTTGAGGGCGAGTGCGAGTATGACGACCGTGAGATAGGTGAGCGACCCGGTCAGGTCGAAGTAACGCTCGGTCTTAGCTGCAAACGATGGCACGAACACGACGATGTTGATCGCGTATGCGATGAGGGCACCAAGCGCGAACAGCGGGAACGAACCAACGTCGACGCTGTGGTAGCTGCCAGCGGCTGCTACAGCAGCACCGATCGCGATGCTGACGATGATCGCGATTGCCGAGTTTCGTTCCTTGGTGTCCATCGCTTGAAGCTAGTCAACCCCGGCACAGTTCGCCCAGCCGAACCGGTTTCGGCTACTTGAGTTTGCTGTTTAGCGTTTCAATGGCTTCATCTAGCGTGGGGCCGGGGCTCGCATTCTTGAACTTGGCGAGGCGCTGGTAGACCTCGGCCGCAGCCGTGTGAAAACCGGGTGGCAAGTCGGCCTCGGCTAGTGCGGCGGCAATCTCTTCCATCTCGCCAACGAAGCGCCATGCCTTTGGCCCCGTGCCTTTCGCCGTCCCTTCGGCTCTCGCCGCAAGTCCTGGTTGTGAGATGTTCCACTCGTCAATCAAGGCGTCTTGGACTCCGGCCGATTCGGCGTAGGCCGCCATTGCGAGAAGAAGTGCCGCCGAGCCCTTGGTCCAACCGGCATACGCCATCTTCAATGCCGACGCGCTGCCGTATGGCGATTCGAGGGCGACAATGCCAAGTGGTCCGCCGCTCAGCGTGTTGGTGACAGTCTTGGCGTCGGGGCCTGCGAGGTAGAGACGCGTGGTTCCTTCATTCCAAGCAGGAGGACCGATGATGCCGCCGTCAAGTGCCGTCGCTCCGGCGGCCATGACGATGCTTGCGACATCGTGAGCGGTGGAGGGGCTTATGGCGTTGGCGTCGAGGAAGATTCCAGCGAAGCCGGTCGCAGCTATCGCTCTCGCGACCGCCGTCGCCGATGCTGGTGGAGCGACCGAAACAACGATGTCAGCCTGCGTTGCCATGGCCGCAAGTGACCCGACGTCGGTCAGGCTTGCATTAGTGGCCCTTTCGATGGTCTCGGCGCTGCGAGACGCTGACGCCCAGATGACATCGTTGCCCGAATCCGTTGCCGACGCCGCAACCGACGAACCCATCTGACCCGGATGAAGAATTCCCACAACTGCCATTTGGCTAACCGTAGTCGTGTCCGCCAGCAACAAATGATTAGGACAAGGTGACGGCGAGTTCGCCTAGGCGTTCGCCCCAGCGACTCTCGAACGCGTCCCTCGGCACCCATCCGAGGCGCCGGAGCGCAAGTTCCCGGTCGGCGTGAGCGGTCGCCCCCTCGGGGTGGGGCTCGACTATTAGCGCAGTCGGCTTGCCGTCCTTAATGAGCGCGAAGTCAAGGCGGTGTTTGCCGACAAAGTAGTTTGGCCAGAAATCGAGTCCGGTGTCGGCAAGAGCGGACGCAACCCTTACTGGCCAAAGCCGACCATGCGCCACCGTCTCCTGCTGCCGACTTAGCGGGTTGGCGTGGCGCAAATACTCGCCGGCGAGTCCGGGCGGGTTGGGCGCCGAGTTCAGCACAATCATCTTGCGGCGGGCTCGAGTCACCATGACGTTGAAGAGGTTTGGCTTGTTCACAAACCGCCACGATCCTGCCGAGTCGTCTGGGCCGAGCGTCAGCAGTGCGATCACAACGTTGTGCTCTGCGCCTTGAAAAGCGTGGACGGTGCCAACCGATAGCCCGAAGTCCTCAATGTCGTCGGCTCGATACGCCTTCACAACCGCTTCGGTCATGGCATCGGCTTGGTCACGAAACGGCGTAATGACACCAATGCCTCGAACGCCGTCGTCGATGAGCGTCTTGATCAGGTCGAGCGCAGCTTTGATCTGGGGCTCGTTGACCCTCTTCTTGTTGCGATTTCCCGCTATCTCGATCACGTCAATGTGGTCGGCGTCGTGGTTAAGCGGCGTTGCGGTGGCAACGAAGAGCTCGTGCTTGTAGAAACGCCGCGCCGAGAAGTCGATCAGGTGGGGGTCGCATCGGTAGTGCTCGTCAAGTTGGAATCCGTTGCCTGCTCCTGAGGCGACGTCGAACACGCTATTGCGGCGAACGTCGATCGATGATCCACCATTGGCCACGTGTGAGATATTGGCCGTCGTGATCTCGGCGTCGCTGACAAACGACACATGGCGCAGCTGCTTCGGGTCGCCGCAGACGACTGCCCGCTTGGCTCGTAGAAGCGCCCCTGCCGCTGATGGCTGGTCGATCTGGGAAGCCTCGTCGAGCACGACGAGATCGAATAGGCCCGGCACGTCAGGTAGCACGTCGTCAATGTCTCGCACGACTCCAAGCCACAACGGAGCTGCCTCGGCGAGTGCGCTGGCGTCGAGAGACGCGAAGACTTTGCGACGTGTCGCTCGTCCCGCCGACACCGCCGTTGCTATTTCGCTCAGCGCTTGCCGTCCCGCGGCGCTCGATGCGGGGCCACTTCGGTGTGCAGCCTCGAGCCAGCGAGAAGACGCTGCCTGCAACATGTCGTCGCGTTGCGCGAGCTGGTCGAATGACTCCACAAGCGTCAGCCCGCCCTCTCCCAGAATTCGCCGAGCGAGAAGGTAGTTCTCGATCTGAGCGATACTTGCGCCAAACTCGTCGGTGTCGCTCTGCCCACGCAGAGACAACCGTTGGCGGAGTTCACGGTGTCTAGTGCGGCGGCGCAGGCGGCCAAATACGCCACCGCTCGAGGCATAGTCGTCCAGCAGAGTGCGAAGATCGTTGATGTCACCGGCGCGGTCGAGACGATCTTCCATATCGAGGCGACTCGCAGGATCGCTCAGCATCCGGCCAACCTGGTATTCAGCCACCAGCGTTCGCCCGATCAGTAGACGAAGGTTGGCAAGGTCGTCGACGGCGCCATCACGAACCCGTTTCGCTTCAGAAAGTGCCTGCGAGTCGATGCCACTGTTGAGCCAACTAAGGATCTGCGCCCTCGAGTTGTACGAGTTTCGTCCACCAAAGGTAATCGGAGTCGGCCCTGCCGCATTCACGAAGTGATCGTTGAGCACGTCGACTGCGTGGGTTGAATTGGCACCGACAAGGACAGATTCGCCTCTCGCGATGGCAGCGAGAGCGATCTCCGCAACGGTGTGCGTCTTGCCAGTACCGGGAGGGCCCGAGACTGTGGTGATCGGCGACCGTGAGGCTGAGCGCAGTACTGCTCGCTGCGTCTGATTCAGCGGCCGTGTCGCGATGTGTTCGGCCGAGACCGCATCTCCGCCAACAATCGTGTCCGTCAGATTGTAGGCCGCAGCGAAGGCGGTCGTGTCAATCTGAGGCTTTCTGCTCCACTCGAGAAGCTGATACCGCCTGCTATCTACTGGCTCCCAGTTCGAGACGTAGAGGCTCGTGCAGGTAATTGCGGCCAGGCCCTTCTGTCTATTTCGGTGCGCAGGATTTAGTGTCGGAGCAGTCCATTCGGCAATGGTGAGCCCGCAGGCCGACGCGACGGAGGTCGCCCACTGCTGTAACTCTGGTTGGAGCCAAACCGGAGCCTCGTCCGGCCCGTCTAGGCCATTGCCAAAGTAGGCATTGGCCTCAAGGTTGGCAGCGAGTTGTGGGTCGCTGATGAGCTCAGAGATTGAGGGGTCGCCCGCAGGCGTGACCGTTCGGTTGCGGAGGCCTCGTTCGAGTACGACTGGTATCGAGATGGCGGGGAAGCAGTAGACGCGCTGTTTGCCGTCTGGGCTAGCGGTCTTACCAGAGAACCAGAGCCATCCAAGACGCAGGATGTTGTCACTTGGCTGCAAGGCGTCGAGCCCGGCGAGGTGGCTTGCCTTCTTACGGTCTGCCATCGACTCGAGCTTCGGCGCTGGGCCCTGCCAGCCATTCGGGCGATCCTCTTCCGAAACGAAACAGCCGAGGTGTCTGGATCCCTCCCACGCGTAGTTGTGCCCAAGGCCAATCAGGTTCGGCTTAACTGCCCGCTTGTTGGTGCTTGCACTGGACAAATCAGCAAGGACACGGAGTGCAGACGGAGTGTGCGTCGCCGGTTGATTCACGTTGATTGCCGATGTCCCTCAACTCGCACGCTACAAATCACCCTTGTGGCTCCGGAAGTAGCTTGACGAGGGTCTTAGGTGCCACGAGTCGATACGCGTCTTCGATGATCGCGGCAATTTCGTCCCAGTCAGGGTCATCCTCAAGCCGAACGCCAATCCAACCCCGTCCACCAACATATGGGGGAACGAAGAACCGCTCGGGCTCAGATTCGACCAGCTCAGCTTGAGCTCCGGGAGGGGCCGGGCACCAAAGATAGATGCCTTCCGCCCCGTGATGGTTCTCCCACAAGCTGACGAGAGTCTTCTTTTCTCTTATGAAGAACGTCGGTGTGCCGTGGCTGAGACGTTCGCTCACTTCGGGCAGTGCATCGGTAATCGAACGAAGCCGGATCAGTGCCTGGTTGCCTTCGTCCGAGCTAATTCCCATCCCGCAAGTATTACCCAGAACTGTCGTACGTATCCGATACCTACGACAGTTCGGCGGCGGTGGGGGGTTGGGCATAGGATCAGCAGGTGCCTGGGCCCTATGCGATTGCCGTCGATGTTGGTGGAACGTTCACCGATCTATGCCTCGTCGACGGTGACGGCACACGGGTCGTCGTCAAGGTGCCATCTGTCCCGGACGACCCGTCACTTGGCGTGATCGAGGCGGTCGACCATGTTGCCGCCAGAATCGGTATCGAGGTGGGATCGCTTCTTGGCGAGTGTGAGCGATTCGTGCACGGCTCAACAGTGGCAACGAACGCAATTCTCGAACGCGATCTGGCAACCGTCGGCCTTCTGACCACCGATGGATTCCGCGATTCACTAGAGATTCGTCGCGGCATCCGTGAAGATCAGTGGGACCATCGAGCTGAATGGCCACCGCCGGTCGTCCCTCGGTTTCGACGAATTGGAGTCGGGGGTCGAATCGATGCCGCTGGCGCCGAATTGCAGCCACTCGACCTCGACGGCGTGGCCAAGGCCGCAGAGTTACTCGCTGGCGTCGACGCCGTTGCCATCTGCCTCATTCACAGCTATGCAAACCCGATCCATGAGGTTGCCGCCGCCGAGATTCTGCGTGAGTTCTGGCCCGGCGATCTTACTTCGGTCTCTTCTGAGCTTGTCCCGCTTCTTGGTGAATACGAACGAACCTCAACCACTGTCCTGAACGCTGCGCTCTATCCTCGTGTCGGCGGCTACCTCAATCGTCTTGCTGCCATGCTTGCCGCCAAGGGCCTGACAAGCACGGTGCTTATGCTCCAGTCGAATGGAGGCACGGTGCCGCTTACGGCCGCAGCTAGTCGTCCTGTTGACCTCGTGCTGTCTGGTCCTGCCGCTGTCGTTGGTGCCTTGAATGGCTGCCGCGAGGAGCACGGCGACGACTTCGTGAGCATGGAAATCGGTGGCACTTCTTGCGACGTTGCGGTCATGGCCGGTGGCCTTGTGCCGGTAACCGATGGTCTCGTCGTCGGTGGCTATCACCTTGCGGTTCCCGCAGTCGATGTGCACACGGTTGGCGCGGGCGGCGGCACGATCGCGTCGGTTGATGACTCTGGGCTCCTCCACGTTGGACCAAAGGGAGCAGGCGCCATCCCAGGCCCCGCGTGCTATCAGCGGGGCGGAACTAAGCCTGCTGCCACCGATGCACACCTCGTGCTCGGGCGTCTCCGTCCCGGCCCATACGCCGATGGCAGCGTTGTGCTCGACCTCGATTGTGCCGAGCAGGCGATCCGGTTGAAGGTGGCGGAGCCGCTCGGGCTCGATGTGGAAACGGCGGCCCAGGGAATCCTGGCTGTGCTTGAGCAGAATCTCCGACAGGCCGTCGAGACGATCACCATCGAGCGGGGAAGAGATCCCGGTCAGATGGTGCTGGTTGCTGCCGGTGGGGCCGGAGGCTTCCACGGCTCAGCGGTAGCGCGAGCGCTTGGCTGCCGTGCGCTGCTCATCCCAGCCGAGGCGGGGGTGTTCTGCGCGATCGGCATGATCGATAGTGACCTTCGCCTCGACAGAACCCAGTCGATTTCGGGTGTCCTTGAAGATATTGGTATCGACACGATTCGCACCGAAGCCGATACGCAAACGGGAGTGTTAGAAGAACGGGCGCATGAGATCTGGCCAGTTGGGGTCACGAAACGAACCAGCAGCACGTTCTGTGAGTTGCGATACCCCGGCCAGCTTTGGTCGGTTCGGGTGCCAGTCAGCGACGACCCGCGTTCGGCCTTCGAGGCCGAATACGCCAGGCTTTACGGGCACTTTCAACCAGATGGCGAACTGCAAGTAACTGCGGTCGGGGCCACTCTGGTTGGTCATCTAGATCCGACGATTCGCCATCCACTGCCTGAGGCGCAAGGGGCCCCAGAGGCGACAGCTACGAGGCGCTGCTGGGTAAGCGCAGCAGCAGGATGGGTTGAGACGCCCGTCTATCAAGGCGCCTCGCTTCGGCCCGGGCACACGATTGACGGTCCGTACATCATCGAGGCCGAGACCACCACGGTGCTCGGACTTCCCGGCGACCGGTTGACCGTCTCGCCAATCGGCGACTTCGAGGTGGAGCTGCGATGAATCACGATCCGGTACAGCTCGCATTAGTACAGGCAAGGCTCGACCACCTCTGTCGTCATATGGGTTGGGTCATGACACGCACCGCCCGCAGCCCGATCTTCAGTCAGAGCCACGACTTCTCCTGCTTCGCCACAAACCGCGATGGCGTTCTCGTGTCGACGGCAGACGGCATCCCGATCCACACCGGCGGTGGTGGCTTTGCCGTGCGAGCGATCCTCGAACGATTCGGCGATCGAATGGCCGACGGCGACGTGTTTCTCCTCAACGATCCGTACGTCGCTGGCGGCAACCATCTTCCCGACTGGGTGATCGCTCGGCCGGTCTTCGTCGACAACGAACTTGTTGGGTTCTGTTGCAACCGGGCCCACCAATCAGACATTGGCGGCGGCGCGGCTGGCACCTATAACCCTGAAGCCACCGAGATCTGGCATGAAGGCATCCGCCTGCCCGTCTTGCGCCTAGTCGAGCGAGGTGAGATCCGAGACGACCTTTGGGAGCTCTTGCAGCTGAACACTCGAACACCCGATCTACTCGACGGCGATCTAAGGGCCATGCTTGGCTCAACCAAGATCGGAGCCGAGCGCCTTGTCGAACTCACCCGTGATCTTGGGGTGGCCGCGTCGACCGAGATTTTCGAGGCGATTTGCCACCACGCCGATACTCGTTTCCGGGCCGTGATCGCAGCACTTCCCGACGGCACGTGGACCGCAACCGAGCGATGGGAAGACGACTGCTTCGGCCCAGCCGATCTACAATTGACAGCCACAGTGACAGTTGATGGTGACTCGCTCACTGTCGACTTCACCGGGACCGACGATCAAATCCGGGGGTTCAAGAACAGCGGTTGGGTTAACACCTGGTCGGCAGTTTCAATGGCGGTGGCTTCGTTCTTCGAGCCAGACCTGCCACGCAACGAAGGCACGTTTCGCTGTGTCGAGATGATTGCACCGCTCGGGTCGATCGTGAACGCGCGGCCTCCCGCCGCGATGACCATGAACACGGTGATCCCGGCTCACGAAATCGTGCACCTGGTTTGGCGTTGCCTCACGCAGGCTGATCCAACTCGAGCGCTGGCCGGCTGGGGCAAGAACATATTCGGAGTGACGGTTGGTCAGAACCCAGTCGACGACAAGCCGTTTGTGCTGTATCACTGGAACGCTGCGGCCGGTGGCGGAGCAACGCCGGCCCGTGATGGCTTCAACCAGATTGGCCATTTGATCGCGCTTGGCGGATTGACGCTGCCTGATGTTGAGTTTGTCGAGCAGCGCTATCCCGTTCGGTTTGTGCGCCAAGAGTTCCGGGTCGATGGCGGTGGGGCGGGAGAGTTCAGAGGGGGCACAGGAATCGAGTACGAGATCGATGTGTTGACCTCGGCCCGATGGTCGTTCCGCGGCGAAGGACTCGGGGCCCCCTCTGGCTACGGAGTCAATGGAGGAAAAAGCGGGCAAGGCGGCCAGATGACGCTTGATTCGGGAACCGAGGTATACGAGGCGCCAAAGTATGGCCTCGGTGAGTTCGGGCCAGTCAGATTGAACGCGAGCTCACCGGGTGGCGGCGGCTGGGGCGACCCCAAAGATCGCGATCGCGCCAGAGTCGCCCGCGACCTCGCCGATGGTGTGATTTCTCGTGAGGCTGCGACCGAGGTTTACGGTCTCGAGCCATGAGCATTCGAACGAATGACCCCGGTCTGGTTTCGGGGCGTCACCAGTTCATCGCCGACCTGCCATTCGATGGACTCGAGGTGTGTTTCGTCCGCTCTCCCGTAGCGCTTGGCCTCATCCGGTCGATTGATGGAACCGCAGCCGCCGAGGAGCCAGGGGTGGTGCGTGTGGATACTGCGGAATCGCTCAACCTCGAGCCATTCGTGCACATGGCCCACTTCGACAAACGCCACTGTCGCTACCCGCTAGCGAGTGGAATGGTTCGCCACGTGGGTGAAGCGCTCGCAGCCGTAACGGCGAGCACCTATGCCGAAGCCGTCGATGCCAGCGAGATAGTCGATGTCGATATTGAACCGCTCCCAATCGAGTCGCTCCTTTATCCAGAGTCGGGGACAAACACGGTCACGGTGCTTGACGAAACAACACCGGTTGACCAAAACCCTGACGCCGCAATAACTGTCGTCAACCAACGCGTGTCGTCGACGCCAATCGAATGTGACGGCATCATTGCGACCTTCCTGCCAGATGGTTCGCTCGACGTGTGGTGCACCGGTCAAGGCGTGCATGGACTCCGCCTCGAACTGGCCGAGGCCCTCCACGTGTCAATCGATCGCATCAGAGTTCGGCTGCCATTCGTCGGCGGCGGGTTCGGGGCCAGGGCCACGATCCCTGTCGAGTTCGTGGTGGTTTGTCGGCTGGCTCAGCTTCTCGAGCGACCCGTCCGGTGGCTGCAGACCCGATCTGAGTTGCTCACTGGCCAACCCCAGGGCCGAGGTATCACGTCAGATGTATCGCTCAAGCTGGGAGACAATCGCATTGACTATCTCACCGGCTCTGCCATTGCTGAGGCTGGCGCAACGGCCCACATGGCAAGTGCCTTACTTGTGTCGGTTATGCGGCAAATGACTGGCATGTACCGGGTTGACCAACTTTCGTGGCGGGGGAGCGGTGAGCTGAGTCCGACTGTGCCCGTTGGCGCTTATCGGGGAGCCGGTCAACCCGAAGCCAATCATGCCAGGGAGCGCCTCCTCGACGTTGCGGCCAGGCTTCAAGGTGAAGACCCAATCGAGCTTCGTCGAAGGCTGTTACTTCGGGCTGATGAGTTCCCGATCTCACAGCCAGGGGGAGTCACCTACGACTTGGCGAACCCGTTGCAGGCCCTTGAGACAGCGATCTCGGCTGCTGGGGTGGATGAATGGCGGGCCGAGCAAACGAAGCGGCGCGAATCTAATAATCATCGCGAGATCGGCATCGGCGTGGCCTGCTATGCCCAGACATCCGGACGGGGCCGTCCGATTGATGGGGCCACTATTACGCTCAATGCCGATGGCGGAGCGGCCATCACTTGTGCCAGTTCGTCGCATGGTCAGTCACATAGCGACACGTTTCGAGCACTTGTGGCCGAGCGGCTAGGGCTCGATGCAACAAAGATCAGTTTCATCGACGCTGACACCGATGCGCTCGACGACGGTCTGAGCACCGGCGGCTCGCGAGCGTCGCAGGTTCTCGCCACCGTGCTTGTCGAGAGCTGCGCCCAGCTAGTCGACGACGCGCGAGAGTTGGCCGCAGCCAAGCTCGAAGTTGCCCCAACCGATCTTGTGGTCGCCACCGCATCTCACGGTCTCGCGCCCGGCCTTGCGGTAATCGGAGTGCCGACAGCGCGGGTGACATGGACAGAGCTGGCAAGCGAACAGGAAAGTGGTTGTCTCGCTGTTGCCCGCACTGGTCAGGCTGACGGCGAAGCACACCCATACGGCACCCACATCAGCGTCGTTGAAGTCGACACCGAAACTGGCGGCGTCACGGTGCTAGCTCACACTGCCGTTGATGACTGCGGTGTCGTGCTACAGCCAACGTTTGTCGCAGGGCAACAACATGGCGGCGCGGTTGCAGGAATCGGACAGGCGCTGTTCGAACACAGCGCATACGACAGCGACGGAAACGCTGTCGCCGGCTCGTTCGCTAGCTACTTGCTGCCAACGGCGAACGACGTCCCGTTTATCAATGCAATCGCCCAGTCGACGCCGACGGAGCGAAACGCCCTTGGCACACGGGGCATTGGCGAGAACGGCTGCAACGGAGCGACCGGAGCAGTGCACAACGCCGTCGTCGATGCCTTGAGCGACCGGGGTGTGCTTCATCTCCAATTGCCCCTGGCGCCAATGACGGTGTGGGAAGCGCTCCAGGCCAACGGTATGGATGCGCTGGTACCAGGTACCAAGTGATGCGCTGGTACCGAAGGGGTGCGCTGGTACCTGGTACCAAAAGAATGCGCTCCAAAGGGATGCGCTGGGTGATTAGGTCGACTGCTTGGCGACGCTCGCGGCGACTGCCTCGTCGTCGAGTGGGCCAAAGGCGAAGATGAGGGTGACGATGCCGAAGAGGGCGGCGCCAACGATCATGGCGACCGACGTTGAATACAGCCCGTAGATCAGGGCAGCTCCAAGGGGCCCAACTGTTTGACCCATTCGAACCGCAGATACCCACGCAGCCATAACTGCAGCCCTCTGCTCGGGCGGTGCCGCCGACGTCGCGGCATCTTGCAAGCTCGGGATACAAGTGCCATCGCCAAGTCCGTACACAATCGACGCTGCGATCACGATGATGAGGCTCGGTCCAATCGCAACGCCGAGGGCGGCGAGCGAGATGAGCGCCGCAGCTACCACCAGCACCCGCCGCATCCCGAGCATTGCCCGGAGTCGTCCAAGGTTGAGCGCCACGATCGTGGCGCCAATTGCTGGCACCGAAAGGACGAGGCCCCGATCGCGAGGTCCGAGGCCGAACTCCTTCTCAAGATGTAATGGCAGAGCGGTCAGGAACACACCGAAGATCACGACAAAGAGAAGGAATCCGGTGATGATCACCACTCGTACGATCGGCTGGTCGATGGCGCGGCGGGCCCCTCGAAGTTGATCGACCAACGATCGCTCAAAGGGCACGTGCGACTCGGGGAGTAAGTACCAGACGGCGACGCCAACCGGTAGCCCAAGCCCAGCGAAGGCGAGCGAAACGCGCCAACTGGTCGCCTCGGCGATTGCGCCCGAAATCGAAGGAACTAGCGCGAGACAGAGTGTGAGAACCGCAGAGTTCTGCCCGATCACCTTGGTTCGAGCGGTTCCAGTCCAATGGTCGCCGAGAATCACGACGGCAATGTTTATGAGCCCACTAGCACCTACACCCTGGAAGAAACGAGCTACGAGGAGCAGCTCGAAACTTGGGGCGAGTGCGGTGGCGAAACCCATAAGGCCAAAGATGAATAGGCAGGGGATGAGCACGCGGCGGCGACCATACCGGTCAGCGAGAACGCCCATGATTGGCGCAAGCACGATGCCCGGTAGCGGGGCAACGGCCACAAGGAAGCCGGCCCGACTATCAGGTTGATTGAAATCGTCGAGAATGTCGGGGATGTTGGCTGTCAGCAGGGTGTTGGTGAGTATGCCGCAAATGGTCACCGTGAACAGGAGCGCCAGTGGGGGCTGCTTAGTTTGCGTCAAAAACTTCTCGAACGGTCTCGGTGGTGATCTGCGCGATGCGCTCGATCGTTGCGTTATCGATTGACAGTGGCGGTCCGATCAAGACTGCGTCGCCGACGTTTCCGTCTACCGCCGATGTGCACGGATAGAGCGTGAGCCCTCTGGCGACAGCCGCGGCCACTACGGCTTCGGCCATCATCTCGGATCGATCGAAAGGCGATTTTGTCTTACGATCAGCCACAAACTCGATGCCCGTCAGCAGACCAGTTCCTCTGATGTCGCCGACATTCGGATGGTCGCTCAACGACTCAGCGAGAAGGCCGCGCAGCAACGTGCCCTTGGCCTCGCACAGCTCGACCAACTTCTCGTCTTCGATCACGTCGAGCACGGCGTTGGCGACAGCTGCCCCGATCGGGTGATGCGACCAAGTGAAACCATGGTTGAATCCACCGGCCCTCTCTATGGCATCGTGGATTCGGCCACTTGCGATCACGAGACCCAAGGGCCAATAGCCGCTTGATGCCCCCTTGCCGCAGGTGATGATGTCGGGTCGGACACCCCAGTGTTCGATTCCGAAGAATCGGCCCGTTCGACCGAAGCCCGTCATTACCTCGTCAGCGATAAGCAACACGCCGTTGGCCCGACACACATCGGCCATGAGTGGCCAGTAATTCGCAGGCGGTTGGGCCCCCGCAAGCGTTGCTCCACTGATCGGTTCGGCCAGAAATGCTGCGATTCGGTGAGCCCCCGTTTCGTCGATTGTCGACTGCAGTTCCATTGCGTGGTCTTCAGCCGTCATCGTGCTGCGATAGACGTTGGCGGCCGAGACACGGAGTGTTTGGCCGAGCCAAGGTTCATAACCCGACCGAAGCGCGCTGCGGTCAGATGCGTCGAGTGCGCCTCGGCTATTGCCGTGATAAGCCGCACTTCTGGCGATGACGATATGGCGGTCTGGATCGCCGCTTGCGACATGGAACGAGCGCGCCATCTTTAGCGCTGTTTCGTTCGCTTCACTGCCGCCACTGACGGCGAAGAGGTAGGCATCGTCGACGGGAGCAAGCGCCGCTACGCGGGCCGCGAAACGAGCGAGCGGCTCGTTTGTGAATTGGGTGGCATGGACGTAGTCGACGGTCGAGGCCTGCTGAGCCATCGCGGCCACAACGTGGGGATTGGCATGGCCGATGGAGTTGGCGATGGCCCCGCCTGCGCCGTCGATGTATTCACGGCCCTCGGTGTCGACGATGGTCCAGCCCCGGGCTGAGGCCGCAGTCGGTACGTTTACGGCTCGTCCCCACACACTCATGTCTGATCCTGACGGGGGACGAGGGCAAGCTGTCTCGACTGGGCAACGAGGGTGCCGGTGCTGTCCCATATCTCGCCGTCTTCCTCTAAGAAACCGCCAGAGACAAAGCGAGTAGAGAACTGGCAACGGAGAGGACCAGGGGCTGGACGCCCTCGCACGTGCGCAGTCATCTCGACTGTTGGCACCCATGAAACTGGCAGCCGCCCTGGAAACGCGGTCGGCGGAAAAATGTCGAGCCCAAGGAGAAGTGCGATCGAATCGATCGGCTCGTTGTCGAGCAGGTCAAACCAGCCGCGAATCACCAAGTTCCCGGAAGGCTCGCCGACCCAGAAGACATCTTCAGGATGGAGGTGTAACGACACACGATTCATTGCTTCGGGTGGGAATCCGTCACCCCCCTTGATGTGGACGCACTCCTCGATCGGGGGCAGGTTGGGGGCGACGCTCTCGACTCGCGTGAGCGACTTGGCTGCGAACGTGTGGTCGGTGAAGGCACCAATTGCTTGCAGCATCGGCTTGCCCTCTCTGCGCATTGATCCGGCGACTGTCGCGAACCGTTTGCCGTTCTTGACGATGGTTGTTTCGAGATCAACGGGGCCAACTGACCCAGGCGCGAGGAAGTGCGCCGAGATTGTGGCGATGTCTGGTCGGTCGCACGCGGTTTGCATCGCCCTGGCGACGATCGCGAGGAGGTAGCCGCCGTTGGCGTTGCCTCGGATATCCCAACCCTCGTGGATCGCGCCGTTGAATGTTGTCGAAGCGTCGTCGTCGGAGCCGGTTGGTGAGACTGATGTTGCGTTCAGGAAGTTCATTTGAGATCGGATTGCCTTCGAATGATGGAGTGCCTTCGAATCATGAGGGGTAAGCCTATTGCTCACACGATCGCTGGGCTGAATCGTCACGGCAGATCTGTGAGCGTCTTTGGACTCCGAGTGGCAAAAACTCCATTCTTCGGGCACCATTTCGACATGACAACGTCGAGCCACGTCTTCACCAGCCCATTCCCCGATCAGGTGATCCCCGATGTTCCGCTCACTGAGTTTGTGCTCAGGCGGGCCGATGAGATCCCCGATCGGCCCGCGATGGTCAACGGGATAACCGGAAAGACCTACACGTTTGGCGAACTGAAGAGTCATATTGAGCGTCTCGCCGGAGGTCTGGTCGAACGTGGGCTTGGCGCAGGAACGACAGTGGGTCTCATGGCCCCGAACCTGCCTGAATACGCAATCGTCTTCCATGGCGTTGCGATGGCTGGTGGCACGGTTACGACAATCAACCCGACATACGGTGCCGAAGAAGTTCGATTCCAACTGAACGATGCAGGCGCAACGATTCTGATCACGACGCCTGACTTCGTTGCGACAGCTATTGAAGCGGCCGAGGGATCGCCGGTGACGGCCATTTACGCCATCGGAGGCGCCGATGGCGTTGGCTCTCTCGACGAGTTGTACGGCGAGCCAATCTCGCAAGTCCCCATCGATCCGGCAACGCAGGTTGTCGTGTTGCCTTACTCTTCTGGCACGACCGGCCTGCCATAGGGCGTGATGCTGACGCACCGCAACTGTGTGGCCAACATCGTGCAGTCCGAACCGGTTATCTCTTACGCCGAGGAGGGCGAGGTCGCTCTCGCCGTGCTGCCGTTCTTCCACATCTACGGCATGCAGGTGCTCATGAACGCGTTGCTTTCGCAAGGCGTGACAGTGGTGACGATGACCCGGTTCGAGATGGAAGCTGGCCTCAAGCTCATCCAAGACCAGAAGGTCACGCGATTCTTTGCTGTGCCGCCAATCGTCCTCGGACTAGCGAAGCACCCGCTTGTCGAGCAGTTCGACATGTCGTCGCTCCGAAACGTGTTCTGTGGTGCGGCCCCGCTCGGAGCCGAGCTTGGTCAAGAGGCATCGGATCGTCTCGGCTGCGCAGTGGTGCAGGGTTACGGCATGACCGAGCTAAGCCCTATCTCACACGCAACAGCGGGCAATGATTCCAAGCCGGGGTCAAGCGGTATCACCGTGCCAAACACCCAATGCCGAATCGTCGATCCAGAAGGCAACGACCTAGGAGTTGACGAAGAAGGTGAGCTGTGGATCAAGGGTCCGCAGGTGATGCTTGGCTATCTGAACAACCCAGAAGCGACGACCGCGACGATTGACGCTGACGGTTGGCTCCACACCGGCGACGTGTCCAGAATCGACGCCGACGGCCACATGTATGTCGTCGACCGAGTCAAAGAACTGATCAAGTACAACGGCTTCCAGGTTCCACCAGCGGAGCTTGAAGCTCTGATTGTCACCCACCCTGCGGTGGCTGATGTCGCCGTAATCGGAGTCCCCGATGTCTCTGCCGGCGAGCTGCCAAAGGCATTTGTTGTCGTGAAGCCTGGCGCCACTCTGACCGCAGAAGAACTACAAGAGTTCGTGGCAGGTCATGTCGCTACCTACAAGCGGATTCGCCTCGTCGAGTTCACTGATGAAATCCCCAAGTCGGCGTCAGGCAAGATCCTGCGCCGTTTCCTTCGCGACCAGTCGAAAGGCTGAAATGGACCTCAACACTGCAACTACCATTCAGACACTCCGCGCCCTCCGAGACAAGGAGATCTCGAGCGTTGAGCTGCTCGACGCAATGGTTGACCGGATCGAGCGATTCAATCAGCATGTGAATGCCGTCGTCGAGCAAGACCTTGAGCAGGCGAAGGTCGAGGCTGCGGCCGCTGACGACGAGCGGATGACCGATGATCGGCTTGGCCCACTGCATGGTTTGCCAATGACCGTTAAAGACACGTGGGAAACGGCAGACCTGACGACTACCGCCGGTGCTCCCGAGCTCAAAGCACACGTGCCGACGCGAGATGCTGACGTGATCAGGATGCTGCGCCGCGATGGAGCGATCGTGTGGGCCAAGACCAACGTGCCGCTAATGGCCGGTGACCACCAGTCCTACAACAAGCTTCATGGCATCACACGAAATCCCTGGAACCTCGAACGCACTGCGGGCGGGAGCTCAGGGGGAGCGGCGGTCGCTGTTGCCTGCGGATTCACGACGGCCGAAATTGGCAGTGATATCGGCGGAAGCATTCGCCAGCCCGCAGCGTTCAATGGTGTCTTTGGTTTGAAAACGACTCACGGACTTGTGTCAGGCCGTGGGCATGTTCCCGGTATGCCGGAAACCCGTCGACTCAACGACCTCGGCGTGTACGGGCCGATCGGTCGTTCGTGCGGCGACCTCCGATTGCTCCTCGAGTCAGTCACGAGAAGCCGAAGCTTTGTCGATTCGCCGAATGCCAGGCTCAATCGATCGAAACCAGACATCGATGTTGCCGATCTCCGGGTCGGTGTGTGGGCCGACGATCCTGTTGCCCCCGTCGACTCATCGATTACGTCCGCGATCGAGGCTGCCGCGGCCGACCTCGGAGCCGCTGGCGCACGAATCGACATGGACATACGACCGGCAACAAGCTCAGAGCGGCTGCACGAGATCTACAGCGATTTGTTGTCATCGGAAGTCGCATCCGGCGAATCAGACGAACAATTCAATCGTTTGATTGAGATTGCGGCGAGTGACAAAACCGGTTTGGCGGCCGACTCGGCGCGACGGGCGACGATGTCGCATCGTGACTGGATTAAGGCCGACGAGGCCCGCTGGCAAATTGAAGAGGAGTGGTACCGACTCTTCGAGTCAGTCGACGTCGTAATCGCTCCTGTGGCTCCTGTCGTTGCGTTCCCCCACGACACCGAGACCAGCTACTTCAACCGCACGCTCTTAGTGAATGGTCAGCAGCAGCCATACGCAGGCCTGACATTCTGGTCAGGTATCGCAACAATGCCGCTCCTTCCCGCCGTGACTGTGCCGATCGGGATGACCGACGATGGCCTGCCAATAGGTATGCAGATCATCGGGCCCCGTTGGTCCGAATACACGCTGCTCGACATCGCCGAAGAATTCGCTTCGGTTCTGGGGCAGCAGTTCACGCCGCCGCCACTTGTGAAGTAGCCATGCATATTGTTGTCGGCGCTGGGTCGGCGGGTTGTTTGGTTGCTCGCCGACTAAGTGATGCTGGCATCGACGTGCTCCTGCTTGAAGCTGGTCCTGGGCGTCCAGAGCCAGCGGGCATCCGATCCCTCGATTGGCTGCGCGCCCTTGCCGAGCCCGGCTGGACCTGGGAGTCGCTGGTTGCATCGCGACTCGATGGCCCCGAGCCCTATTGGCGGGGTCGTGGTGTCGGCGGGAGCTCGGCCGTAAACGGCCTTGTCGCGATGGCAGGCCCCCTTGACGACTTCGTGCCGTGGCTTGGCACCGAAGCGGAAGTAAGGGCGGCCCGCGACCGGGTGTTGGGGGTGCTCCAACCTCAGACGATGCCCCTTGGGGCCCTCGCCGCTGCGCTCGGGGCGGAGCCCGCTGCGCTGACCATCCGAAACGGTGAGCGCTTCTCCGCAGCAACGGCGTACCTCGATGGTGCGTCGGCTTCGCTCAGGGTGCAGTCGTCGGCCGAGGTTGACCGCCTCGTGCTCGAAGGCGATCGTGCGATCGGCGTGCAGCTACTACGCGGCCCAGTAATCGAAGCCGAAGCGGTTTGGGTTTGTGCCGGGGCGATACACAGCCCGACTCTTCTTCTGCGGTCGGGGGTCTCGAGCCCTCGGCTTGGTCTCGGTTTGCAGGATCACGTCGCAAACCAATTTATTGTTGAATGGCCTTCTCGGTTCGAGGCGCCACGGTCTGAGACTCCGCCTGTCACTGGTTTTCTAACGTTGACCAGCGGCATCGGGTCGGAAGCAGACGACGCTCAAGTGCTCGTAATGGACCGATCGGGTTCGCCGGGCCAGGCGATCGTCCTCGCCGCCGTGATGCGTATTGAGTCGACTGGCACCGTGTCTATCGGAACCGATGGTGAACCTATTGTTGACTTCAACATGCTTTCGGCTGGCCAAGATCGGCAGCGCCTTGATTGGGTGACATCCGAGGTCGCTGATCGGCTCGATACGGCAGGGCTCGTGTATGAGCAGTCAGGGACGGGCGACTATGTGCATGCAACCGGCACGTGTGCCCTCGGAGCTGTCGTCGATCTCGATGGCCGGGTGTTCGGCTACCACGGCCTACGGGTTGTGGATGCCTCGGTTATCCCGAAGATTCCAAGGGCCAATACGCATGTGCCGACCCTCGTGGTGGCCGAATGCGTCGCGGAGAGAGCGATCGCCCAGATTCTCGAGTAGCCGGGAAGCCTCTCCCAAGCGAAAAGTGGTCTAGGCCGACGTCGGGGCGCACCCGGCACACTCGCCGAGTAGGTCAACCCGGTGGTGAGCGCCTCGGAACTGCATGCTGAATGAGGCGGCTGCAAGCGAATCATGTAGCGCTGCTTCAACATCGTCTGGAAGGGTTACGTCGATCACCATTCCGCACGTCGTGCAGATCAGATGGTGGTGATGGGTGCCGGTCACAGCCTCGGTGAGTTCATAACGGGCGTGCTCGTCGCTTGTGACGATTTTGTGCACGACACCGGCTTCCTCGAGGACGACGAGGTTTCTGTATGTCGAGCTTTGCGCCAGCGCGGGAGCGGCGACAAGTAGCTCGGCAATCGTCATTGGCGCTTCGCTATTTGCGAGAGTCGCAGCGACTGTTCGTCGGTTTGGCGTGTAGCGATGGCCTGCATCATCGAGCCTGTGCAGCGCCGTATCGTGGATTTCGCTCATGCTCGGCCGTGTCACCGTCACACCGTAGCACGCGTTGCTAGTTGGGAATCAGTGGGAACGTGATGGTTTAGCCGGTTCATCGTCGCACTGAGATTTCGCAAGGTGGCGTATGAGAAGCCGAGATTTCGTGCGACACTGTCTGAAACCTCAGAGGAGACCACTTTCATGACCAACTTTGCGCAGGCGCCCTTCGCGCCAGTCGCCCAGCAGACCGAGGAAGTTCGCGGCAGCTTCATCATCAAGGTGTACCAACACCTCGCATTGGCTGTCGGGCTGTTTGTCGCTTTTGAAGTGGTGATGTTCCAGACCGGCCTCGCACGCCGTCTCGCCGACTTCATCTCGGGCGGACGCATGGGTTGGATCCTGCTGCTTGGTGGGTTCATGTTGGTGCAACAGATTGCGGGTATGTCCGCTCACAATCTGGCCAACCAAAACCTTCAGTACTTGGGTCTGTTTGCAATGGTTGCGGCTCAAGGCACCATCTTCGCCCCGTATCTGTATCTCATCTTTGAGAACCAGGGAGGAAGCCCAGTCTGGAGCGCAGCAGTAGTCACCGCAATCGGCTTCGCCGGGCTGACCTTCGTCGGCTTTATCACGCGCAAAGACTTGACGTTCATGCGACCACTGATCATGTGGGGCAGTTTCTGCGCCCTTGGTCTCATCGTGCTGGCTCTCATCTTCCAATTCGACCTCGGCCTCTGGTTCTCACTGGCGATGGTTGCGTTGGCTGGCGCGTCAATCCTCTACCAGACCCAAAACATCATCCGCCGCTACCCCGCAGATGCCTATGTCGGCGCTGCGGTCGGCCTGTTTGGCTCCTTGATGACCATGTTCTGGTACATCTTGCGGATCTTCAGCCGACGCTAGAGATCGATGGCCATTGATCTCAACGCCGACCTCGGTGAGGGCTTCGGCCAGTGGACACTCGGCGATGACGAGGCACTCCTCGACATTGTGACCAGCGCGAATGTCGCGTGTGGGTTTCATGCCGGTGATCCAGGGATCATGAGGCGAGTATGCGAAATGGCGGTGGCACGAGGTGTGGCAATTGGCGCGCACGTGTCGTTTCGTGATCTTGTCGGATTCGGGCGTCGAGACATGGTGATGAGCCACGACGAGTTGGCAGACGATGTGCTTTACCAACTGAGCGCGCTCGCCGGGTTCGCCCGAGCGGCCGGGGGAGAGGTTTCATACGTGAAGCCACACGGTGCGCTCTACAACCGCTGTGGCCACGACGCAGGCGCAAGCGCTGCTGTCCTCGCTGGAATCCACTCATACGATTCTTCGCTGCTGGTGCTCGGACTTCCCGGTTCGGCGCTTTGCGCGGCGGCAGGTGACAAGGCGATTCACGAGGCTTTCGCCGATCGCGCGTATCGGTCAGACGGCTCGCTTGTGCCACGTTCTGAGCCCAAGGCGGTGCTGACAGCCGAGGCCGATGTTGTCGCCCAGGCGGTAGTGCTTGCGGCCGCAGGGGCCGCTTCGATATGCGTGCACGGCGACACGCCGGGCGCGGTCCGTCTGGCCAGCCGAGTTCGAGCCGGCCTCGAGGGCAAAGGTCACACCTTGGCGTCGTTCGCCCGCCGCTAACGCGCCGGAGGTAGCCTGCCCCAGTGATCGAAGAGGCTGACCCAAAGAAGGGCTATCTGACCGGGTTTGCTGCCTACTTCGTGTGGGGCGCATTGCCACTTTTTTGGAAGCTGGTTGATGCACCGCCGCTACAGGTCACGGTGTGGCGCATTCTGCAAGCCGCCCTGTTAATGGCCGTAATCGTTTGGCTGAAAGAGAAGGTTTCGCCTCGGTCGCTGTTCACTGATCGTCGGGCAAGCCTTCTGCACCTCGGCACGGCGCTGCTGCTATGCGTCAACTGGTTTGTCTACGTGTACGCCATCAGCACTGACCGCGTCGTCGAGACGAGCCTCGGCTATTTCATTAACCCGCTGGTGTACGTCGCCCTCGGCGTCGTCTTCCTCGGCGAGAAGCTGGGCCGACCCCAGCAGTTGGCACTTGCGATCGCGTTCCTTGGCGTGGTGGTTCTCACGGTCGAGGCAGGCGCTCTCCCATGGATCTCGCTTGTGTTGGCGCTGAGCTTCGGCACCTACGGCCTCGCTCGGAAACTGTCACCAAAGAGCTCGTTTCAAGGGCTTGCCCAAGAGATGCTGTGGCTCTCTCCGTTTGCCGCCGGAACACTGCTCTGGCTTGGTGCACGCGGCGATCTGGTCGGCGGCGATTCGACGTCGGTCGGCGCAATGTTTTTTCTCGGCGCGGCGACGGCTTTGCCACTTGTGCTCTTCGCTACCGCAGCCAGAAACCTGCCTCTGTCTGTCGTCGGCATGATGCAGTATCTGGCACCAACGATGCAGTTCTTGCTCGGTGTGTTCGTATTCGGCGAATCGGTATCGGCCGGTCGATGGCTTGGGTCGGCACTAATCTGGCTAGCCCTTGGACTGCTTGCAACCGACAGTTTTAGCCAGTACCGGCGTCACCGATAGTCGTAGAAGCCTCGTCCGGCTTTCCGACCGAGAAGGCCAGCTTCAACCATACGGGCGAGCAACGGAGGCGGAGCGTAGAGCTGCTCTTTGAACTCTTCATACAGCGACTGGGCGACTGCGTTAGTTGTGTCGAGGCCAATCAGGTCAGCGAGCGCCAGCGGTCCCATTGGGTGAGCACACCCGGTGACCATGCCTTGGTCGATATCTTCCTTCGATGCGAAGCCAGACTCGTACATGCGGACGGCGCTAAGGATGTATGGAATCAGCAGGGCGTTCACGATGAAGCCAGCCCGGTCTTGGGACTTGATGACTCTCTTGCCAAGCTGCGAAGAAGCAAATGCTTCGGCGATGTCGTTCGTTTCTTCCGATGTATGAAGCGACGTGACGATCTCGACCAGGTGGAGCACGGGGACCGGGTTGAAGAAGTGGATCCCGATTACGTGCTCGGGACGACTCGTCGCCATTGCAAGCTTCATAATCGGGATTGACGAGGTATTTGACGCCAGGATGGCCTCTTCGTCCTCGACGATGCCGTCAAGACGACGAAATAGCGTCGTCTTTGCGTTTTCGTTCTCGATGATGGCCTCGATCACCATTTGGCGGTCGGCCAGACCTTCCATGTCGGTGGTGAATACGAGCTTGTCGAGCACATCTACCTGAGTCGACAGCTCCATCTTGCCCGCCTTGACGGCACGGTCGAGTGACTTCTCGACCCGGGCTCGGCCGGCCTGGGCGGCTTCGGTTGTGGTTTCAACGACGATGACGTCAATGCCAGCCTTGGCGCTGACCTCAGCAATACCGGATCCCATTAGACCCGCACCGATAACACCCAATCGCTCGATTGGGTTGCCTTCACTCTTCGTAGCCATACAAAACCGCTTTCAGATTGGTTAGTTGTACGACTCTAGGGGACGCGCGGGCCTCGGGAGCGCTAGTTGTCGCCCAAGAGAGCGGCCATGTTCGCTCCGTCGATGACCTTGTCTGCCGGTGGAGCTTCGATCGTCACCGGCTCGCCGTAATCAAAGAAGCGGATAGTCAACTGCACGTTGACATCTTGGCCGGTCTCGTCGTCAGCCTGAACCTGCGATGTGGTGATCTGACGGAGCAAGCCGTCGCCGTCGATCCACACGTCGAACGGCTCGGTATCGGCCGACCCGGCACCGTCGTCGGCGATCGTAACGAGGTAGTGCGTTGTCTCGACTCCGTCGATTGTTTCACGGCCGACCTCATCGATAATGACGTCGTCGTTCTCATATGAATCGAGGGGGCTGGCTGCGCCGATGTCGGCACCAAAGTCGGCAGTGAGCGAAGTTGCATCGTCTGACTCGAACTCAATCCAGTTGCCTTCGCCACCACTGAACATGGCAAAGAAGCCGCCCGTGATGTAGGCCTTGTCGCCGACGGTGCGCACGACCATCGGCTCATCGAGGAGTCCGGCCATCCCCTCGGGGATTGAATCGCCACCCTCTGCTGCAATTGCGCTCGCTGCACCTGACAGGTCGATTGTGATCTCAGACGTCTTGTCTGCGGTGTTGAACTGTCCTGACATTGTGATTGTGCCTGCGCCACTCGCTCCGTCGGCGGTTGTCGTCATCTCGAATCGGCCGCTCTGGACTTCCTGCTGTTTCGCTGCTGACTGGCCCAGCACACTGTCACTAAATCGAACGGCGCCCGTCGAAGTAGCCGGAGCCTCAGCGCTGCCGTTTGACTCGGACGTGTCATCTGTTGATGCAACGTCAGCAGAGATCGGAGCATCGGTTGCCGTTGTAGCTCCTTCGGCTGAGGCGTCGATAGCCGTGTCGGCCGCGGAGCCACAGGCACCAGCAACGAGAATGAGGCTAAGGAGAAGGGCAGGTTGGCGCAAGGCCTTGATCGTGAACACAGTGATCCTTTCGAGAATCGTTGCATCGGTTTCCACGAGGGAGATCTTAAGAGATAGGAGGAGATTGGTGGACGCGGCCCTCTGATCGCGTTATTCGCTAGAGAGCGCCTCGTGAAGCCGGTAGCCGACTCGGGGGAGGGTTTGGATGCGCTCGGCCCCGACCTTTTGGCGCAGGTAGCGAAGGTAGACATCAACAACATTCGGACTGCCGTCGAATTCAGGGCCCCAGACGTCGTGCAGAATAACAGCCTTTGCGATTGGCACGGCCCTGGCCTGGAGTAGGCATTCGAGGACCTGACCTTCGCGCGGCGTAAGCAGCACGGCAGGGTCGTTGTCGACGCTCGCTTCCCGTGTTGTTGGGTCGTAGCTGATACCGGCATAGCTCATCGGATCGGCGTGCGAGCGATGGCGTCGCAAGAGGGCTTGAGCCCGAGCCGATAGGACAGCGACGGAGTACGGCTTTCGCAGATAGTCGTCGGCCCCGAGTTCGAATGCCTCGACTTCGTCGTACTCGCCGGTCTTCGCGGAAAGCACCATGATTGGCGTAGTGACTTTCAGGTCGCGAAGCATGCGGCACACTTCGTAGCCGTTGTATCCGGGCATCCTTATGTCGAGCAGGATCAGATCGAAGTTGGTTTCGCCGACCATCGCGAGACCATCGTCTCCGTTCGTGGCGATTTCTACGGTCAGGCCGAAGGCCTCGAGGGTTGCCGCAGCGAGCGCTGCGCTCGCCGGATCGTCCTCGATTACAAGTGCTTGTGCCACTGCCCGGTTCCTTACGATGTCCTTACAAGTCTGCCTGGTCTGGACTATTTCGTGATATTGATAGATTTATTGCTGGAATTCAGTGGAGACTCGCGAAATGCCTCAGCTGAGGAAACCTCGGTCAGAATGACGACAGACGACGCACTAATCGACGCTCTGAGCGAGATTAGTCGAACATTTGCGTCACATAGCGCCAAAATCTGGTCACCTTCCTTTCAGCCTGGTCAGCTTCCGATTGTCTTCATCTCAACCGATGATGATGGTTTCCCGATCGTGTGGTCTCACAACATTGCGAGTCTGACCGGAGTCGAGGCCACCTTCGAAGTAGCCCAAGGAAGCCAGCTCCTTCGGCACCGGGGAGTGGCGGTCGCTCGACCAGCAGGAGGCTGCTTCGTCGGATCAGAGGTATACGGGGAGACATGCGTTGTTGTCGATCTCGAGGGCGACGTCCCTCACGTGGACGATCCTGAATTCCGTCGATTCGTCGTCCACGAGCTGTTTCATTTCTTTCAGATGTTCGTTGAGAACTGGAAGACGCCAGTTGGCTACGACCCGTTCGAACCAGCCGACCTGGTTGGTTCCGACCTGGCGCTTAGCGAACTTGAACTTGAGCTCGTCGAGCGTGCCGTCGACGCCGACGAGGAGCAGCTTGTCGCTTTGGCTACTCGCTTCTGTTCGATACGTGCCCATCGCCACGCCGCCTTCAATCGGCCTCGACTGAGCTGTCAAGAACGAGGTCTCGAACAGATCGAAGGAACTGCTCGCTATGTAGAGAACCGCTACGCCGAGGCGAACGGCAGACCAGGGCGGCTAGATCTTCCTCCGGAGGCGCTAAACGGCGACGCCGATTGGCATTGTGCTGGCCGGTTCTACCGGACTGGCGCACGGATCGGCGAGATCCTTGATCGCCTAGGCGTCGATTGGCGTGAAAGCCTGCGGTCGGGGCAATCACCGTCCGCAATACTTGGCGATGCGCTCGACGAGCGCAACGCCAATCCATTGGGGCGGCCTACGATACGAAACCAAATACCTCTGAGCTACGCAGTAGTCCCCTAGCGGTGGAGCGAGTTGTACCCTGACTCGATGACACCAGAGGAATTCAGAGCAGCGGGCCATGAGCTCATTGATTGGATCGCCGATTACCGCACCGACCTTGGTTCCGGGCCGGTCAAAGCAGCGGTTTCACCTGGTCAGGTAAGCGCACAGTTCGAAGCGTCTGCCGATGCGGCGCCTCGGCCATTTGCCGATGTGCTGCGTGAACTCGATGAGGTAATCGTTCCCGGAGTCATGCAAGTTCAGCACCCGATGCACTTCGGTTGGTTCCCGTCAAACGCATCGCTCTCTAGTGTCCTCGGCGATATCGCCTCGAGCGGTCTCGGCTCGCTCAGCCTCTCGTGGGAAAGCAGTCCCTCTAGCACTGAGGTCGAAGAGGTTGTCGTCGATTGGATGAGGCAAGCAACCGGCATGTCCCCTGAATGGAAGGGAACGATCCACGACACTGCGTCGACGTCGTGCCTCGTTGCCCTTCTCGCCGCTCGTGAGCGGGCGTCAGACCACAGCCAGGCCGCCGGAGGGCTCCAGGGGCTTCCTGCGGCCCTTGTTGTCTACACGACCGAGCAGGCGCATTCTTCGGTGGCAAAGGCAGCGCTGCTCGCCGGCTTCGGTCGTGAGAACTTGAGGGTGGTGGCTCACAATCGCACCGACTTCGCGATCGACCCCGCTGCGCTCGCCGCGGCGATGTCAGACGATGCGGCTGCGGGACGAGTGCCGTGCGCAGTTGTCGCCGCAGTTGGCACGACCGGCACCACGGCCATGGACCCGATTGGTGCGGTTGTTGAGGCTGCGTCTGTACATGGAGCGTGGGTCCACGTCGACGCCGCCATGGCTGGCTCGGCCATGCTGTTGCCCGAGTGTCGGCACCTCTTTGATGGAATCGAAGGGGCCGATTCGTTGACATGGAACCCGCACAAGTGGATGGGAACGATTCTCGACTGCTCCCTGTTCTATGTGCGTGATTCGCAACACCTGATTCGGGTCATGTCGACGAATCCCTCCTACCTCCAATCGAGCGTCGATGGTGAGGTCACGCAGTATCGCGATTGGGGGATCCCGCTCGGTCGCAGGTTCCGGTCGTTGAAGCTTCTTTTCCAACTTCGCCTCGATGGCCTTGAAGCGATCCAAACCAGGCTCCGTCGAGACATTGCCAA
>JBBKWJ010000222.1:0-15143 GCA_037968895.1 Acidimicrobiales bacterium
GTGGAACAGCCTCAGGCTGTTCCACCGGGACCAGTTCGTCGTGGAATGGTTGGTCAGTCGATGCGGCGAAGCGGAGCGACTGGCTTTGAGCGCATTGTGAGAGAGATGCTCAGTGCGGCTGCGATTGGGACCCCGACAAGTAGAAGGGTGAGATGGCCCCACGGCACGGTGAAGTCGTAGTAGCCGTAATAGCTCGGGTCGATGAGTGCCCGGCCTCCCAGCAGCCCGAACGGAAGCGCAATTGCGGCTGCGATCGATGCCATGAACCATGTCTGGCGACCGAGGAAGCCACGACGCAGTCGAGGTGGACCGCCGATTGCCACCATGGTCGCCAAGTCGCTGTCTGACTCGGTCGCCACGAGGGCTGCGGTTACGGCCAGGACGATCAGGCTGCCGATAAACGCTCCGACGACAACGATGTTCTTGAGTAGATCGAAGTCGGTACCCACAAATTCCTCGCCGTAGTAGCCAAAGTAGTCGATACGAGGGAGGTCGAAACCCGCTTCGGCGGCGAGTCCTGTGTACGAGATCGAAGCCAGGTTGCGGATGCGTGTGACCTGTTGCTCGTCCGGAGCCGTCGCTAAGTTCAGCAGGCCTGCACCCGAACCGGGCGTCAGTCTAAGTTCGGCTGCGGTGTCGGGAAGGACAAACAGCGCTGGCTCAACCAACAGATCCGAACTGAATGTCTCGGTCTTGAGGAGTGTCGACGAGAAGTTTTCGTCGACGCCGAGTCCTTGGTCGACTGTGTACCCCTCCTCATACACATCTATTCCCCACTGGCTCGGCACGATCTGGATTGCGTCAACGTCAGCACCGATCTGCGCTTCAGTAACGTCGAAGGTACCCGCCAGGTCTTGGGTCCAGAGGCCGAGGCTAAGTTCGCCGTACGGGCCCCACGCCACGCCGCTAGCCGAGCCGTTCAGTAGCTGCTGCCATGTGACCATAGATGCGCCTGGAAACTCACGATCGAGAGTTGCGAGTTGTGAGGCCGAGAGACCGTCGCTTCCGTCAGCAGAGAATCGCAGTGTCTGAGTGTTGCTTGAAGCCGCCGCAGTATTGCTGTTGTCAGACGATCGTTGTTCGGTTCCGATGAGCACAAGCGCCACCGTTGGAATGATGAACATTGCGGTTAGTGCGCCGATGGCTGCTGCCGCCCTGGTGCGCTGCCGGTTGCTGTCACGAACGACGAGGCGCATCGTGACAGGTAGGCGTTTGGCCAGCGGTGCCAACCATGAGACGATCGGCCCGCCAAGCAATGCTGCGCCTCCGATTGCCGCCATGATCGCCACGATGAGTAGAAGGGTTTGCGTGTCGCCGGTTCGGTCCATTGATGAGGCGCCGGCAAGGAGCAGTAGCCCGAGTCCTCCCATGCCGATGCCAAACGGCGCTGTCCACGCCGCCGGCTTACGCAGCGGGATGCGGCCTGCAAGGGCAGTCTGAGTTGGAACGTTGGCAACTGTCCGGGCCGGGATATAGGCGGCGATGAGAGCAGCGCCAATTCCGACAGCAATTGGCACAATGACGTCGAACACAGTGAGGGTAATCGTGGCGTCTCTGTTGGTACTTCGTGCAAGGATGGCTTGCCCAATCGTGGAGAACCCGGCGACTGCGATTACGGCACCGCTGACGGCACCGATGGTGCCGAGAAGGCCAGCTTCGACGAGGGCAGTGACCGTGATCTGTTGGCGGTCAGCACCCGTTGCTGAGAGCATGCCGAACTCGTGGATTCGACGCCGGTTTGCCGTAGCGAAGGCGGCCGAGGCAACGAGACCGGTGACGCAGAGCAGGCCGACGCTGACAAGGAACACAATCACGGTCGGATCAGTAAAGAACTGCCCGTCTTGATAGCCGTATGCGCCATCTCTGAGCGAGTAGCTGTAGTTCAAACCGGAGACCCCGGACTCAGGCAGCGGCTCTTCGAGGTACCACGTCGTGTATCCGGCTATCCCCGTAGCCGCCACATCTTGGCTTGGGTGAGTCAGGACAACGTCGGTGTCGTGCCACTGGGAGGTGTGGGCAATTCCGGTTACGAGTTGAGGGCCAGCGAGTCCGATGAGGTCAATCGTGTCACCAGTCGAGATGGCCGAAATGTCGCGAACATGCTCACTTATTGCGATCTGTCCCGGTTCGGTGGGACGCACTCCATCGACGATGGAGTACTTAGTGGGCCAGAGATCGTTCGAGGGGTCAAACGTCTCGACTGGCATCACTGTCGGGAGATCTTGTCCTGGCACTTCGAGGAGTACCGAGCTCGCGTCGATTCGTGCGCGTGGACGGTCGCCAAGAGCAGCGTCAAACTCATTCGCCGCCGTGAGATCTTCGGCTGGCGCCGTCGACATCGGAAACGATATTTCGACGTTTGCGCCATCCGCCCAGTAGGCGTCGTAGCTAACTGAGTTGGCGTCCTGTCGTACGAGCATGCCGACTACAAGGGCGACGCAGACTGGTAGCCCGATGAGAGTCGCAACGAGGACTGTCCGGCCACGATGCCTCGACATACCGCGCAGAGCTAGACGGAGCATCGGTCGAACTGAATCGCTTGTCATCTCGCCACTTCCTGCACGTCGGCAGCTTCAACTGCGTCGTCAAAATGAGTCACGGACACTGTGTCGATGTGGCCATCGCGAAGCCGGATGATCTTGTCAGCATACGCAGCTAGTGACATGTCGTGTGTCACAAGAACCCCGCCGCAGGTTCCTGTGTCGACCCGGCGACGGATGACTCGCATCACGGCGTCGGCCGTTGCCTCGTCGAGCGCACCTGTTGGCTCATCGGCCAAAAGCAGGTTGCGACTACCGACGAGCGCTCTTGCAACCGCCACTCGCTGACGTTCGCCACCGGACAGTTCGTCTGGGTAGCTGTCTGCGAACTGGGCGGCATCGGTCTCGGTCAGCGAAACAAGAGCGGCTGCTCGGGCTTCGGCCGCTGGCATGCCGTCTAGCTCAAGCGGGAGCGAGACGTTCTCGCCTGCGGTCAGAGTGGGGAGGAGGTTGAGACTCTGGAAGACGAAGCCAATCTGGCGCCTCCGAATTGCAGCTAACTCTCGGCCGTTCAGGCTTGCGAGCTCAGCTCCGTTTACCCTGACCGACCCGAGGCTCGGTGAGTCGAGGCCGCCAGCAAGGTTGAGAAGAGTCGACTTGCCACTGCCACTTCGGCCGACGATGGCGACAAGCTCGCCAAGTTCGACGGTGAGATCGATGTTGCCAAGGGCGGTCACGAGGCCGCGGGGCGAGTCGTACTGACGACCTGCCTGACGCATTTCGAGAACTACGTTGCCTGTCACTGGTTTGCTCCTGTGGTGTGTGAATTCATTCGAGGGATTGCGACTGCGTGGTTGATGCGCTCTTCGGCCAGATCGAGCCAACGAACTTCGGCTTCGCTTGCCATGATCTGTCGATCGATTTGTAGGCCTTCGGCCAGGTCGTCCGTCCGCAGCTTTTGCCGGGTGAGCGACTGCAGGGTCTGCGTTGTCGCTGAGCGCTGGCTGCGAATAATGGCCTGAGGGTCGGTGGCGTGACTTGCCAGCGCCACGAGTACTTTGATCGAGACCTCGTCCCGTTGTGACGTGGTGACCGTGGCCGGCGACTCGAACCATTCGTCGAGTTCGAAACGGCCAAGCTTGGTCAGGCTGTAACTGCGTCGGTCTTCGGCATCGACGGCATCTTCGACGACAAGTCCGTCGCGCTCGAGGCGCTGCAGCGTCGTGTAGACCTGGCCAATGTTGAGTACCGACGCTCCGCCGGTCGCAGACTCAAATTCAGTTTTCAGTTGGTATCCGTACTTGGGCTCCTGCGACAGGAGGGCAAGCAGGCTGTGCTTGATGCTCATGGATACGCAGTATGCATACTGAGTATTCATGTGTCAACAGATTTCCCCAAAACCTTGCGAACTGCAAGGATGGAGGGCTAGATGTCTTTAGCGTCGGGACTGTCGGTACAGGTCTGTTCTGGGTCGAGAGTCCGTCCCTCGGCAACTAAAGCCAGTGCATCGGCGATTTCTTCAGACGACACCGCCCATCCATGATTCGGGTCGAGTGGGTCGGCCCCGAAGACCACGCCAACTACTGAGCCGTCGTCAATCACGCCAGCACCCGAATCGCCAGGCTCAATGCCGGCTCGAAGGTCTAGCCCCCGACGACCGCCTTCACCGTCGATCGATATGTCGAGCTTCCGGATGAGGGTGCCGTTCCGCGGCCGGAATTGCTCGGCTCGGAACGTTGCGAGTTCGACGAGAGCTCCCGTCTCCGGCTCGCCGATCGGCAGGAAGCTGGTCTTCGATTCGGTAAGCCCGAGGAGCGAGATATCCGTGTCGAGATCGAGGTAGATTACCGTTGCGTCATGCTCTGTTCCGTCCGCGTCAGTGACCGTAATGTTCTGGAACGACTCGAATGGGTGGCCAGCCGATGCCAGGGTGGTCGGCCCGACGGCGATGGCGGTGGCGAATCCATCGACACCGCCATCACAGGCCTCAATCGACACGGTAAATGCGGCAGCCGAGATGTCTATCGAAGCTCCACAGCCAGTCGACCCGACAAAGGCAAGCCCGACAATGAGTCGCTTGATCATCGCTTTTCGACACGCTCTGAGGCGCCAAGGCGATCGAGATATACGACACGAACCGCAAGCGCATCCCGGATCTCGCTCGTGAGTTCGTCGAAAAACTCAGCCCGGTATGCAGAATCGGTTAACGCAGAGACAGTGAACTGAAGTGAAGCGAATGCCATGAGGAATCCAGTGACCTTCAGTAGTTCGCCGGTCAGCGGGATGTCGGCACCAAAAAGTCGAAGGTCGAGCAGGGTGTCGGTTGACCCGGATCCGCCGGTTGTCCACTGTTCGATTGTTGTTGGCCGGACGGCGACAAGGCCGAAGGCGACATAGAACAAGCCAACGATCATCATGATGAGGGCGATCTGCACGCCGATTGCGAAAATCGTCAGAATCGCGACGTTAAGGCGATCGATTGAAGTGAGGGGTGGTGTGAGTTCTGGCTGAGCAACCATTCCTTCGAGTGGTGCTCCCGATCGTCGTCGGTGGGTCTCGACCTCGCTCATTGTCGCGAACTGACCAATGTCGTGGAGCTCGGCTGGAATGCGAAAGAGGACGAAAAGGAGAGAAACGCCGATCAGGCCACCGGTTGCGGCAAGAAAGAGCGGGGTTGTGAAGTCGTTCGCAACCTGCCAGAGCTCTGCGTTGAGAAAAAGAAACATGGTGAACACAAGCAAAAGCGGAAGCGATCGCATCATGAGCGTGAGGACGTTCGTGATCTGGCGGAAGAGGTTGCCGACGGCCCAGCGAATTATGGATCCCAATCCAAATCCAAACCAGAACCAAATCAGGACGAGCACGGCGATGCCCAGTGCGATCTCCTGGAGGAACAGCGAGACGCTGCTGTTGGCCACAATTACGGGGAGGAACGCCGGCGCGAGCACGAATGCACCGAGCTCTATGAAACCAACATGATCGGGAACTTGGAAGTAACGACGACCTCGCAACCAGTTCACGAGTGCGGCGACTGCTGCGAGGAACCCAATGCCAGCGATGGCAGCGAAGGCCTGTGACCAACCGGTGAAACGGTCGCCGTACGCGCCGACGATGCCGAAGACCCAGAAAAGGAGAAGCACCGGAGCTGCTCGGGTAAACACGTCTTCGGTTGCGCTGTAGCCCTCGATCAGATTGGGGAGCCCTCGCTTGGTGAACCAGCGGTCAACCGCAGTCTTTTGTAGTTCACCGAGGCCAACAGCCAGGTGTTCAGATGTGTCGTCTTCGGCCACGGGGTGAGTGTAGGTCTCGCGTCGACAGGTCGGATAGGTTGAGCGTTTGGGCCCGAGGTCGATGACCTCCTCACAGTCTGCCTCTGGCAGAAGGAGCACACGATGGCGATCGTGCATATTGACCGACCATGGCCGACTGATCTTGCGATTGCGCAACACGAGGCCGTCGGCCCAGGCGATGAGTGGCTTCGTGGCGCACAAGCGGCAATTGGTGGCAACGTTGTGTGGGACGCCGCCCGATTCGACCAAGCGCCTGAGCTTCTTGTCTTGGCGCTGACTGGAATTGGCGTCGATCATGTCGATCTCGACGAGGCCACCAAGCGGGGGGTGTTGGTCACCAATACGCCGGATGGGCCAACCGTTTCAACGGCCGAACACGCGCTGGCGCTGATTCTGGCTGCGGCCAAGGAGATTCCGAGAGCCCAAGGCCGACTCCGGAACGGAACCGGCGATTATGCAAGGCTCAATCGCGGCATCGAACTCGACGGTAAGACAATCGGCCTCTACGGCTATGGGCGCATCTCGCGCCGGCTCGCTGGCTATTGCCGAGCGCTCGGTATGAACGTGATAGCGACCGATCCGTTCGTTGAAGGCGATCCTGGTGACGGAACAACCATGGTGAGCTTCGATGAGTTGCTCACAGGCAGCGATGTCTTGTCGCTCCATGCGCCACTTTCTAGTGCCAGCGCAGGGGTGTTCGACGAGGCTGCGTTTGCTGCTTGTCGCGATGGCCTGGTGTTCGTGAACTGTGCTCGCGGCGGCCTCGTAGACCATCAGGCCCTGCGAGGAGCCATCCACTCGGGCAAAGTCTCCAACGCAGCGCTCGACGTGACCGACCCTGAGCCACTTGACGCCGAGCACCCTCTGCTCCAGCGAGACGACGTGATAGTCACGCCCCACATTGCATCAGCAACGATTGAGGGACGCCGCCGCATGCTTGACATGGCCGCAGCAAATGTAGTGGTCGCCCTGCAGGACGAGCGACCACCAAACTTGTTCAACAAAGAAGCCTGGTCAGACTGACCCTTTTAGGCAGAAATACGGAGTGACGCAGCCGGTGTTTCTCGCCCCGAGCGTGCGGCGGGAGCGACTGCGGCAAGTAGCGCCAGCGCAAGTGACACAACCCCGATCACGGTAAGGGCGGTGCTTGGCACGACGAAGTCGAGACCGGTCTCGAACGCCGTCGACTTGGTGAGGACCTGCCACGCACTCAGCGTTCCAAGCCCAATTCCCAAAACGACACCCTGCACGCCGATGAACGCCGCCTCAACAACAAACATTGATCGGATCTGCGAGCGAGCGACGCCCATTGCTCGAAGCATGCCGATCTCTCGACGACGCTCTCGAACAGCACGGGTGAGCACGACACCGAGGCCGACGATTCCAATAAGTAGGCCGAGGCCGAGATAGCCCTGGAGCATTGTCACGAAGCTGTCCTGACCCGCCAACTCTTCTTCGGCGCGATCCAGGAACGTCGCAGCATCGACACCGCGTTCCGGCGAACTGGCGGTCAAGCCAGCGGTTACCGCTTCCGCATCACGCCCATCGACCGAGGCGTAGAATCGTGTCGGAATCAATGGCTCGTTGTAGAGCGACGGCGCAGCGTCAAGGCCGAGGAAAAATCCACCATCGACGAGCCACTGTTGTTCGCTGGTCCCGGCAACAGTGGCCATGAGTGCCCGTCCGCCCGGACCCTCCATCCGCAATATGTCGCCAGGAGCAGTCTCTAGGTCGTCTGGAGCAATCGTCCAAACGGTGCCGTCTGCGTCAGGGCCAGCAGCGACGGCCGCCCAGGCCTCGGCGTCTGACGAAAAGCGATCGTCACGACGCGTGGTCGACGGTGGATCAACCAGCTCGAAGCCAGGCTGAATCATCGAAACTGGCCAGTCGTCGAAAGGAGTGTCGATGGCGGATGCCGTGCTGTCGAGCGCCTGCACACTCGCCCAGGATCGAGCGATTGGCGCCACTAAGGCGATCCCAGGCGTTTCAAGCAATTCGTCGGCGCTATAGCCGGAGCTGGGGTTTGTGTCGACGATGACTTCGTAGCCACCGCCCGCCCGTTGTGCGAGAGCCGGCCCTTGAGTCAGGAACACGGCGTTCACAATGACCATGAATGAGACGGTGAACAGGACTAGTGCAAACATTGCGACGAGCATCACCGATCGGATCGGGCGATCAAGTGGATGTGCTAACCCGAGCTTGGCGCCGATGCTGCCGCCGCTCATCCGGGAAGTGACGGCGAGCCAGACGTTGTCAAGGTTCGCGACCAGGACCGATGCCAACCCGACGAGCAGGACGCCCTGCATGAGAAAGACGTCGACATCGGGGTTGTCCATTGTCTTCGGCAGAATTCCAAAAACCATGGCGGCCCAAATGAGGCCGGCCACGCAACCAGCAAACGTTGCGATTCGCGCCGGGAGCACAAGCTTCGCAAACGGAATGAGAGCGACACAGGCCAGCACCGGTGCGGCAAGGGCGACTACGGCAACGTCTGATGCAAGAACGATCGCGACTGCTGCCAGAGCAAGCCCGATGCCTCCAGTGATCAGGGACCGACGGCGTCCGCTCTTGTGTTTGTCTTCGCCAATGTCTTTGATGGCCCGAACAATCGTGAGTCGCGTGGAGCGAAGACAGGTTCCAATCACAGTCAGTTGGGAGATGGCAAAGCCGATAACAGCTCCAGAAAGAAGACTCGCCGGCACGATCGCAGTTGTGAGGCTGAACGGTGCGTCTGCGGCCAACGTGCTATTCGCGTAGGAGACGACGGCGGCGCCAACTCCAATTCCGGTGGCCGCCCCCACGATGGCAGCGAGCACACCGTAAGCGGCGCCCTCAAGCGCAAAACTGCGAACGATGGTTCCTTGACGGATCCCGATCGCACGCATTGTTCCGATATCGGTTCGACGCTCAGCGGCGAGCATGGCGAAGAGATTGACGACCAGCAGAATCCCGGCAATCACGCTGAAGCCACCGATAGTGCCGAAGATGTAGGTCGTCTCTTGTCCTTCGGCGTCAGCGTCAGCTAATAGCTCTTGCTTGGCCGGGTTGATCTCGGTTCCCTCGGGGAAAAGGTTTGTTAGCTGAGCCATGACCGTGTCCGTACGCTCGGCTCCCTCGTAGACACCGCCTCGGTTTGAGACGACTACCAGCGATTCGCTGAGGTCTGCGGGAAGGTTGAGCGAGAGCGCACCAGGAGCGCCAACAATGTCGCCTAGCCCCGCCAGCCCCTTGGCTGGCACCACGTCGACGATGGTGAATTGTTGGCCTTCGCCACCGGCGAAGACCTCGAGCGTGTCGCCTTCGGAGACCCCTAGGTCGCCTGCCATCACGTTGTTGACGATTACTTCAGTGGGGTCCAGCTGCTCAGTCCAACTGCTCAGGCCGGTGGCGTCAGGCTCGTTGCCGAACGCAACCGTGGCGGCCTGGTCCAGCTCAAGAAATCGCAGTGTTGGTTCGACCACTCGGTTCTCGCCAACCGATCCGGCAGCCACATCGATTGAGTGCAGCATCATGACGCCGTCGACGTCGCTGAATTCGGCGGTCTGGATTGCGCTCGCTGCCGCTTCGGCATCGGAAGTTGAAGGGACCACAATGAACTCGTCGATTGGCCCG
Organism: Acidimicrobiales bacterium; assembly: GCA_037968895.1. GTDB lineage: Bacteria > Actinomycetota > Acidimicrobiia > Acidimicrobiales > SZUA-35 > JBBKWJ01. The sequence goes on from JBBKWJ010000222.1 coordinate 9,383, forward strand.
AGTTTGGTTTCAGCGATGTTCCGAATCGAGTGATCGAAACTATCTCCAATCACGAACGACGCAGTGATGAGAGCGGTTGCCAACATTGAGCCACCGACGACAAGAACGGCTTCGCCGCGGCGGCGAGCGAGATTCCGTAGCCCTAAGCGCCTGATAGTCGGCCGTCGAATGAAGTCAAAGATGGTTATTGGAAGAAGTAGAGCGAGGACAACGATCGCGACGACGGTCATCGGACAACCCCGTCCTTAACTTCGACAAGCCGGTCAGCGGACTTGCCGAGTTCTTGATCATGAGTGACGATCACAAATGTTTGCCCAGCTTCATTTGCTTGGCGAAAGACATCGAGCACGAGTCCGGCTGTCGTGCTGTCGAGGTTTCCCGTCGGCTCATCGGCCCAGACGACTGCTGGCTTGGTGATGAGGGCTCGAGCGATGGCGACACGCTGCTGTTCGCCGCCTGAGAGTTCAGCTGGGCGGTGTCGCGCTCGCTCTCCCAATCCAACTTGAGTGAGTCCCTTTGCCGCCGTCTCGCGAGCGACACTCGGCTTGGTGCCAGACGCGAGCAACGGAAGCTCGACGTTTTCAGCCGCGCTAAGCACCGGAATAAGATTGAAGCTTTGGAAAATGAAACCCATGCGCTGCGCACGGTGGGTTGTGCGAGCTCGATCCTTTAATACATGAATCTCTTTGCCGTCGATGTGAACCGTGCCGCTGTCAATCGAGTCGATTCCGGAGAGACAGTTGAGCAGAGTCGACTTGCCGTTGCCGGAGGGTCCCATCACCACAACGAACTGGCCTTGATTGATGTCGAGGTCGACACTGTTGAGAGCATGGACGGCGATGTCGCCAGCCCAGTAGGTCTTCGTTACTGACCTCGCTGAAACTATTGGCAATTCATTTGCCAATAGATCGGCGTCGTGGTCGTTCGTTGGGCGGTGTTGTGTTCGCATCGGGATTGTCATGTCTCCATGATCAATCCGTTCGACTGTCTATTCGATCGGTGATGCCCCTGAGTACACCCTGAGTGTCTCAGGGTCCTGCGAACGTTTTGGGGTCAGACCCCGAAGCGTTCGCAGCAGGCGTTCGTGGCTAGACGATTCGTCGGCGGGCGGCCCAGCTTGAGAGTTCGTGCCGGCTTGAGAGCTGAAGCTTGCGCAGGACCTTGGATGCGTGAGTCTCGACGGTCTTAATGGAAATGTTCAAACGGCGCGCGATTTCTTTATAGGCGTAGCCACGAGCGAGCAGGCGCATGACCTCTTGCTCCCGGGGCGAGAGACGGTCGAGCTCAGGGTCGGTTGGTTCCGGGATGGTGGCGGAGAATGCATCGATGACGAAACCTGCGAGCCGGGGGGAAAACACCGCATCACCTTCGGCGATTCGGATCACTGCCTCAATGAGCTCTGTGTCTTTGATGGCCTTGGTGACGTAGCCCCTTGCACCCGCACGGATCACCGAGATGACGTCGTCTGGCGCATCGGAAACCGATAGCGCAAGAAACTTGGTTTCGATTCCTCTGGCCGTAATCGCGTTGATGACGTCGGCACCAGTTCCTGACGGAAGATGCACATCGAGCAACACCACATCAGGAGTGCGATCGGCGATCGCATCGACGGCTTCGTGGACGTCAGCCGCCTCACCGATCACCCTGACTGCATCGCCTAGCTGTGCTTTCACACCAGCGCGGACGAGGTCGTGATCGTCAACGATGACGACGCTTGGTTGGTAGGCCACTACGAACTACTTTCTGGTTGCCGGGGCAGCACGAGTTCAACTTCGGTGCCTTCCCCGAGGGTAGAGACGATTGTTGCCTGACCGCCAGCCCGAGTCATTCGAGCCTCAATCGAGTTTGCGATGCCTCGCCGATCGGCGGCAATCTGCTCTCGGTCAAAGCCAGCGCCGCGATCTCTGACATAGATCTCAAGGGCGTCGGGACGGCTCTCAGCGTAGACATCAACCCGGTCTGCCTTTGAGTGTTTTGCCGCATTTACTAGCGCTTCCCTTACGGCCGAGAGCGCCTCATCGATTGGCTGGTCAACGAGGCAGTCGCCGGAGACGACGACCTCGACCGGTACGTGATAGAGCTCCTCGACCTCGGACGCAAGCTCATCAAGTCGTCCCCTCACGCTGCCGCCTTGGCGCGACACACGATCAGGATCGAGCCAGTTTCGAAGTTCACGTTCTTGGCGCCGAGCCAGACTAAGCATCGTCTGGGGGTCGTCACTATTGCGTTGGATGAGTGTGAGTGTTTGGAGCACTGAGTCGTGAAGATGGGCGGCGACTGCTGCTCGCTCGTCTGATCGCACCCTGGCTTGCCGTTCTTGATCGAGCTCCTGCACCACCTGCCACCACCATGGTGCGGTGGCGACGACAGCTATCGCGAGGATGCCGATAACGGCGTAGAGCACAGCCGATGTGTTGACGCCGACAATGAAGAAGACGAGCAACGCTGCGCCGAGCGCGGCCAGCACGAGACCAGCGATGGCTTGAGCGAGCGGGTAGCGGCCTTCTGACCGGCGAACTGCGGTGGGGCCAAGGCGGCGCCAAGCCAATAACAAACCAAAGGCTGCGATCGCGAGCGGCCACATGACAGCGGGGGGAAGGCCACCAAGTTGGAGGTTCAAGCCGATCATGCCGATCACCACGAGCCAGAAGCCGACGGTGCGATGGCTCTCTGACTTTCCCTTTGGATGCGGATTCGACGATTCCGGTCGGCCGGTGTAGTTCAGCCAGGCGATGGTGCCCCAGGTGGCAACATAGAGAAGCGCACCCCAGCCGCCGACAGCGAAGAGGAGGATCCAAGCTAATCGGACCCATCGGACGTCGACCCCGACCTCGCGAGCGATAGCGGCCGATGTCCCACTGAGAAGACGTTCCTCGCGATTGATGAGCGGAACCTGCCAAAGGGGGCCGTCGATGGTGTTGTTTGGTGGAACTGGTGGGGGAGTGCTGGTCATAGGTGTTGCCACAGTCTCTCACGAAGTTCGGCGCCTCGAAATCAGGGTGAACCCTGAGTGCGCCCCGAGTTGACATGGGCGACAATCAAGGAAGACCCCGATTCTCGGGGTTGCCCACCTCAAAGAGACTGTTGCTATGGAAACAGAAACTAACTCCCAAGAGGGCCCACCGCCCGACCAAGGCCCGATCCCTCCTTCCAATCCACCACCAATGCGTTCGCGCCATCTCGTCCGAGGTCCAGGCGGCCCCGTCGGCGGTGTAGCTACTGGCATCGCCAACTACTTTGGCGTTGACCCGCTAGTGGTGCAGATCGCCTTCGTGGTCACGTCCTTCTTTGGCGGAGCGGGCGTGCTCTTCTATCTTGCAGGCTGGTTCCTGATTCCGGCCTATGACCGGAGCCCGGCTGACCGCAGCGGCGTCGGTCGTATCGTCGCAGGTTCGCTCGGGCTTGTCATCGGCGCGATGGCGGTGCTGTCAATTATCGGCGGCGACGGATCGCTCATCTTGCCATTGTTGGTTGTCGGCGGTGGCATCTACCTCCTGAGCCAACGTCCTGGCGAGTCCGCGGCCTTGGTCGGCGACGTGAAAGACCTGCTTCGACCAAGGAACCAGCCGGTCCATCCGTATCGAGATCCGGCTGCGCCGTCGCAAGATCAAGGCTGGGCGATACCTCGTACCGATGGCAGTGCATATGCCGAAGACTTCGATCCAGAAAAGTATCCACCGCCTGCGAGCCAGTATTACGTGCCTCCGTCGCCGACCCCACCCCGCCAACCAGGGCCACCGATCACTGCCGTAGTGCTTGCACTGTCGGCGGTTGTGGCCGGCATGATGATCTGGCTCAACTACGCAACGAGTCTCGACATCGGAGCGGCTGCCATCTTCGGCTCGGTGCTAGCTCTCTGCGGCGCTGGTCTTGTTGTTAGTGCGTTCACCGGTCGAGCGTGGGGCTTGGTGCCAGTCGGTCTGATCGCAGCGCTCGGCGTCGCAATCGCACCGGTTGCCGACATCGCAATCTCAAGTGACCGATTCGGCGAGTTCAGATACGACGTCCTCGTTCAATCCGACTTGGCGGCGAGCTACGACGTTGGTGCCGGCGAACTCACCTTGGATCTAACCGCTCTTGACCTTGTCGACGACCAATCAGTACTGCTCGACATGGGCGCTGGTTCGCTTGTGGTCATCCTTCCCCGAGATATGGCAGTTGATGTGACAGCTGAGGCTCGATTCGGCGACGTGCGTCTTCTCGGCAGGAGCGATGAAGGTGTCGGCATTGAGCTAACCGACAACTATCGCCCGCTCGGCGCCCCATCAGACGAACCAGTCCTCACGATTGACGCAACAACACGATTCGGCGAAGTGGTGATTCGACATGAAAACTAACAATCGACCGGCTGTTGGCCGGCTCCTGCTCGGCACACTCTTTCTTTCGCTCGGCATCGCCGCAATTGTGGCGGGCACATCGAGCGTCGATGCGGGGCCAGCTCTCGGGCTCGCACTCGTTGTCGGAGGAGCGGTCACCCTCGGAGCAGTCCTCTACGGGCGGTCGCAAGCTTCTCTGCTTGACGAAAACTACTAGCAACAATCAACAGGAGTCAGCGCAACCGCGAGGGCAGTGAGTCGGTCGACCTTAGGTCGGAACCAGGCCCACTTCCCTCGTTGTTCGCGTTCCAGAAGGCCCGCCTTTACCAACAGTCCGAGGTGGTGACTGACAGTTGGTTGCGAGCGGCCAACCAGTGCGGGTAGGTCGCAGGTGCACGCCTCTGTGTTCGGAGCGGTCATGATGATCGACATCAATCGAAGCCTGACCGGGTCAGCGAGCGCCTTAAGGAGCAGGGCGAGTTCATCGGCGTCACTCTCCGAGAATGCACTAGCCGAAATGGGGGCGCAGCACAGACCGTCGATCTGGTTGGTTGTTGTATCTTTCGCATCGATCACAAGAAACATATTGACATATGTCGATACGTTTGGCAACATATCGACATTCATCAATACGAAGCTGGCTTGTCCAGCACGGAAGGAACCACGTGCGTCTCCAACTTGCACTCAACGTTGACAACCTGGATCAGGCGATCGAGTTCTACTCGAAGATGTTCGATGCCGAACCGGCCAAGACCCGTCCCGGCTATGCCAACTTTGCCATCGAAAACCCGCCGCTGAAACTGGTGCTCTTCGAGGGAGGCGGCCCGGCCGGAACAATCAACCATCTCGGAGTCGAGACCGAAACCGCAGCGGAAGTCGTTGCCGCTGAGGCTCGCCTGACCGGGGTCGGCCTCGAAACAACTGGCGTCGACGACACCCAATGCTGCTTCGCCGAAAAAACCGAAACCTGGCTCGCTGGCCCAGACGAGACTCGCTGGGAGTGGTATGTGAAGACAGGTGACGTCGAGCAGTTCGAAAATGTGAGCATGGGTGACACCGTCTGTTGCCCAGAGACGGTCTCGGCCGGCGCGACTCCATCGAGTACTGCCTGCTGCTAGCAAGCTTGCGGAATTCTCTCGACGGTGCACCGGTTTATCTGCCGTGTTGCTTGATCTACTTCTACCCCGTACTGACGCCGTTGTTTTCATTGAGGCCGTCGTTGTGTTGGTGGTATGGATCCTGCTGCTATGGCGGTTTCGCCACCGTCGAGAGATCCAACAGTTCACAAGTGGCATCGCGGTGTGCCTCTACGCGTGGTTCGCCCTACGAGCCGTCCACTAAACCGACGCAGTATCAGGTGCCGCGTCGAGGTCAGCGAGTCGTTCCGAGGATTGAGTGTCGGCGCGCCGCAACACTACGGCGACGAGCGGCCCGGAGACAGTTAA
>JBBKWJ010000223.1:0-10415 GCA_037968895.1 Acidimicrobiales bacterium
GGCGACCGCGTATTCGTGTCTGAGATCGCGCTCAAAGGCCGCATTGCGCGAATTGACGAGGAACTCTTCCTCCGTCGAGTCCATGCAGGATCCTATTCATCGATGTTGAACAAGAAGGAACGGGCGCGCTGGTTTGACGAGTCGAATACAACCGGGGGTAAAGGTGTGGTCAACCGCATTCGAGAGCATCATGCTGCGCTGAAGCGTGATTCCACCGACAGGGCCACCTATACCGCTGGACTCGTAACGCTTCTCATTCGATTCCCGCTTGTTCTTGCGAAATCCCAAACGTTCATTCTGCTGCAAAAGGCCTTGGGACTCTTTGGCAAGCAGATCGGCCCCGGTCGGTTCGCCTCATAAGCGACGCGTCGAAGGCACACTCCGTTTCCGAAGCGTGCCTTCTTACCGTCTGATCTCCGAGCTACTTGCCTGACCGGCCGCTGCTACGCGGTCCGCTTTTGCTCTCGTCGCTGCTGTTCTGACCGCTGCTCCGAGGCCCGCCCTTGCTTGGGCCGTTGTTGCTTTGACCACTATTGCTTTGACCACTATTGCTTTGGCCACTGTTGCTTTGCCCACTGTCGCGTGCCCCACTGCCGCTCGAGCCAGTTTTACTTGAGCCACTACTGCTCGAACCGCTACTGCCTGGGTTAGTCGGCAGTGGCCGTTTTTCGACCACAACTTCGGTTGTAGTGCCGCGTGCATCGCTGGCTGGTGTTGCAGGAGCCTGGCGGGCTCTTGCCGGAGCCACTGCTGGCTCGGTTCGATTCGGCGTCGCATTACGGCCGGCGCCGATATTAGGCCGACGTCGTGAGACCGGAGCAAGCGTTGGCTGACCAGTGCTGGGCATGCCCGACTTCTTGTCACCGGAAGTTCCGTAGTAGCTCGGTTGCTTCACGCGACCACCAACGAGGACGAGCGCAACGTTGGTTGCACCGGCGTTACGGAGGTTTTGCAGGGCGGATGCTACGTCCTTGCGATGGGACTCTTCGAGTCGCACAATGAGAATCGTCAAGTCGCTGGCACCAGCGATAGCCCTGGCATCGCTAACCGGAAGAACCGGTGCGGCGTCGACCACAACAAGGGCGTTTTCTGCGATGCTCTTGACCTGGCGGACCAGCTGGTTTGAGCCCATGAAGTCGGCAGGATTGCCCGAGTAGATTCCAGCCGGAACAAACGAGAAACCGGGGTCTTGCTCGTCAAATGTGCGCTCAAGCGAGTCGAGCTGACGCTTGTACAGAACCAGGTCGGTGAGACCAGGAGCCAGATCGACGCCGAAGTGCTCGTGAGTCACTGGACGACGAAGGTCACCGTCGATAAGCACTACTCGATCATCTGGTCCAGCCATCGACCACGCAAAGTTGGCGCTGAACGTGGTCTTGCCTTCGGCGGGCTGCGAGCTCGTCACCACGACGAGACGGACGCCCTTCTCGAGCATCATGAAGCGAAGTGAGGTTCGAACTTGGTAAATCGCCTCGCTGTAGGCCGAACCCGGTTCAGACAGCACCGTGAGTGCACGACGTTTACGAACCGATGCCTGATACGGAAGCGTTCCGAGAATCGCCAGATCGGGGAACGCGGCCTCGACGTCAGTGACGTCGCGGAGCGAATCGTCCATGTTGTATACAGTCACTGCAAGCAGCAGGCCGAGGATGAGGCCGACGAGCTCGGCAACGATGAATCCTCGAATACCCGAGTTTGGCAGTGGTTCAGCTGGTACGAAGGCAGCGTTCGAAACGCTCGCGATACCCGTCTTCGCCAGGTTCTGGGCCAGCCTGAAGTCTGAGCGCTGCGTAATCATCGCAGTCTCTTCCGCGTCGAGCGCTGTGAGCTGTGCGTCGAGCGCCGACTCGAGTGAAGAAATTGCTGCCTCTTCACGGGCGTACTGATTGCCCTCAGGGTCGAGCGTTGCGAGGTTCGCGATCTTCGCGTCGAGGTCGGTCCGAAGCACTGCTCGGTTTTCACGAATCAGGGCGAGCTGCTCATCGAGCAACACGATCGAACTGTCGTAGCTGAGAACCGCGGCTTCACGACGCTGGGCGACATAGGCACCGGCGTAAGTGTTCGCCATCTCAGCCGAATCGGGGGCAGTTGCGGCCTGTGCGGTAAACGTGAGCACCTCGGAGGTTTCGCTTGCCTCGATCGTGACATCAACGTCGTCAAGGTCGACGAATGGCTCGATGTTGAGACGGCTTGACACTTCGTTGCGCACAACATCGCTCTTGGCGAAACTCACCTCGTTGCGCAGGAAGTTTGGGTCGAAGGTGCCCTGTTGATTGGCCAACGACTCCTGGGCCTGTGTCTCTTGCACGAGCACATCGGCCGATGCCTCGTACACAGCTGCGCCCCGGCCGAGCAGGAACCAGGCGAGAAAGCCAAGTACCAGTATTGGCAAGGCCACAAGCCATGGATATCGCTGCGCCGCCTTCAAATAGTCGGAGGTGCTGAGATCAGCTCTCTGTCCGTAGTTAGCCATGATTGACCCTCACTTCAGCTGTCTGAACGACCTGGATGTCGCCCGCCTGTTCATCATCTGTGTCTTCGCCTGTCGGCCGCCGGTAGGCAGCGATCAGACCAAACAGAGCGATGATGAGGACTCTGTTTCCGTTGATGTCCGAGCTGAACATCGATGTGAACGCCCAGAATGTCAAGAGAGCAAAATGTCGTGGACCGCAGGTTGCCGTCGACGACCACACCCGTTTGCCCACGTAACCAACGCCGAGCACAAAGACAAATGCGCACAACACGCCAGCTTCGAGCGCGAGCTCAAGAATGAGATTGTGGGGATAGTCGGCAAGCGAGCCGATCTTCCCTGACTCGGCAAATTGGCCGAATCCGATGCCTTCTGGCCAGATCTTGATGTTGTGGATTGCTTCACCCCAAAGGGCGGAGCGAGACGTTGAGCCGGTTTCGCCGGCGTTGCTGAAAATTCTTTCGCCCGATTCCGCGAGCACTGCGTTTCCGAGGCCAGCCATAACCGCGAGCGACGCCACGATGGCTACAGCTGCGAGACGGCCACGCAGCACTCGGTAACGAATCCCCGAGAGGAATACAGCCACAATCAAGGCGAGCAAAGGGCCTCGAGATGCGGCGCCAAGCAAGACGGCGGCGCCGGCCACGGCGAGCGCAAACCGTAAGACCTTCGGGAGCCTATTTGCGCCGCCAAACATGATCCAGATAACCACCGTCGCGCCAAGGCGTCCGGCGGCGATTGGGTTGAGCGCAGCCTCTGCGTCAGAGCCGCGCATACCGATGTCGACGCCAGCGACGATTTCTGCGACCGCCACGAGCACACCGAAGGCGGCTAATCCGAAGACGCCGCGCCAGAAGTAGTTTAAATCGCTCGGTCGCCTGGTGAGGAAAGCAACGGTTACGCAAAGAGGGATAAGAACCTCGACGATGCCGCTGAGCTTGTCTGATGCAACTTCGGAGTTGTCGATAAAGAGGAAACCTGGCATAGCGAGAACGAGCCCGACAAGAACGGGAACCAGCGCTGAGCCGCCACCAGACCCGCTTGGTAGGGCAAGAAGAAAGCAACCAACTGCGACGCCGAGGGCGATAGTCGGAAGAATGGAACCGGGCCCCAGAAGGGCGAGGCCGAGGCCAACGTGGCCTGAAATGGCGACGATCCCGGCAGCCGTCAACCCAACAAGGCGAATGCCATCGCCTGGTTCGATTGGTGGTTCATCAAGCTGTTGCACTGGGAAGGCTTGGATCATGTCAGTTCGTCACGATGTCGGGGGTTCGCAAAACTCGGCGTAAATGTTGTCGAGTTGATGGCGTCACGATGTCGAGCGAGGTCGTCTTCAGATTCGAACCGTGACCGTAAGACCTTAGCGGGCACGCCAGCGACCACTTGTCCTTCTGGCACATCGCGGGTCACAACGCTTCCAGCCGCAACAATAGCGAAGTCGCCAATTGTGACGCCAACCATGACAATTGCGTTCTGTCCGATCCAGACGTCTTGGCCAATCTTTGTCGGACGAAGCGGTTCGCGACCAGCGAACACCATCGGGGTACCGACAATGCCGGTCGGGTGATCGGCGCCGACGATGCTGGCACCAGCTGCGAGCATCGTGTATTTGCCAATCTCGACACCGCTTTGCACCGTGCAGCCAGGCGCAATGAACACATAGTCGCCAGCAACTAGGTCAGGCGAAATCGTCGATCCGCCAGTCACCAGGGCTGTCGGGCTGACGCCCTTGGTGCGGTATCGAACGCGACTAACGGCAGCCTTCGACGAACGGAACGTTCGATAGAGCGGACCACTGCGGTCGAAAAGGGAATGAAAAGGCATTGGTGGCCAGGTTAGACGTTGCGTCACCGCTGCCGATGGAGCAGTGGCACCCAACGCCCTTGGGCCACCGGCCCCCACGCATGAGTCGATCGCCTCAGTTGGGGATGGGTGCATGCCAATGGTCGGTTGTTATTGCCCTACTTGGTGTCTAGAACAGTGTCATCGCTATCGCCAACCGGCAGCGGCGACCGAACGGAGCAGCGGTGCAAGCCACGTCGAAACCACGAGTCGCAATCGTGTATCACTTCTTGCCTAATTACCGGCAAGGTGTCTTCGATGCGCTCGCTGACCATCCCGATTGGGACGTCGACTTCATTACCGGCCATTCCCGACCAGGCCAAGAGGGCGTGCCCGAGGCCGAAGGTCTCGACCCCCTCATCGTGAACAACCGCTGGCTCAGGGACGTATTTCTGTGGCAAAGCGGACTTCTCAAGACCCTACGCAAGGGCGACTACGACGCAATTGTCATGCTCGGAAGCTGGCTCTATCTTTCGTCGTGGGCCGCTGCGGTCCAAGCAAAGCTCTCACGGACCCCGGTGTTGTACTGGACTCACGGCTGGAAAGAACCAGAAGCCAATCTCCAAGGATTCCTCCGACGACGATTCTTTAAGCTCGGCCAAAAACTTCTGTTATACGGCCATCGAGCAGCCGAGATCGGCAAAACCTACGGCTGGAATGATGACGACCTCGTCGTGATTGGGAACTCCCTGCCCATGCCAGCCAAGGACCAGGCCATCGACCCTTGGGTCGGCTCGCAACTTGATGATCCGTCGCTGCCGACCGCAATCTGGATCTCTCGCGTAATTCAGGAGAAGGCCCCCGAGATGGCGATCGAGGCCGTTGCCTTAGCCGCAGAGCGGGGCAAACCAATCAACCTGATCGTCATCGGCGGCGGGCCAGACGAAGCAGCAATGAAGACCTTCGCCTCGGCCCGCTGTCCTGGGCGGGTGCATTTCTGCGGCCCAGTGCACGATCAGCGGGAACTCGCCTCCATCTTCGCAGTCGGCGCTGTCACCGTGGTTCCCGACTACGGAGGCCTCTCAATTCCACACTCGTTAATTCATGGCGTCCCTGTTGTCGCGAACGACGACCCACCGTCGAATGGGCCTGATTATGAGTACCTCTACCCCGAGACCAATGGCTCAACGTTTCCCCGTGGCGACGTGAACGCATTCACCGAGCAGGTCGTGCGATGGGCCTTCGACGAGCAGATGACGGCTGACCGCAAACGAGCAATAGAGGATCGTGCCCGTGAAGATGCCTCTCCGACACTTGGTGCCGAACGGATATTCTCAGCAATCGACGCGTGTCTGGCCAAATGAACCTTTCAAGTAGCCGCGTACAGACCACGCGGATTCTCTGTAAACATGCAGGGTTCACGAACTCGGGCGGAGTGATATGACTCGACAACACAAACGACTAGATAGACGACGCGCCAGGCGACAGCAGAAGTTCGTAGCTGTGGCCGCTGCGGCCGCGCTCATTCTCTCGGCGTGCACCTCCGGCTCCAGCGAACCATCGGCGCCAGCAGCCGGTTCGACGACCGAGGATGCGACCGATGTCACTTCACCGACCGCAGGCCAGACTGAGTCGACGACTCCGCCTGACCCCTCCATCGTTCGCTCACCAGCTAGCGGCTACAGCAACACGGGAGGCGGCTACCTCGGCAACCCAATCTGGGCAACGGGGCCAGGCAATATCCCCATCGGGGGCAGTGGCAACAACGAGGTCGCCATTCGATTCATCGCACGTGACTCGGGCCAGTCAACGGCCGCTTCATACATCATCAAGTTCGACGACGAGCGTCCCAACTACCAAGGCGGAAACTGCGGAATCCTGAATGTCTCGTTGCGAGCAGACGACGGAGGTGGCCAGCCAAGTGACTCGGTTCTGGCCGAAACCACGTTTGACGACCCTTGTGGCGGTGGCGGAAGCGTTGGATGGCTAACCAACCAGGCATGGGATGCGCCAGCTGATCTCATCGGCGGTCAGCCATACCACCTCGTATTCGCCAACCTCGATCCCGATCCTGCGACCAACTGGGTGTCGATCAACCTTCTCTACCGGCCCTCCGATGACGCAAACGAAGTCGCCTTCTCGACCGGCGACGGAGAACTCTCCCTTCTCGCTCGCGGTAGCGAATACTGGAGCGGAGCAGGTCAAGGCGAATGGGGCCGATCTTCCGACCTCCAAGACCACTACCCCACCTTTGAGATTCATTACGCAGACGGGTGGAGCCAGGGGATCTCGTACATCGGAGCTCGCTGGGGGCAAGAAGTCACATTGTCGCCTGAATCCGCCAGTCGCATGAGACAGAGCTTTGTCGTCTCGGACGAGACAATTATCACCAGCCTCCATTTTGCTGGCGATATTGAAGAGTCTTCAGCCGATGCCGCAGGCAGGGCGACGTTGGCTGTAGCTGGAGGGCCCGACCTGATCACCGTCGAGCTCACGAAAGCGGCCGGCGAGCACTGGTTTGTGGCTCAATTCCCAACACCACTTACACTCGACGCGGGCGAAACATACACCGTTGTTGTTGAAGGCACGGCTGGCGTTATCTACGTGCGACCGCTCTACGAAGCCCAGCACAACGAATGGATCAGCACAGATCAGAGCGATTGGGCGAACACAACTCTCGAGCTCGATTCGTCTGGCACCGGCGACTGGCAACCATACGTGCCAGGAATCCCACACGATCTGTCGTTGTATTTCACGACGCTTTCTTCCGACGACCCGGCGATAGAGACGTCGGCCGAGTCTCAGCTTGAGCCGACAACAGTTGCTCTGCTCGGCGATTCGCTCATTGGCGGCCCCGATTTCGAAGAAGAATTTCGGGTTGCGCTCACGGCGAGGGGCGTCGACGTCCCGACCCTGGTCAGCGAGAGTGGTCAGAACATCTCAGAACTTAAGGCTGCACTTGATGTCGAGGTGCCAGTTGCCGACATCATTGTTGTCGCCAACACTATCAACGGCGAAGACACTGGCGCAGAGTTCGAGGCGGGCGTTCGAGACGTCGTGGCAAAGATCAGAGAATCGAATCCAGATTCTGACATTTTGTGGGTCGAAGCTCACGCAACAACGGCGAGGTATGACTACATCGTCGATGAGCGGGTCACTCCCCGTAACAAGGTGCTCGTCGCCCTTGACGCCGAGGGTCTGATCCAGTTAGTGCCGTGGTTTGATACCGCTGAGGCGAATCAGTGGATCTATACCGAGTCGGCTGATGGCGTTCACTTTTTCGGCAGCCAGCAGCTCTACGCAACGACGCTCGTCAACGCCATCGACAACCTGCTTTCGTAAGGCTCTGGCGATAGGTCACACAACTTAAGATCTATTCACCAATGCCGAAGGTATAGACAGACCGTTTCACACCTCAATTCACCGCCTCGATCAGAGACATGCCAATCATGACACAACGACTGACAACAGACTCTGAGCTGGCCGTTCGTATTACTGAACAGCACGGAACCCCGTTCTACCTCATCAGCCAGCAACGACTTCTGGGCAACATCCACCACCTCCAGGGTGCGGTCCGACGCGGATATCCCGCCACCGACGTGACCTATTCGGTGAAGAGCAACAACCTCGGCGCTTTCGTTTCGGCGTGCATCGACGATGGAATTCGAGTCGAAGTCGTTTCCCGAGCCGAATACGACTACGTAGTATCCCTTGGCGCCGACCCCGCCACCACGATCTATAACGGTCCCGCCAAGACCGCGAACGACATGCAGTACGCAATCGAGAATGGTTCGTTCGTCAACGTCGACTCGCTAGACGAGCTAAGGATCCTCGCTGATCTCGGGATCAAAGCCGCAATTGGCATCCGAGTCCCCGCTGTTTTGGCATCGGGAGCCGTCAGCCGGTTTGGCATTGATCTGGCCGACGATGCAGCCTTGGCCGAGACCCGTGAATTGGTCAAACAGCTCAACGTCACCGGCCTCCACATCCATCACTCAAGTCACCGACATGCAGATTCATACGGCGAACGGCTCGAGCAACTGCTGGCAACTGCCGAGATGCTCGACATCGCAACTCTCGATGTCGTCGACGTGGGTGGGGGCTTCTCCAGCCCCATCCCGCCCGAGATCGCGACCCAACTTCCCTACAAGACGGCAAGCTTTGACGAGTATGGCGACGTCCTCGGTGCACGCGCCGCTGAACTCCTTGGAACTGATGGCCCACGTTTGGTCTTGGAGCCTGGCATCGGTGTCCTCGCCAATTGTGCGACGTATGTGACCAGAGTCGAATCGATTAAACACAACGGTGGACAAAACTACGCTGTGGTCGACGGCAGCATTTTCGAAGTGAACCCATTGCGCTCACATATCGGCCCCCCAATTGTCTATCTTGGCGACAATACATCAGGAGAGCCGGCCCAGATCGTTGGGGCTACGTGCATGGAAATCGACGTCATCGGCGATCTGCCCCACAGTCCGTTGATCGGCGATCTCATCTCTGTCGAAAACGTAGGCAGCTACACCACGTCTCTGGCCCCCGACTTCATCATTCCTCGCTCGCCGGTATTTAGCGCCGACACAGGCGACCTTCTTCGTTCTCGATCATCAATCCATTCTGTCGGCCTCGGGCCAGTAAGAGAGATCTAAAGTGACCTCACGATGGTTATTCTCCACCATTGGGCGTCGCGGCTACGCGGCTCGATATTTCCGAGAGGCCGATCCAAACGTGTTTATCCTCGGCACCGGAAACAGCCCCGAAGCACCAGGCTTTCGAGACACAGACGAGACCCGCATCCTTCCGTCGATCGCTGACTCCACTTACCACGCTGCGGTCCTCGATCTCGTCGAGAAAGAGCAGATCGAAAACATCCTGACGTTCTCCGATCTCGACGTCGTGAGCCTTTCGAAGATTCGTCCCGAGCTCACTGAGCTAGGTGCAAACTGCTTCTTTCCCGGCGACGAGTTGACGACACTGACGCAGAGCAAGCTACTCACCTCTCGGTGGGCGAACGAGAATGGCTTCCTCGCTCCGCTAGCAAGCTACGACCTTGCCGATTTCGCACCGGACACGCCCCTCATCGTGAAGCCCGCCTGTGGTTCGTCCAGCATCGGCCTCGCCTTTCCCAGAGACCACGCCCATGCGGCAGCTGCCGCAGAGGGGATCGACGACGCTCTTTTCCAAGAGCGCGTGTTCGGCGTCGAGTACAACCTTGAAATTTGTGGTGACCTCGATGGCCGACCAGTTCGCTGCTCGGCGTGGAGAAAACACCGTTCGCGCGGAGGCGAAACCGACCTCAGCAGGTCGGTTCGACGTGACGACCTCATCGAGCTCGCCTGGGAGCTTGGGTCCGCACTGAAGCTCATTGGCCCTAACGATGTTGATCTCATGATCAACGACGACGGAGCGCACCTGATTGAGGTCAATACTCGTTTCGGCGGCGGCTACCCCGTTTCCCACCTTGCCGGGGCCGGATTCCCGGATGCTCTAATGCGAATGTCGCGAGGCGAAGTGCTCTGTCGGGAAGCCACTTACCGCGATGGCATCTGGATGTTGAAGGCAACCGACCCGTTCGGGGGCACCGACGAAGAGATGTGCAAACTTCTTGGCGTCTCATTATCTGATCACTACCCCGAATGAACGACACTCCGCACTTACCGCCACGGCGCTCCCACTTCTGGAAGCGCCCTTTCGACCTTGTTGCCGGCAGCGCAGCACTCGTCGTGGTGTCGCCGCTCCTTGCGGTAGTAGCGGTTCTGGTTCGGATCAAACTTGGCTCACCAATACTGTTCTCCCAACAGCGACCGGGGCGCAACGGTGTGCCGTTTAACATGATCAAGTTCCGGACAATGATCGACGCGAACGATGAGAATGGTGAGCCACTGCCTGACGAAGATCGCATCACACCATTCGGAGCCGGGCTTCGTCGAACCAGTCTTGATGAACTACCCGAACTCATCAACGTGTTGAAGGGCGACATGAGCCTCGTTGGGCCGCGCCCGCTTTTAATGCAGTATCTCCCGCTCTACAGCGATGAGCAGAACCGGCGCCACGACGTTCGACCAGGTGTGACTGGCCTGGCTCAAACCAGCGGCCGGAATGCAATCGGGTGGAACGAAAAATTCTCCTATGACATCGAGTATGTTGACAACTGCTCGCCCGTCCT
>JBBKWJ010000224.1:0-7090 GCA_037968895.1 Acidimicrobiales bacterium
TGGCTTGCTGAACTGCATCCGACGAGTATCACGGCCGCAATAAGCGTAAAAAAGCGCATGTAAGCGATGTTAGAGCTAGATCGTGTCACCTCACAACCCTATTCGCCGAATCATCGCGAGGCCATGGGGCGCGGTCCCCTCAGTGCTTGCGGTACGACCAGACGCCGAACCCAATCACCGGCAGCATCAGAAGGATAATGCTGCCCACGTTGATCAGGAGGATGGCATCGTCGTAGAAGGGCTCTCTGATTCCAGAGCCAAACAGCCATCCACCGCCCCACGTATCAGCCGCATAGATCGTCGCCATGAGCCAACCGATGCCGACCGAACCGACCCAAACGACGGCGACGACGATCCCTAGCACCACCTTGACAACGGCGCCCGTCTGGCTCGGCTCGCGCTCAGCGAGGACGGCATGTGACGGCGGGGAGGTGAATGGTGGCTGGGTGGTCGGTTCCATCTCCATATGTTCATCGACCACGGCTCCGAGACCTATAGGGGCTTGCCCTCAAAGATCGGCGGCCGCAAAGTGTCGTACGTATCCGATACCTACGACAAAACGTGGGGCTCGGGTGCTAGGGCTAACGGCGAGCGTTGCCTGGCTTGGGGCTGAGAAGCCGCGCAATCACGAGCACAATAACGGCACCGAGGATTGATCCGAAGAAGCCGGCGGCCGCCACGTCGGCACCCCGCCCGGCAATGACATTGAGCACTGTTCCACCCACGATGGAGCCGATTAGCCCGAGCACCGAGGTGCCGATACAGCCGAGGTCGTGTTCGCCTTTGACAAGGGCCTTTGCGATCGACCCGATGATCAGTCCCGTCAACACCCACAGCAGAAAACCCATGCCGGTAGTCTGGCACAGCGATCGACAAGACGGAGTGCGCCGTGGCTGCTGAACTGTTCGAAATAGACCATCTCTACCGCTATGACGAGCTGACAGAAACGATCCACGCCCTCGCCAACGTGTTCCCCGAGCTGGTGGCGATCAGCGAGATAGGGCGGTCACACGAGGGCCGGTCCATCTGGCTGGCCACGGTCACAAATACGGCGACGGGCGATGCGGCCACAAAGCCGGCGGTGTGGGTCGACGCCAATATTCACAGTGTCGAGATCACGGGTTCGATGGCTGCGCTGCATCTGCTGAGGTCGCTGGTCAGCCGCAGAGATGAAACCGAGATCGCCCACGTGCTCGCCACCCGGACCTTCTACATCGTGCCTCGCCTCAACCCAGACGGAGCCGAGCTTGCCCTTGCCGACAACCCGACGTATCTCCGTTCTGGCGTTCGGCTCTCACGCAACGTGGCGAACGGTGTCGGGTGGGTTCCGGGCGATGTCGACGGTGACGGCAGGGTGCTCGACATCCGTGTCGTCGACCCGAACGGAGCATGGAAGGTGTCCGACCTCGATGAGCGAATCATGGTGCCGCGTCAACCCGAAGACATCGGCGATGGCCCCTGGTATCGAATCATCGACGAGGGCTCGTACCACGACGCCGACGAATCTCGACTCGAGCTCAAGAAGGCCGTCGACCCCCGCAACCTCGACTTCAACCGACACTTCCCCTACGGCTGGCATGGCGAGTCGGAGCAGAAGGGCGCCGGTCGGGCCCCCGGCGTTGAACCCGAGATCAGAGCCCTCATGGATGCTGTCCTCGCCCGACCAAACATCTGCGTCTACCTCGCCCATCACACGTTTAGTGCCGCCATCCTCCGGCCGTACGACGACAAGCCAGACACCGCCTTCCCCGGCGACGACCTTCGCCGCTACAAAGCCATCACCCAGAAAGGCACCGACCTAACCGGCTATCGGGGCGTCTCGGTGTTCCACGACTTTGGGTACGACACCGACAAGCCGATCTCCGGTGCAGCCGATTGCTGGGCCTACGATCACCTCGGCGTCTACGGTTTCACCACCGAGTTCTGGAGCCCAATTGCCCAGTCCGGAATCACCGACTATCACCTCACTGGCTGGATGGAAGACCATCCCGTCGAAGACGAGGTCACACTTCTCAAGTGGAACGACGAGGCGCTCGACGGCAAGGGGTTCGCGCCTTGGACCAAGTTTGAGCATCCTCAGCTTGGCTCCGTCGAGATTGGCGGTTGGGACCGCTTCCGCTGCTGGGAGAACGCGCCAGACCACCTCATCGAAGCCGAAGTTGCGCCACACACCGACTGGGAGATCTGGCTCGCCCTGACGACGCCATTGCTCCGGGTCCGAGACACGGTGGTCGAGCCGCTCGGCGATGGCTTGGTGAGTGTGTCGTGCGTGGTCGAGAACGCTGGCTATTTCCCGACGTCGGTCACCGAGCAGGCTGTGAAGCGTTCGCTGGTTGATCCGGTGACCGTTGGCTTGACCATCGACGACCACTCCGTGCTTGTCTCCGGTCTGCCGGTCCAAGAACTCGGGCAGCTTGATGGCGCCGAGCGTGTCCGCAATCCCATGAGCTGGGCTGGACGTGACCACGACTACTCGACCGACCGCGCCGTCGCCCGTTGGGTCCTTCGAGTCGAGCCAGGTGCCGAGATCACGATTGCAGCATCGCACCAGAGGGCAGGGTCGGTGACAACCACAGTCACCGCCGGCTGACGTTCCGCGCTCCTAGGCTCCGTTGGCCGTCGAGGACGCTGTTCGTTCCATCGAATCCGATCCAGAAACGGGTCGGATTCAATGGAATGAGCGATGAGGAGTTGGTTCAGCCCGCAGTCAATACCGCCCGAACCGTCTCGACCACGAGCGGCCAATCGTCCACGTACTGTTGCCAAGTGAAGCGGCTGACTCGCCACCCGGCTCGGGTGAGGCGTGCGTCGCGATCACGGTCGACATGAAACGCGATGCGATTGTGGTGGAACGCGACGCTGTCGAGTTCGATTGCGTAGCGAAGAGCTGGGTAGGCGAGATCAACCTGAGCGATGAGTGAGCCGGCCCGGCCGGTGACTCGCCACTCAAGGTCGGGCATCCGGAGGCCAGACTCGACGAGCTTGTTGGCGAAGTCTCGGCTCCACGCCGAGAGCGGCACGGCGTCTTCAGAGGAGCGGTCGGCCAGCACGGCTCGGAGCAGCACAGCCCCCGGCCGGCTCGGACGGGCAAACGACTCAAACACAGCGGCAATCCGGGGCCACGTCGTTCGTCGATTGCGAAGCACATCGTCGACGAGTTCGTCTAGCTCACGCCTGGTGAGTTGGTTAGCCATCGATGCGACGGTCACCTCTAGTGGCGCCGTTTGAATCCCACATCTGGTGGTGGTTGGCAGCGAACTGAGGTCGGTCACGTGGCTGAGGGCGACGTTGGGGCTGTTGCCGTGGCGGGAACGAGCAACGACGGGGCGGTTCGGGTGGTCGTCGAGCGACCAGAGCGCGAGGGCCGAGCGGCCCCACGCGATGGCTCCCAACCCAACGGTGGCGGCCGTCAGATGGGCTTCGGGGTTTGCCGCGTGAGACGCCACGATCAGGGTGCCTCGAACGGGGCCAGTCACCCAGTGGCCCCGCCTAACCCTCCGATCGATCTGCGCAGTCGTCAGCCCTGCGGCGGTGGCTTCGCGGCGCAATATCACGCCATGACGTTCGAGTAGTGCAGCGGCCTCGAGCGCGTGGCGCGGATTATGGGATGGGGAGGGCATGGCTTCCAGCTTTGTGATGGGGTGCGCTGGGAGCGAGGCTCCGATTTGGCGAATCTAGGGCTTCGTTTCATCGGATCCGACCCAGTAATGGGTCGGATTCAATGAAACGAACGGCAACAAGGGGATGCTTAGGGGAGCCCGGCTAGTGCCCGCTCGAGATTGGAGCCGGTCGGCAGCCCAAGCGACACCTCGAGTTTCTGCTTGCCTCGCCGCACCGTGGCAACGCAGGTGGTCGGCAGGCCGGCCATTTCGAGGCCGAGCAGAAGAGGCTTGTAGGTCGCCGACATTGCTGGCGTCAACCAGCCGAGGACGTGGCCGCCGTGATTGGCCGTGATGCGATGGCTATGGCGGGTGTCGAGATGGGCGACGAGTGGCTGTCCGGCTCGGGTGCCAAGAACCGCAGCGAGGTAGGGCTGACAATTCTCCTCACCCTCGAGCGACACTCGTCCCGAGCGGCTCAGGATGATGGCGTCGTCGGCGGTAAGACGGCGAGGCGGCGCTGACGCAAAGATCACTAGGCCGTAACTACCGGTTGACTTTGGCGGCCGGTGCCACCCGCCAACTACCTCGCCCTGGCATACGGCTGGCATGTTGTCGTCGTGCAGGCTCTTGATGACCTTGTGCCAGCTCTTGGCTGAATTGCGAGGGATGTAGCCCGCATGGTGCTGCCCGATATAGGCGGCAACAGCGTTTGGGTCACTTGGGTCGTGTTCGTCGCGGGCGAGTTGGACCAGCACCCGTGTGATCGTGGCGCCGCTCTTGGTTTTGGGCCCGACAGTTTGCTCAAATGCTGCTTGCCGAGCGCCTTCGCCAGCGATGTCGATTCGGTCGAGCCCGGCGATTGTTCGACCAGTAATCGTTGGCTCAATCGGCACGTTGTATGGGGGAGGAGGGGCGAACCGGGCAGGGTCGAACGAATCCTCTGCCATAGACATTGCTCCCTCGTCGTGTCCTGGCATCTGCATTGCCATGCACAGATGGTAGGTGGGCAGCGATGGCCTGTCGACCTCGAACCACGGCAGCGCTGATCGGGGGCTGTTCTAGAGCTAGCATCGGGCGATGGTGAGACTGCGTGAGCTGGGGTTGACGATTGGGTTGCTGCCGACGGGGCCGCTGAATGCAATCACCGATGTTGGCGGTGTTTCGGTTGGACACTCGACGCTGATTGAGGACGAGCCCCGTGTGGTTCGCACTGGGGTGACCGTGGTTGGCCCAAGGCCGGCCTCAGAATTGGCTGATGCCTGCTACGGCGGCATCTACTCGTTCAACGGCAACGGCGAGATGACGGGGTCGCACTGGCTCGAGGAGTCGGGGCTGCTGACTGGTCCGATTGGGATCACGAACACCCATCAGTGTGGGATGGTGCGCGATGCCCTGGTGGCCCATGAGGTGGCGGCTAACCCTGAGCTGGGATGGATCTTGCCGATTGTGGGGGAGACGTACGATGGGTTTCTCAGCGACATCGATGCGTTCGCTTTGACGCCGTCGCACGTGACTACGGCTCTTGCCGATGCATCGACCGGTCCTGTCGCTGAGGGCTGTGTTGGTGGCGGCACCGGCATGGTGTGCCATGAGTTCAAGGGCGGGATTGGGACGTCGTCTCGTGTGGTTGAGACGGCGGGCTCCCAGTACACGGTCGGGGTGCTGGTGCAGGCGAACTATGGGGCCAGGCGACAGCTGCGGCTTGACGGCACACCGGTCGGGCATCTGCTTGGGGCCGACGTGGTGCCACTGCCTGAAGATCCAACGATCAAGGAGGCCGGCTCGATCATCGTGATTGTGGCCACCGATGCGCCACTGCTCGCTGATCAGGCCAAGCGGCTGGCTCGTCGGGCGACCGTCGGATTGGCACGAGTCGGGGGAGTCGGCAACAACGGGAGTGGCGACATCTTCTTGGCGTTCTCGACCGGCAATCGAGTGCGTATCGAAGCGACCATGCCGATATCGGTCGAGACGTTGCCGCCCGGCCAGATGTCGCCATTGTTCGAGGCTGCGGCCGAGGCAACAGAAGAGGCGATCTGGAATGCAATGTGTGCCGCCGCAACGATGACCGGTTTCAAAGGTCGGACGGTGCACGCCGTGCCGCACGATCTTCTGCGCGACCTCGCCGCCCCGCCCCAGCCGTAACACCGGGGTCAGGTACGAACGCAACGGCGTAACACTTTCGGGCTGTCAGCTAGCTGGCGCCTGCGGCCGGGGTGAACACGAACCCAGCGATGAAGCTGAGCACGGCGATGATTCCCAACACGATGCGTTCGGACTTGAGGTTCATTTCGCTTCCTTTGGCCGGCGCCGGTCCCTGAATGGGGCCAGAAGCGCACGGTGTCTTGCTGACCTATCGGCCAGAAGCTGCAGCGAGTTGAGCTGATGCGCGTCGTTCGTCGGTCTGGCGACCGCCGCACTTCCCGCCTTTCCTCGCCGGAGGCTCGGAAACGCCTAGGAGGTCTTGGGGAAGATCATGCTGAGGTGCATCGCAAGGTTGGCGATGTCGCCTTCTTCGAGCAGGGTCTTTTCGTTGGCGATCTCGACGAGCTTGTGCGTCCCGACGATCCAGACGCCGCCAACCTGACCTGGTTTCTTGAACCGCGGCCATTCGGCGTTGGTGAAGCACAATGCCTGGTAGACGGGAACCTCGGGCCGTCCGAGCGAAACAAGCGCTTCGGTGACGGCCTGGTGTTGCCACGCCATACCCCGCACTGCTTTGGAACTTTCCCACCCGTTGATAAACAGGCGAACGTCGGGCTTAAACCTGCTGCCGACGTCGCGTCGCTCGACCATGCCAGTGCTGCTCTCGACGTCGACAATCCACACGCCGCCCGAGGTGACAGCGATGTGGTCGATGGTCCCTTCGGTGCTTCTGGCCTTGCGGTCGTTGAGGACAACCGACGTGTCGGAGAGCTCACGTTTGAGCTGGTGGGCCAATCGGTGTTCGCCGTCGGCGCCTTTGGTCCGAGTGTCAGCGATCTGCTGGCTGTGGTTCGCCGCCCGGCGTTCGTATTCACGCTGAGTCGATGCGCCCGCATCGGTGGTCTCGATTGACCGAGTCTTCATCAGTTTTTCCGTCATTAGTTGTGCATCGTCAGAGAGTGGCGGGAGCTTGAACTGAGAATCCGCAACCTCGAAATTGGCTATTTACTAGGGAAGATGGTGCCAAGTTGAACCGCCAGGTTAGCGACGTCGTCTTCGCCTAGACGCCACGCGTCGTTGGCAATCTCTACGACTTCTGGGGCCCAGAGGATCCAGACACCATCAACCTTTAGTGGCTTCCATAGGAGCGGCCATTCGGCGTTTGGCAGGCACAACGCATTATGAACGGGGACCTCAGGGCGTCTGAGTGCGGTTAGGGCCTGGGTGACGGCCTTGTGCTGACGCTCCATTCCCCGTAGCGCTTTGGAACGGTCCCGCCCGTTTACAAAGAGGTGAATGTCGCTCTTGTACATCTGGCCTACATCGCGTTGCTCGACCTTGCC
>JBBKWJ010000225.1:0-21284 GCA_037968895.1 Acidimicrobiales bacterium
ATCTCGTTTGGCTCGGGCTCATTGTCGTCGAGCGCGTTTGGCGCGGCCCACTCTGGCATGTTGCGGTCGGACTCGGCGATCTTCGTGTTGACCCAGCCAGGGCATAGGCACGAGATGCCGACGCCGGAGTCCATCGCGTTGAGCTGGTGGTAGAGGCCCTCGCTCATGGCAACAACTGCCCATTTCGAGACCGAGTATGCGCTGTGCCCCGGCATGTGGCCCGCCATCGAGGCGGTGTTGACGATGTGGCCATCGCCATGGGCGAGGAAGTGGGGGAGGAACGCTCGGTGACCGTGGATGACACCCCACAGGTTGACGTCGATAACCCAGCGCCATTCCGCCTCGTTAAGCTCGCCTGGTGCGGCCATCAAGCTGTTTCCAGAAACCCCCGCGTTGTTGCAGAGCACGTTGACTGCGCCGAAACGCTCTATGGCTGCGGCGGCAAGCCGGTCGACGGCAGTGCCGTCCGAGACGTCGGTTGGCACCGCAATGGCGTCAACCCCGAGAGCTGTGATTTCCTCGGTTGCCGTTGCGAGAAGCGGTTCCTCAACGTCGGCGAGGACGACGTTCATTCCTGCTTGGGCGAAGCGGCGGGCCATTCCAAGGCCAATGCCGCTTGCGGCACCAGTAACGACTGCTGTCTTGCCAGAGAGTTGATCCATCGGGACAAACTACGGGACCGGCCGCGCCAGCACCCAATTGGCCTCCTCCGGGCCGCGTAACACTGGGGTCAAGCAGGTACCTGCGTAACACCGCATCACGTTCCCGATCTGTTGTAGGTATCGGATACGTACAACAATCGGAAAAGTTAGAGCCTTCTTTTCTGACCTGGGGAAACGCACCCTCGACTGTCACACCCCCTGAGTAGTGTTTACCCATGAATTACTCACCAGTGCAGCTCGCTGCACGCAAAGAAAAGAGCGAACCGGACGCTGTCGACGTCCTCGACGGGCTGGCCTCCGCACTTGAACGCGTCGCCGATCTACCGGTCAGCACAAACGGTGCGAAACAAGCCCAACGCGAGCTCTTCGAGATCTGGGAAGCCACCGACCGCCTGCGAATAGAAGCGTTGCGACGGTTGACTGCGGTCGCTGAATCTGGCTTGTCCGCAGTCCTGTACGCCTCCGACACACGGTATGTCGCTCACCAGCAGCACATCACCAATACCGAGGCGAACAAGCAACTTCGTTTAGCGTCGTTTCTTTCTTCGAACACTGCTTCGGCGAAAGCGGTGATGAACGGCGACATCGGCCTTGGACACGCTGACGCTCTGGCCTCAGCGTGGCGATCACATCGGGAAGAGTTCGCTGACATCGAACAACAGTTTTTGGATGCGATCTCTGGCCGTGACGTCGATTCATTCCAGCGACTCGTGAGGCAGTGGGAGTGGCGCATCACAAAGAACGGCACAGGTGATGCGGAGAGAGAATTCGACCGGCGTTCGATTTCTGCCCAGTCGACTCTTCATGGTTCCGTGACCGGGTCGTTCTCTTTTCCTGGTGACATGGGTGAAGTGTTCCTCAACGGGATTTTCTCCCTACCCGACTCCACCAGCGGGGTGGTTGAACCTCGCACCTTGCGCCAGCGTCAAGCCGACACGTTGATCGAAAACTTGACTGGGGAGATCGTCAGCGATGTTGACGAAACGATGGATGGTGGTTCATCAGGAAGCGACCGCAGAACCAAGATTGATGCGGTCATCGATATCGCGACCTTGGGCGGAATCATTGACGGTGTCGGTAAGCAATGGTCGCTTGAGGAGCTCCGCAGCGAGCTGCATCGCTCGGGCGACCTGCCACCAGGCGTGATCGAAATGCTGGTCTGCGACGCCTCATTCAGGCGCATCATTTTCGACGGACCCAGTGTGGTCCTCGCCTACAACAGGGCGACGCCACTAATTCCGACGGCGTTACGCAGGGCGATCCAGATCCGTGACCGAGTATGCGTGGTCGATGGTTGTGATCGATCGCATCAGTGGTGCGACATCCACCACCTGGTTGAGAGATCGCACGGTGGAACGACTACCGAGTCGAACTTAGGGCTTGTGTGCCGACGACATCACACGATGCTTCACCTCGGCCAGATCGTATTGAGTCGGAATCAACACACCGGGGCGTTCTCGACCAGCCTCCCCTGACCGGGTAGAGGCAAGGCCCTGCCCATAGCCCTTCGGACTACCCACACCTCACGGTGCGGGTAGAAGCGCGGGCGGTGTCCACTTCCGGTCCTACTTCGAGAGCACCTCGGTCACGGCAGCACGAACGACAGCGAGGCCCTCCTCGATCTGATCGTCGGTGAGGATGAGCGGCGGCAAGAAACGCACACAGTTCGAGAACAGCCCGGCCCGAATAGTGATGAGGCCCCTCGCAACCGTGGCGGCGCAGATGGCTGCCGTGGTGTCCATGTCTGGTGACTTTGAGACTGAATCGGTCACCATCTCCATAGCCAACATCGGGCCGAGTCCGCGGACGTCACCAACCCGGTCGGGGAAGTCGGCTTGAATCGCTTCGAGCCCGGCACGAAGCCGTTCTCCGATTGCGGTTGCTCGCGCGAGAAACGCTTCGTCACGGATAATGGCGACGGCAGCAAGGGCTGCCGCGCAGGCAACCGGGGTTCCTGAGTACGTGCCACCAAGGCCTCCAGGGTGCGGCGCATCCATGATCTCGGCGCGACCAGTTACTGCCGAAATCGGCATGCCAGCGCCGAGTGATTTTCCGGTGGTGACCATGTCGGGCACGACGTTGCTGTGCTCGATGGCGAACACCTTGCCGGTTCGGCCCATGCCGCTCTGAATCTCGTCGGCGATCATGATGATGCCGAACTCGTCGCAGATCGCGCGGATTTCCTTGAGGAACTCGGCGGGGGCTGGCACGATGCCGCCTTCGCCTAAGACGGGTTCAATAACAATCGCCGCAAGTGCGCTGGCGTCAATTTGAGCGATAAGGGCGTGTCGAAGGTTGGCGCAATTCCATTCGGTCCAAGCCTTTGCGTCGACTCCGTCCGGCGTGCGATAGGTGTTGGGGAATCCGATGCGGTAGACCTCTGGGGCGAATGGACCGAAACCCTTTTTGAAGAGGCCGTACTTTGAGGTCATCGACAGCGTGAGGTTGGTCCGGCCGTGATAGCCGCCCTCGAACACGAGGATGCCTGCCTTCCCGGTGTAGGCCCGAGAGATTGCGATGGCCGCCTCGACGGCCTCGGCCCCTGAGTTCATAAGCTGGGTCTTCTTGGCGTGGTCGCCAGGAGCGAGCTCGTTGAGCAATTCGGCCAGTTCAATTGCCGGCTCTGTGGTGGCAACGATGTTGCACACGGTGACGAGCTCGGCGGCTTGCTTGGCCATGCCAGCGACGACCGAGGGAGCATTGTGCCCGACGGCGAGCATGCCAATACCGCCAGCCCAGTCAAGGAACGTATTGCCGTCGGCGTCGACGACTGTTGCGCCCGAACCACTGACGATGGCAAGCGGAGTGAGCTTTGCGGCACCGTTTGGTGTGGCGGCTTCTCGTCGAGCGATGAGGGCTTGGCTATTGGGCCCGGGTACCTCAGTGACGAGATTGATTGAACCAGACACGATTGCTCCTCTTGAACCACGCGTTGCCGTTCAACGCAATGTTGACGCGGAGTCTACGTCAGAGTGAGGCGCATGTGGACTCTTGTCGACCAGTCAAGGCCCATTTTCGTTTGCGCACCTACGACGTCGGCCATGGCGTCCGTCCAGTCAGTCGGATTAACCACGACGAAACCCAAAGACTCATACCAGGGCCGGTTCCAGATGATGTCGTGTTCGGTGTTCAGACCGTTCGCTACAGAGCGCACGGCGATGTCGGTCGGAATACAGTCACCCGGCCCGCTATGCCGGTTTGTACTCAGGGTTTTCCCAGACGATGAGTGACGACTTGTTGTCGATCGCGGGGTCTTCGATGTAGTCGTTGATGATGCCGCGGACCTCAAAGCCATTCCGAAGCTGGAATGTGAGCGTGGGGTCGAACAGCTCACCGGCCACCACTTTGGCCACGTAGTCTTCGGCGCTCATGTCGCGATGATCGGCGTATCCGGGCAGGTGCCCGCCAGCGATAATGCCCTTGCGATTGAAGCGGACTGCAACTTCCTTGCGCAGCTCGTAGAGGCGGCGTCCGATGCCGTGGCCCCGGTAGTCGCTGAGCACAGTGATGTCGGTGCCGTAGTACCAGTCGCCGGCTGGATCGTGGTTGGCGCATTGGTTATCGCCGGCGACGTCGTGGATCGTGTGCTGAATGTGGTCGAAGTCGAAGTCGACGAAAATGCCTGTGCCAAGACCGACGACTCGGTCGCCGTCGAGCGCAACGAAGGCGCCGTCTGGGAACACCTCGCAGTAGATGTAGAGGTCTTCTTCGGACAGCAGGTCGTCTGGGTCGGCGGTCTCGAATGCTGCATGCTCGACGAGCTTGGCTCCGGGGACCCATTTGGGTTCGAGGCCGGCGTAGACGATTTTTGTGGTCATGCGTTGAAGCTCATGTGTTGGTAGTCGTTCTCGCTTGGGAGTCCCCAGCAGGCCCAGAAGTCATTGGTTGAGGGCCGCATGATGGCTGCTCCGCACGTCTCGACGTGGAACGGTTCGCCACCTCGATAACAGATTGTTGGGTTACGGGTCATAGCCATCACGTCGTCGATGGTGACGTTGTCTCGATTCGTAAGGTCGAGCGCAGTGCTAAGCCTCGCCCGAGAGGAGAGCAGGAGTTGATCGGCCCGGGGCTGGGCCACGGCAAACGTGTGAGGAGCGAGTGCGTGATTCGTGTGAGCAACGACGTCTGCCTCGAGCTTCGTCAGCTCGCTTGTCGTAGTGAAGGCCTCAATGTTGTAGCCATTACCAAGGCCGTCGAACAACAGATAGTTGTGGGCGCCGGAAAGCTTGGCATCAGTGATGCAGGCGAGCGCGTCGTCGATTGTGGTTTGTAGTAGGGCCTTGCGCACGACATGCGGCCACGTCACACCAACTTGGCCGTCCTCGGCGGCCATGTTGTTGATGCCAACGCAGATACCGGCTTCGTTCATACCAATCTGGCCGAGGCATCCAGTCGTGGTGAAGACGAATGACCGAGGGCCATCGTCTGGCCTTACATCTAGGAGCACGACGTGGTCGGTTGCCGTGTCGTGCATGTCCCACGTTTGGGCAAAGAATCCGTTGCCACCGGCTCGGTGGTTGGGAATGATGGTGGCCGTGCAATCGTCTTCGGCGAATTCGACTGGACCGTTCGTGGCTTTGTAGCGGTTGTGCACGATGTCGACGAAGTCGGTGAAGCCGCCGACGATGATGAGCTCGGCCATGCTGAGACCGGTTGCGGAAGACAAACCTTCCAGCTCCTCGGTCAGCGAGGGTGAGTAGTCAATGTGGTCTTGAAGGCATTCGTCGGCAATCCCAAGAACGGTTGCCCGATCGAGGCTGGCGTGGCTCCAAAGCCCGCTGCACACAAGATTGACTCGTTCGTTGGCGTACTTCAGGATCTCGTCCCGATATGCCTCGCCGTGCGTGATTCCGCGCTCACGAGCGCTTCCGGCTAGGACAACAGTGCGAATCGGGCCTCTGGTCATCCCGAGATGTTAGCGCTCCGCGGGGCTGAGGTCAGCTCCAAGGTCTGGAGCAGCTCTGGCTTCTAACAATCGTGAGGTTTCGTCTAGGGTTGCGGCCAGTTCGCCGAACGAGGGGATTCACGAATGCCATACGCGACAGGTCGTATTTACCATGACGCCGACAGCCACATCATGGAGCCGTTTGATTGGCTAAAGGAGTTCGCAGACGACGGTTGGGCCCACAAGATGCCCAACATCCAGATCACGTCGATCGGCGACGAGAAGCTGGTCGACTGGCGCGAGGTTACGTGTCCCCTTCACAACGACCCCGAGTACCGAGCTGACGAGGGTCAGGTCATGCTTCGCAAGAACTACCACGCGGTTGGATCGTTCGACCGTGAACACCGCAGCGAAGCGCTCGACCAGTTGGGTTTCTCATCACAGTTGGTGTTCAACACCTTCGCAAACTTCCATCTTGAGATGCTTGAGCAGGGGCCCGATCTTGACCTGGCCTATGCCGCCGCAGACGCGCACAACAACGGGATGCTCCACTTCTGTGAGCTCGACCCCCGGCTTCTACCAGTGTGTTACGTCGCGCTCGCTGAACCCGGGCGGGCCGCGGCCCAGGCAAGGCGAGCAATCGAAGGTGGTGCCGCCGCGCTTTTGATCGCTTCTTCGTGTCCACGTACTCACTCACCAAGCCACATCGACCTCGACCCAGTGTGGGCCCAAGCCCAAGCGGCCGGTATCCCAGTCGTCATGCACACCGGCGGCCAGGGCCAGTTGCTGTCGCCCCAGTTCTTCGTCAATGGTCTTCCACCGGTCCCCGACTTCCACGGAGGCGCCGAGAACTTCCGATCGGTTGACTACATGGCGATTCCGGTTAATCCGATGCAGTCGTTGGCAACAATGATTTTCGATGGGGTGATGGATCGATTCCCCAACCTCAAGTTCGGGGTCATCGAGCTTGGCGCAAGCTGGCTGCCGGGGTGGATGCGGTTCATGGACTCGGCGTACGAGGCGTTCAAACGAAACGAAGAACGGCTGCAGAATCTCTCCGCAAAACCGAGTGAGATCGCCAAGCGCCAAATCAGAGTTACGCCCTATCCCCACGAGGACACGGGATGGATCATCAAGAACTCCGGTCCCGAGATGCTGATGTTCTCGTCTGACTATCCGCACGTTGAAGGCGGCCGCAACCCGCTCAAGCGCTTCGAGGCATCGTTGGCTGGTTGCACCGACGAAGAGATCGACAACTTCTACACCAACAACATGATCGACCTGATGGGCGGTCTATGACGATCAAAGCGGTGGTGTTCGATATGGGCGGCGTTGTCGTCGAACTCGGCCCTGTTTCTGACATCCTTGGCACAGTTGACATTGAGCCTGACGAGTTCTGGAAACGATGGCTGAAGAGCGACGCAGTTCGCTCATTCGAGATGGGGAAGTGCGACGAGGCTGCATTCGCCGACGGGCTGTCGCAAGAGTTCGGCATCGACGGGAGTGAGTTCGTCTCCAACTTCGCCGCTTGGCCGAAAGGGCTCTACCCCGGCGCCGAAGATCTTGTCCGCAGTCTTCACGACGAATACATCGTGTGTTGCTTAAGCAACACAAACGCCCTGCACTGGGATTCTCAGATCGGGTGCGGCGTGCTGCACACACTCTTTCAACGCGAGTACTTGTCATACCGCATGGGTTTGGCGAAACCAGACGCCGCGATCTTCGAAGCGATGATCGACGATCTCAAGCTCGATGCACACGAGGTGCTCTTCCTCGACGACAACCAGCCAAACGTCGCCGCCGCCGAGCGACTCGGGATTATCGCTCGCCGAGTAGTTGGGCCAGTCGAAGCTCGAGCGGCCTGCGAAGAAATCCTGCGGTTTTGAGGGTGCCCTAGGGGAGTTCGATGATGGTGACTAAGCCGGTGCTGCCGTCAACTTCGATCAATGCACCGTCTGGAATCACCCTCGTGGCGTCGGTGGCCGAGACAACACAAGGAATGCCGAGTTCGCGACTCACAATGATGGCGTGACTCATCACGGCTCCAACGTCGACGACGACGGCGTCGGCCGAGAGAAAGAGCGGCGTCCACGACGGGTCGGTGATTGGAGCAACGAGGACGTCGCCCGGACCAAGATCGCGAGGGTCGCCGGGGTCGGTGACAACGCAGGCTCTCCCACGAGCCACGCCAGGGCACCCCGGGATCCCTTGAATCTTCTGCCCCGCAGTGACCAGATCGATGTTGGCGCCCTTCACTTCCCATGTCTCATATGGGGGAACAACGCCTTCGACGATGAACGGCGGAATCCGGTTGGTCAACTCGCTGTGGAGCACCTTTCGCTTGGCAATGAGCGACTCGAACTGGTTTGGCCGGCCGTTGATGATCTTCTGGACCTCATTCAGCTGGAGGAGACACACGTCGAAGCGCTCCGAAGGGCCGCCCCTGGCCGCCAGTGACCGAGAAAGCGCACGCTGGGCAAGTCGGGCTCCGTGAATTGCGCGTATGACCGTCGTCTTTGAGCGCTCTCTTGCCTGGGAGAAGAGGGTGGTAGACCGGAGTGCCTTATCGAAAACGAACCGGTCCACGACGTTTAGAGCGCCTCGCACTTCGGCAATCGCAGCTTCGCGCTCGGACACCAGTCGCGCGGTTTGTTGTTCGGGATCGTGTGAGGGGTCGGCACCGCGCATGCGGTTGATGGCAGCCAACGCCAGCTCGGGCCGAAACTCCCACGGATCGGATCCGACGTCCCACTCGTTCGGTCCGCGACTTCCGAAATCGGCGATAAACGCTGCGAACTCGGAGAGCCAACCGTCGGCCGCAGGGACTTGATCAAGGCGCTGAAGCAATCCGGCCACGCCTTGATCAAACTCGCTGCTGACCTCGGAGATTTCCATCGCCGAGCGAGAGAGCTTCCACATCGCGGCTGAAGGCGCCGCCGATTCGACGTCGCCGATACCACCAAGCAGCGAGACGAGCAGGTGCTCTTTCTCTACCTTGACGCAAAGATCTGACAGCGCACCTGACACAAGTGCAACCGAGAAGGTGTTCTCGATGTGGCGGCGGAACAGGGCCTGAAAGATGGGCTTGAACGAATAGATGTAGTCGAACTGCTCTTGCTCAGGGGCGCTGTCGGCCGGGCGCTTCGCCAAGAAACTCCGGACCATCGCCTTGTCTTCTTCGAGCTGGGGGAGCGACTTGGATCTGAGTAGCGAGAGAACCTTCTTGCCCAACTTCGCTGATGACTTGAGATTCTTGTCGCCGTCGCGAGGTTCATAGTCTGGCGCATCTGACTCGCCAAAAAATTGTTTGTCGATTACTTCGACTGATCCGCCTGGAGCCCTGACTCCGAGGAGGCGGACGTAGCTCGCATTGATGTAGCAGTAGCCGCCGAAGACACTCAGGATGATCATGTCTTCATCGGCCGGAAGGTCACCGTCAGCAACGAGACCAAAGTTCTCGAACGCCTCGCGCCACCCGTTTTCAGCCTCCTGGCCAAAGAGATCCCATGTCAGCGAAAGCACGACCTCCGGGAACACCTCACCGACGTTGCCCCTCGTATACAAGGGCCACTTCTTGCTGACCGGGTTGTCGGTGATCCAGATTGACATGTGCTCCCCTTGGGTAACGTGCGATGAGACTAGCGTTAGCGCCGGTCAGGCAAAAACGGAAACCGCTCGCGTGCTGCTGCGACCTGAGCTGCGTCGATGTCGCCAGCCACGAATGCGGGAATCTCGGTTGCTGACGCAATCGTCTCGCCAAGTGGATCGATGAGAGCGCTGTCGCCGCTGTAGGCATGATCGTTCCCATCGTGGCCGACTCGGTTGACGCCAAGAACAAACGCTTGATTCTCGATGGCCCGGGCAGTGAGCAGCGCCGACCAGTGGTTGCTCCGAACGGCTGGCCAGTTCGCTACAACTACGAACAGGTCGGTATCTGGCCCGAGCTTCCAGAACTCATCGCCGAACCGAAGGTCGTAGCAGATGAAGAAGCTGCACCGCATCCCGCCGATATCGAGCTGGAGGAAGTCGTGGCCCGCTTGGTAGTGATTGTGTTCGCCCGCAAACGAGAATGGATGGATCTTGTCGTAGCGGCCGATGACCCCAGTTCGATCGGCAACCACAAGCTGATTGGTTGGCTTAATCGGTCCTACTGTCGGAATTGATCCGCAAATCGTGATGTCGTGCAATGAAGCTTGCTCAACGAGGAACGAGGTGCTCGGCCCAGCTAGTTGCTCGGCCTTCTTTGCGGCTCCCATCGAGAACCCGTATGAGAACATCTCTGAGAGCACCACGAGGTCTGCACCCGTATCGACGGCCTGGGCGATCTGGGGACGGAGCGCTGCGAAGTTCGCCTCTGGCTCCTCCCACACGATGTCGTGTTGGATACCGCTGACTTTCATAGAGGTCCGTTTCTATAGCTAGCGGTCATGGGAAGGCCGCTTGAAGTCGTGAGATGGCCTCTTCGAGAACCGCTGGCTGCTTGGCGAAACAGAATCGAACGAAATAGTCTCCGTCGGTCTGGTTCTGATAGAACACCTGGCTCGGTACGGCCACGACCCCAGCGCGCTCGGGCAACGCGAGGCAGAATTCAATACCATCGACGTAGCCGAACTGAGCGATATTGGCGGTTACGAAATAAGTGCCATCAGGCCAAAACACGTCGAATCCAGCTGACTCGAGGCCCTCGCAGAGCAGGTCGCGCCGCTCCCGCATGTCGGCAACGAACGAGTCGAAGTAGTCGTCGTCGAGTCGGAGCGCGCTCGCGGTTGCAGGCTGGAACGGAGCGCCGGTTGCAAACGTGAGGAACTGTTTCGCGGTCCGCACCGCTGTCACAAGTGCCGCTGGCCCAGTGGCCCAACCGACCTTCCATCCAGTCAGCGAGAACGACTTCCCGACTGACGAGATGGTGAGAGTTCGGTCGAACATGCCAGGCAGTTTGGCGAGCGACCGATGGCTCCCTTCGAAGACAAGGTGTTCATAGACCTCGTCGACAACAGCAAGTACGTCGTGTTCGATGCAGAGCTCGGCGATGAGTGCGAGCTCGGCGGCGCTGAACACTTTGCCAGTCGGGTTGTGGGGAGTATTGAGAAGGATGAGCCTTGTTCGTGGCCCGAACGCCTGTCTGAGCTCCGCTTCGTCGAAGACAAACTCGTTGTCTCCGGTTGGGCGAAGTACGACTGGGCGCGGCCTAGCACCCGCCAACGATATTCCTGCGGCATACGAGTCATACGTCGGGTCGAAGACGATGACCTCGTCGCCTTGCTCGCAAAGCCCCACGAGCGCCGCCGCGATGGCTTCGGTCGCGCCAGTTGTGACGACGACTTCGCGGTTGGGATCGATGGTGAGACCCCAGAAACGTTTCTGGTGTTCGCTGATCGCAACTCTCAGGTCGGCTGCCCCATTCACCGGAGGGTACTGATTTGGCCCATTGAGCGCTGCAGTTGCTGCTTGTTCTCTAATCGCAAGCGGGCCGTCAGTGTCCGGAAACCCCTGTCCCAGGTTGATCGCCTTGGTCTTCTCGGCCAGGGCGGACATCTCGGCGAAGATTGTCGTGCCGAACCCTTGCAGGCGGCTTGACAGATAAGGGACGCGTTGCATCCGTCAAAACTAGCGGCTGCGGCGTCGCCGGGACAGCGGTTAGGGGATTAGGTCCCCACTCGCGACCAGAGCCCGTCTGTAGCGTCGACTTGCCCCCAAACTTGTGCACGGCTGAGAGGCCAGGTGTAGGTTGAGCGGGACTCAGAAGTCGGTGTTGGTCAAAGGTGACACGCATCAACCTACGGAGGAACTGTGACTGACACAGCCAAGAAGGAACAGACGTCGGGATCCGGCCCAATCAGCCTCGATCATGTGGTGATTCGGTTTGCGGGAGATTCCGGTGACGGGATGCAGCTCACCGGTGATCGATTCACCTCCGCGAGCGCTATCGCTGGTAACGACCTTGCGACGCTGCCTGAGTACCCAGCAGAGATCCGAGCGCCACAGGGAACGGTTGCTGGAGTCTCAGCCTTCCAAGTGCATATCGCGAACTTCGATATCCATACGCCGGGCGACGAACCAGACGTATTGGTTGCGATGAATCCGGCCGCGCTGCTAAGCCAGCTCGATCGGCTTCGTCTCGGCGGCACGCTCATTCTCAACACCGACTCGTTCGACGAAAAGAATCTGACCAAAGCCGGATATAGCGCCGACCCACGCGAAGATGGCTCGCTCGACGGCTACATCGTGCACGAGGTGCCGATGACCAAGCTCACGGTCGGTGCGATGGACGGCATCGACGTCAAGAAGCGAGACGCTGAGCGTTCCAAGAACTTCTTCGCCCTTGGCATCATCAGCTGGATGTACTCCCGGCCAACAGAGCCAACGCTCGATTGGATCGACCAGAAGTTTGGTAAGAACCCCGCCGTCGTGGCGGCGAATAAGGCGGCCTATCACGCCGGTCATGCGTTTGGCGAGACTGCCGAGATGCTACCGAACCAGTACTACGTCGAGGCCGCTCCGGTTGCACCAGGCACCTATACCAACATCACCGGAAACGTCGCCACCGCGTGGGGCATGATCGCCGCATCGCAGCTGGCGAAGTTGCCAGCCTTTCTTGGCAGCTATCCCATCACGCCAGCCAGCGACATTCTCCACGAGCTTGCCAAACACAAGAACTTTGGTGTTCGGACCTTCCAAGCCGAAGACGAGATCGCCGCCGTTGGCTCGGCGCTTGGCGCAGCGTTCGGTGGGCACTTGGCCTTCACGACGACGTCAGGTCCAGGAGTTGCGTTGAAGGGCGAGACCATCGGCTTGGCCATGGCGATCGAGTTACCAATGGTCATCATCGACGTCCAGCGCGGTGGCCCATCAACCGGCTTGCCGACGAAGACAGAAGCCAGCGATTTGATGATGGCGATCTACGGCCGGCACGGCGAAGCGCCTATCCCTGTCGTCGCGGCCTATAGCCCGTCGAATTGTTTCGACATGGCAATTGAGGCGTCGCGTATCGCACTCAAATACCGCACTCCCGTCATGCTGCTCACCGACGGCTATCTGGCCAACGGTGCTGAGCCGTGGAAGCTCCCCGATGTTGACTCGCTTCCAGACATAAGCGTCGACTTTGCAACCGAGACAAACGCGGTCGACGCAAACGGCGAAGCCGTGTTCTATCCATACCTTCGTGACCCAGTAACGCTCGCTCGGCCGTGGGCCGTTCCTGGCACGCCGGGCCTCGAACATCGGGTCGGCGGCCTCGAGAAGGCAGACGGGACTGGCAACGTCAGCTACGACCCAGAAAACCACAGCACGATGACCGATCTCAGGCAGGCGAAGGTCGACGGTATTGCTCACGATATTCCGCCTGCGGTTATCGACGGAGATGGAGATGCCGACGTCTTGGTCGTTGGCTGGGGATCTACCCACGGCGCCATAGTCGCTGCGGTCAACAACATGCGCGCCGTCGGTGACAAGGTCGATCGTGTCCACCTCACCCACGTGCACCCGTTCCCCGCAAATCTTGGCGAAGTACTGAGCGGTTACAAGCACGTGCTCGTTCCTGAGCTCAATAAGGGCCAACTGGTTCGACTGCTGCGAGCGGAGTTTTTGGTCGACGCCAAACCGGTGTCGAAGATGATCGGGCTGCCGTTTACCGGCGGCGAGATTGAGGCGGCTATTCGGGCCATCGGCGGAGCAACGGCAAAGAACGACTCGGGAGCAACGGCATGACCGTCGAAAGCAACGTAACCCTCGACCCAACACAGCGCGGCCACTGGACCTCTGACCAAGATGTTCGCTGGTGTCCCGGCTGCGGCGACTACGGCATCCTTGCAGCAATGCAGTTCTTGCACGCCGAGCTCGCAGCCGAAGAGGGCAACACAATCACTCGTGAAAACACGGTATTCGTGTCTGGCATTGGTTGTGCGGCCAGGTTCCCTTATTACATGTCGACCTACGGCATGCACAGCATCCACGGTCGGGCGCCTGCCATTGCAACTGGCCTTGCCGTCGCTCGCCCCGATCTCAACATTTGGGTTGTTGGCGGTGATGGCGACATGCTCTCTATCGGTGGCAACCACCTCATCCACGCACTTCGGCGCAACGTGAACATGAAGATCCTTCTCTTCAACAACCAGATATATGGTCTGACAAAGGGGCAGTACTCGCCGACAAGCGAGGTCGGAAAAATCACTAAGTCGACTCCAATGGGGTCAATCGACCACCCGTTCAGCCCGCTCAGCCTGGCTGCCGGTGCCGGTGCCTCCTTTATCGCTCGAACTCACGACCTCGACCGTAAGCACATGATCGAGGTGTTCCGCCGAGCCAATGCCCACAACGGATCGTCTTTGGTCGAGATCTACCAGAACTGCAACGTGTTCAACGATGGCGCATTCGACCAGATCACCAAGCGAAGCGCCCGAGAAAACATGTTCATCGAACTCGTTCATGGGGAACCAATCCGCTTTGGGCCAGAAGGCTCAAAGGGCGTCACTCTCGATCGCGGGGTCGCTCGGGTCGTTGATGTTGCCGATTCTGGCATTGATGCTCTACTCGTCCACGACGAAACCAATCCGAACCCAGCGGTGGCGTTCGCTCTGTCAGAGTTGGCACAGGATCGTCAGTCGCCGACCGTGTTCGGCGTATTGCGAGCGGCTGAGCGCCAAGACTTTGGCCAAGCGATCAACGACCAGGTGCTCGCGGCAAACGCAGCGAAAGGGCCAGGCGACCTCTATTCGCTGCTGCGTTCAGGGGCAACTTGGGAAGGCGGCGAGTAACGCGCCGTCGTATCGATTCAGATACGGACTAGCCTTCTGACCGTGAATCTTCATCGCAGCGCGCGTGCGCTCTCTTTCCTTGCTGTCCTTGCCCTTATCGCGAGCGCCTGTGGCGCTACACGCGACGGCGGCGAAGATGCCAGCGCCACAATCGTCGAAACGCCAGAGACCGTTCCGGTACTTCCTGTCCCAACAGGTGGAGGAATCGTAATCACCGAGCGCACCGAAGGGGTTGCGGCGGCGACGCTCACCTTCCCTGACGGCACTGTCGTTGAGGTGACAGGCGAACAGTTCGACGACACCGTTGCCGCCGTCACAAACAGCGATCGGTTCGTCACCAACATCTACCAAGGCAACTTCGGCGACGGTGATGAGCGCTACATGCTTGGTCAGATGATCATGGATCAGATCTTTAACTACGCCATCGCCGACAACGGATTAGCGGTCGACCAGGGCCTGGCCGCCGAGCAGCGTGACATTCTTGAAGTCGACCTGCGCTCGGCAATGGTCACTGAGCCAGACCCCGACGCCGCAGCGACTGAAGTTATCGCAGAGATTGGCGTCTATACCGACATGCTGACCAGCCTCATCGCGAATCAGACGACGCTTGACGAGTTTCTTGCCGGCGACACCGAGATGACCGAAGTGACGATGCAGTGCGGTCGTCACATCCTGGTCACAACCGAAGCCGAAGCAACCGATCTAATGAGCCAACTCGAAGGCGGTGCCGACTTCGGCGAACTCGCCGGAGAATTCTCAACCGATCCTGGATCTGGTGCCAACGGAGGCGACCTCGGTTGCTCCGACGCCGCTGCCTATGTGCCTGAGTTTGGTGCCGCCATGGAAACGGCCGAGATCGACGAACTCGTCGGACCGGTCGAGACCGAATTCGGATTCCACATCATCACGGTCTACGAGCGCACAACCGAAATGGTTGCGCCAGACACAGGACTGGCGATGCAGAACCTTATTACCGAAATCGTTAGTGGAACCGAAATTGTCGTTGATCCAGTTCTCGGGGTCTGGGACTCAACTTCGTTCGCCGTAATCCCCGGCTAGATCGGGCATCCGCTGATGAGCCGCTATCAGATCACGGTATGCGGCCTCGGACCAGGTGGTCTGGGTGATGTATCAGAGCGAACCAAAGAGGCGATTCGCGACGCGGATCGGTGTTTCCTGCGAACGCGACAGCACCCGAGCGCCTCGCTCGCTCCCGATGCCGAAACCTTCGACCATCTGTACGAAACAGCCGACAACTTCGACGAGGTGTATCGAGCTATCGCGGAGGCGCTCAAGGCCGCAGCGGAGAACGGAGCCAGCGTCACCTATGCCGTTCCCGGTTCGCCCTTGGTTTTGGAACGCACCGTTCGGTATTTGCGGGAAGATCCCGACGTCGACGTACTAATCCTTCCTGCAATCTCGTTCCTCGACTCGATCTGGGCACGCCTCGGCATCGATCCGGTTGAAGAGTCTGTGCGGCTGGTCGACGGGCATACGTTCGCACGGGATGCTGCAGGCGAACGCGGCCCGGTACTGATCGCCCACACTCACGCCAACTGGGTCCTCTCCGAGGTCAAGCTGGCTATCGACGCTGGTCCAGAACAGAAGGCCATCATTCTCCAGGCCATCGGCACTCCAGACGAGCGAGTCGTAGAAGTCGAGTGGCCCGATCTCGATCGAACGCTCGACGCCGACCACCTCACCTCGGTCTACATTCCGCATATCACGGCCCCGGTTGCGCAAGAGCTTCAACGCACGGTCGATCTCATGCATCGGCTTCGTAACGACTGCCCATGGGATGGCGAGCAAACCCATCAATCGTTGCGACGCTATTTGATCGAGGAGGCGTACGAGGTCATCGAAGCCATAGACCAACTCGACCCAGACGAGCCCGAGACCTACATCGACCTCGAGGAAGAACTCGGCGACCTGTGGTTCCAGATCCTGTTTCACAGCGAGTTGGCGACCGAGGCGGGTCAGTTCACGATTGCGGATGTGGCCCGCAACGTGCACGACAAGCTTGTAGCTCGCCACCCGCATGTGTTTGGCGATGTCGAAGTAGCCGACGCCGACGCCGTAGTGGCCAATTGGGAGGCCATCAAAAAGATCGAGAAGTCTCGTGAGTCGATCATGGACGGCATTCCCGTTGGCATTCCCGCGCTGCTTCTCGCTGACAAGGTGTTGAAGAAGGCAAGCCGAGCCGGTTCAGTGGTCGACGACGCACAGACCGACGCCGCGGTACGCGATGCAACATTCGACACCGAAGCCGATTTCGGGCGACTGCTCCTTGCCCTTGTCGAGCGGGCCCGAAAACACGACATTGACCCTGAAGCCGCACTGCGCCATGCTGCGCTTGCCGCAGCCAACCGATTCAGGGCTGGTGAACACTCCGCCGGCGGTCCGGCAACCGATTGGATCTTTGGATGAACCACGATGAAGTGCCTGAAGGCCGACACCGTGATCGTTCGTTTGTGCACAAGCATCGACTTCCGCTACACACCAGAGCGGTCCCGCCGGGAGCGATAGACCTCAGCGGGACGTGGGACTTCACCTTCCCGTCACAAGACAAAACGGGCACCGTCGAGGTGCCAGGTTCGTGGTGTCTACAAGGCTTTGGAATTCCTATCTACACCAACGTGCAGTACCCGTTTGCCATCGGTGAGTACCCGCATGTGTCGCTCGCCGACGAACCTGGCGTCTACCGCAAGGCAGTCACGATTCCGGCGACATGGGCAGGGCAACGGATCATTGCGCGAGTCGGTGCCGCCGAGTCGTTTCTCGAGGTCGTGGTCGATGGAGTCGAAGTTGGCGCCAGCACCGATAGCCGGCTCCCGGCCGAGTTCGACCTGACCGATGTCGCGACGCCAGGAAGCACGATCGACCTCGAACTGCGGCTTCAACGCTGGAGCGCGTCGAGTTGGCTTGAAGACCAAGACATGTGGTGGATGGGTGGCCTTCATCGGCCTGTATGGGTCTACCCCCGCCCGGTCGTTGCTCTCGCTGACGTACACGTCGAGACCGTGGCGTTGGGTGAGTCTGAGGCGAGCGTGCGCGTTGTCGCGAGTTGCACGGAGGCGACGCGGTCTGACGATCTCGCGTCGACCAGGCGCCTCACTCTGTTCGCTTCCGACGGCACAGTTGTCGCAACAGCCGATGGCTTAGGTGACGAGCATTTCCTGACGGTGCCCAATCCCGAGCCGTGGTCGGCTGAGTTTCCACACCTCTACACCCTGCTAGTCGAACTGGTTGTGGGCGGCGACGTAGCCGACCATGAGACCGTTGAGGTCGGCCTGAGGACGGTTCGGATTGACGGTGGTCTCCTCCTTGTCAACGACACGCCGATCACGCTGTATGGGGTCAATCGCCACGAGCACGACCCGCAGAATGGTCGTTGGCAATCGGACGACGATCTCGAACACGACTTGCGGCTGATTAAGGCTTCGAACATTAACGCGATCCGAACGGCTCACTATCCGAACGACGAGCGTTTCTACTCACTTTGTGACCGCGTCGGTCTCTACGTCGTCGATGAGGCCAACGTCGAAACCCATGGCCTGACCTACACGCCATCACTTTCACCGACCTACCAAGACGAGTTTCTGGATGCGTTCATCGCCAGAGGAACCCGGATGGTCAACCGTGATCGAAACCATGCGTGCGTAATCGCGTGGTCATTAGGGAACGAGGCCGGATGGGGCCCGAATCACCGAGCGATGGCTGATGCGATTCGTCAGCTCGATACGTCGAGGCTGGTGTGTTATCACCCGGCAGAGATCGACCCCGAGGTCGACCTGATCAGTACGATGTATCCCGATTTCATCGAGCTCGATGAGTTGCTGCGACTCGGCGATGAACGCCCCATAATCATGTGCGAATACAGCCATGCGATGGGCAACTCGAACGGCGGAATTGCCGAATACTGGGACCTGATTGATACCGAACCGCGTCTTGCTGGCGGGTTCATTTGGGACTGGGTCGACCAGGGGATTGCGCTCGAAACGTCAGATGGTGCACCGTTCTGGGCCTACGGCGGCGACTTTGGTGACGAGCCAAACGATCGTAATTTCAACTGCAATGGGCTTGTCGATGCCGATCGAACACCACATCCGGCGCTGGCTCATGTTTCGTGGGTCTATCAACCGGTGAAGGCGATGAGCCTTCGCTCAACCGAAAGCGTCGTCGAGTTACTCAACCGTTTCTCATTCACTTCGCTTGCTGGCGCCACGGGAAGCTGGCGGGTCGTCGGTGTCGATGGCGCTGTGGCTACCGGCGTCATCTCGGTGCCGCCGGTAGCACCGGGGGAGCGCGGCTCTGCGTCTCTCGTCGGTTTTGATGTGACTGAACTCGACGGGCCACATCTGTCCGTCGAAGTAACAATAGATTCGGCCGATGGCAGCAGGCTTGGATTCTCACGCCTTCCGGTGGCTGCGAGCAGGGGGAGGCGGGTTCGAGAAGAACCAGCCAGGGCGGGTGGCCTCTATAAGGCGTCAGTCGAGGCGCGTGATGACGGCACCAGCCTCTTGCGAGCCGGTGCGGCTTCGCTCACCCTCAGCAACGAAGGCGTGCCGCTGTCGTTCTTCGATGGCGGCTCGGCTATCGAGATTCCTTGGGCCCAGTTCGGTGTGCTCCGGTCGCCGACCGACAACGATGCCGCGACTTTTGGCGACGAGATGCTGCAATCGCGCTTTGAGCGGTCCGGGCTTGCGAATGCCCGGCCGATTGCCCGCTCGGCTCCCCGGACAGGAACCA
This sequence comes from Acidimicrobiales bacterium, assembly GCA_037968895.1. Classification (GTDB taxonomy): domain Bacteria; phylum Actinomycetota; class Acidimicrobiia; order Acidimicrobiales; family SZUA-35; genus JBBKWJ01. The sequence goes on from JBBKWJ010000225.1 coordinate 19,050, forward strand.
CCATCGATGGGTTTCCCTATGTGTCGTTCCTCCTCGACTTGACGCCAGAGGTGACGCTCCACGCCCGCTGGGAGGTCGCCGACGATGGCGACTTTGCCTTACAACTCGAATGCCGGTCGGGACTTGATCAGCCACCGATTCTGCGACTTGGACTCGAGATGCAGCTGGACAATACGGCCTCTCGCCTCATGTGGTCGGGGCCTGGTCCCGACGAGAGCTACCCCGACCGGGTTGATCATCTTCCGCTTGGCATCTTCACTGAACAGCCGGGCCAATCGTTCTTCGACTATGCCAGGCCACAGGAATCAGGAAACCATTCTCAGGTTCGTTGGTGCGCCGTCGGTGAGTCGCAAGGGCCGTGGCTTGTTGCGAAGGGGGATGACACCATGCACACCCAACTGCTACCTGGTCGGTCAAACGACATCGCCTCGCTCCGTCATCCGCACGAGATTGAATGGAGCGGCCCGCCCGTGTGGCGTGTCGACGTGGCCCATGCCGGCTTGGGAACGGCAAGCTGTGGACCCGGGGTGTGGCCGCTCTACGAACTGCGACCGCCAACGGTTGCCGGTCGCGTGATCTTTCGCTTAGCTGCAGGGAAAACTGCGGTGCGCGGTTGCGCCGCCCGGCCCAGCGTTCTGACTAACAGGCGGCGCTGGACCCACTAGCAAGATTGCTTGGGTCGATGTGCCCCGCGACCTGACATATGGCCATTTTGGCGATATCAATGGAGGGAGTTTTGAGTCTTCTGGGCAGAGGACGGCAAACATCCTGTGGAGGAATTGTCATGGCAACACAGAATCGGCGGGCCTCGCGCCTTGTTCTCGTCATCTTGAGTGCACTGGCGCTGTGCGTCTCGGTGCTCGCCAGTCCGGTAGCGGCTGGCACGGTCACGGCGCCGGTGGTGACGTTGATCCCTGGCAACACCTCGATGCAGGTCAACTGGACGGCGGCAACGACGACTGATGGAGCGACGATTACGGGCTACACGGCGTCGATCTCTCCTGACCCTGGCGGCGTCAGCCCTGTGTCACTTGGTGCCGGTGTAACAACGCATACGTTCACCGGCCTTGCCGCGGGCACCAGCCATTTGGTGACGATTACAGCGACAGACTCTGACAATGCCACGGCATCTGGCTCAAACACTGCATCCACCACGACTCCTGCATCCACTCCCAGTGCCCCGACAAACGTGGCGATCAATCAGCCAACTGCGGGAACGGCGTCAATCACCTGGAACCTCGGTGCCACGAATGGAGCGAATGTCACGGGCCACACCGTCATCTTGTCCGCTACCGCTGGCGGCGCGGCCGTCAATACTCAGACCGTGGCTGGCAATACGACAACGTCAACATCGATCCCTGGCCTCGCCGCCGGCACCTACTTTGCTCGGGTTCGAACCACGAGTTCTGACCAGGGCAACTCGGGCTACGCCCAAAGCGCCGGATCGATCACCGTCGCACCTACTGCCTCGGCCCCTGCTGCGCCGACGGTGGGGATTGTGAAGGTCGGTACTGACGGTGCGACGGTGAGCTGGACTGCTGGTGCGACGAACGGTTCGACGACGTCGGGCTTTACGGTGTCGCTTGTTGCCACCGATGGTGGCGTTGCGCCGGCATCGAAGGCCATAGCTGCCGGTGGAAGTTCGACCAGTTTTGCTGGTCTTGCGCCTGGTACCTATAGGGGGCAGGTAGTAACGAACAGCAACGCTGGTTCGTCGCCAGCTGGTACGTCACCAACAACGATCGCAGTGGCTTCGCCAGCGACCCTGCCGGCAACACCGACCATCACGGGCACACCGTCAGTTTCAGGCGGCTCGGTCACGGTCAATTTCACTGTGCCAACCATGACGGGACCCTCAGCACCGGAGTCATATCGTGTCCGGCTCCTTGCAGGCGATGGGTCGGTCGTAACCACCGCTCAGCCCAGCAACGCTCAAGTTGGTATCGGCGGTGCTGATCTCGCCGGAACCTGGACGCTCTCGACATCTGTGTCTGGCCAGTACAGCATTGATGTGGCGTCGACCAACGCGGCAGGAACATCATCGCCGGCCACGAAGTCGGAGATCACGGTCGCCATTGCTCCCGGACCGCCGACCAACGTACAAGCGACCTCCGCTGCCGACAAGGTGACTATTACTTGGACGGCTCCGAACACGACCGGCGGCTCGATCGGCTCTTATGAGGTCGTTTTTGCCGGCAAGACAACGATCGTTAACGCGCCAACCACAACCCTGAC